>CAZIBD010000008.1:0-62247 GCA_964536935.1 uncultured bacterium | reverse complement strand
TGGGCTGGGCATTGGGGTCGAAGGTGCGCACGATGGGCGTGCTGGCGTCGCTGGGAAGACCTCGCAGCGACGCGACCTGAGCGGCGACGGAGTTGGCGATGGCCGCCTGGTTGGTGTTGGGGCCGAACTGCAGGATCACACGGCTCGAGCCGGTACCGCTGTTGGAGTCGATGCTCGTGATGCCGCCGACGGTGGAGACCGCCGACTCGACCACCTGCGTCACCTGCTGATCGACCACAGCGGGGGAGGCACCGGGATAGCTGGTCGCGATCATGACGACCGGGATGTTGGTCGTGGGCAGCAGGTCCACGCCGAGGTTGTTGGTCTCGATCAGGCCGAACACCACCACGCCCACGAAGATGCCGATGGCGAGCACGTACCGTGCCACCGACAACCCCACCAGGGGATTGGTATGTACGTGCTCGGCGATGTTGCGGTCTGCCCGGCGCGCCTCATCGCTGGCGCCCTCGGGACCGTGCCGGCGACCGTCCCGCGGTTCGTCCGCCATCACTGACCTCCCCCACCGGCGGGAGCGCGGCCCGTGGGCGCACTCCCACCTGGCGCGGAGCCACCACTCGTGCCGCCGGCCGGCCGGTTCGCGCCGTTGCCGCTAGGGGCGCCGCTCGGCGGCGCTCCCGAGCCGGGGCGCTGCTGCCCGCTGCCGGCACCAGCCCCGGCCGGATTGCGACTACTGGACGGGCCTCCAGACGCGTTGCCCGCCGCACCGCCAGCGGCGTTGCCACCCCCACCGGAACCGGACGCACCCTGGACCTGTACGGGAGCGCCGTTCAGGAGCCCCGGAGGCGGTTGATCGACGATCGTGACGTCGGTCGGAACGCCCGACACGGCAGCCTCGTTTCCGGCTTGAGCCAGGATGGTCAGGTCGGTCTGCACCGCCTTGCCGGCCTGGATCACGTACACGAAGGTGTTGGTGCCGTCGTTCTGGATGGCGCTGATCGGGACCAGCGTGGCCGTGGCGAGGGTGACCTTGTAGTCCACCGTTCCCACCACCCCGACTGCCGGCGGGTCGCTGGCAGCCGCAGACGCCTTGTCGAAGCTCGCGGTCACGGTCACGCCCTGGTTGACGGGGGCACCCGGCCGCTGGTTGACGGTGATGGGGTACTGCGTCACCCCGGTGGAGAAGGTGAGCTTGGTGCCCGCCCCGAAGGCGCTGACGTCCGAGGGCGGCACGTTGAGCTGCACCTGACGCTGAGCGCTCACGAGCGTGGCCACCGAGGTCGAGGGACCCACGTACTCTCCGGGCGCCACCGAGAACGAGGCCACCTGCCCGGCGAAGGGCGCGCGGATGGTCGCGTTGGACAGATTCAGCTCGGCCTGCTTCACGCCGTTCTGTGCCTGTGCAACGGCCAGCTTGAGCTGCTGCAGGCTCTCGCCCTCGGCTCGCTGGTTCTGGGACAGGGCATTCTGCGCAGACGTGACGTTCGCCTGGGCCTGGGCGAGCTGGCTGCGAGCACTGTCCACGCTGGCCTTGGAGGTACCGCCGAGCGCGTAGACCTTCTGGGCCGACTCGTAGTTGGCCTGGGCCGCCGACAGGGCCGCCTGCGCGGAGTCGAGCTGGCTCTTGAGCTGGGTGGCCGCCTGCTGGGTGTTCGTCTGCTGGGTCTGAAGGTTGATCTGGGCGGTGCTGAGCTGCGTCTTCGCGTTGGCGACGGCGAGGTCGAGGGCGTCGGTGGTGAGCTGCACGATCGGTTGACCGGTCTTGACATCGTCGCCGACGGCGACGAGAAGACTCGTGACGGTGCCGCTCGCCTGCGCCGCGACGTTGCTCTGCATCACCGGCACCACCGTCCCGGTGGTGGTGCGTTGCGCGATCAGCTTGCCGTTGGCCACCTTGACGGCCTGCACCGTCACGGTCACCGACCGTCCGCCGAAGCTGCCGCCGCCGGGCGCTCCGCCGCCGAAGCCCGGGCCGCCGCCGCGGGCTCCCCCTCGGTTGGCGCCGCCTGCGAACGGATTCGACGCGGCGCTGCCGCCCGAGGCCGCACCGGAGCTGTGCCCTACCTTCCCTCGGAGGGCGTAGCCTCCGAACCCGGCGGCGACGAGCAAGAGCACGATGATGGTGATCGTTCGTGCCTTCACGACGCGCCTCCGCTACCCGACGCCGCCGGAGCCACCAGTCCGGTGAGATCCCGGCCGGCGGAGATGGAGAGCGTCACGACCGCATTCCGGTAGGTGTCGACCGACTGCAGCAGGCTGAACTGCGCCGAGGCCACGTTGACCTGGTCGGACTGCACCTGCACGGCCGCCACCGTCCCCGCCTGGTAGGCAGCCTGGTCCTGAGCCAGCACCTGCTGGGCGTTCTTGAGATTCTGCTGCGCGATGTCGATGTTCGCGTACGTGTCCTTGGCCGCCTGATAGGCGTTCGCAACGCTGGTCGAGGCATTCTGCCGAGACGTGTCGAGCGTCCGCTGGGCGTTGTCGAGTGCGGTCTTGGACGTCTGGTAGGTCATGCGCGGGGTGTAGTCGTTGTCGTAGAGCTTCACCTGCAGCGTGTAGAGATCCACGGCCTGCTTGGCCTGGACGACACTGGGTAGGCGATCGAGCAACCCGTTCTGGAGGTCCGAAAGGGCGACGGTCACCTGCGGGAAGTCCGGCGGCGACGCCACCGTCACCGACCCGAGGTCGGTCACGCCCAGAAGCGTGGCGAGCTGGGCGGCGCTCGTCGGTACCTTGGCCTTGGCGTTGGCGAGCGTCTGCTGCGCGCTCTGCTGCGTCGTCCGAGCCTTGGACACGTCCAGGGCCGTCGCGTTCCCGTCCTGGTACTTGGCCTGCGCCACGCTGAGGTCCTTGTTGGCGAGGTCGAGCTGGGCCTGCGCCAGCGACACGTTCTGCTGGGCCTCGTACAGCGACAGGTAGGCACTCACCACGCTCTGCAGAACCTGCAGCTTGGTGGACGCGACGTTGACCTGAGCGAGCGCGACAGCCTGCTGCGCCTGCGTCTTCTGCAGCACGAGCGTCGAGGGATCGGCCTGGGCAGCGGTCAGTTGCAGCTGCGCGTTCTGCAGGTTGGTCTGCGCGGTCGCCAACGCCGTGCCCTGCGCGTACGCGCGTGCGAGCGCCTGCTCGAGATCCAGCGTGGCCGTGGCCTTCGTCTGCTGGGCCGTCTGCTGCTGGGCGGTCGGCGCGGACGTGGCGGGCGTCTGCTGCGCCCAGGCCACGCCGAGCGCCAGGATCAGGCAGGTGGCGATGCGAGTTGTCATGGCTGTCCTCCTGGGGGTGCCTTGAGCTCCCCCAACGCGTTGCGCAGTTGGAGCAGAGCTAGATAGACCGAGTTCTGGTCGGACTCGACGGAGCGCTGGGCCTGCCGGTAGGCAACCTGCGCATCCCCCACGTCGAGCCGGGTGGCGAGCCCGGCGCCGAGCCTGGCCTGGGCGGTGTCGAGGGCCTGCTTGGCGGCCGCCTGGGAGGCCTGATCGGCGGCGAGCGATGCCTGGGCCGCCCGATAGCTGGCGTAGCTCTGCCGGATGTCGAGCGATGCCGACTGCTCGGTGGCAGACAAGGCCGCCCTGGCGCTGGCCAGCGAGGTCCGGGCGCTCCGGATCGAGGCGTCCGAGGAGGGTGCGTCGAGCGGGATGCTCACCGACGCCCCGATGCTGAGCTGCGTGGAGACGTTGCCAACCGGCGCCGCCGCAACGGGATAGGACGCGGTGCCGGTGAGGGTGCCCTTCTGGAAGTCCAGGCCGGCGCTCACCCCGATCCCGGCCTGACTGCCGGTGCTGTCGCTGCCGGCCACGCCCAGGTTGAGGCTCGCGGCGGGAATCCAGCGCTGCGCAGAGACCGCCGCGAGCGAGGCCTGCGCCTGGCTCACCTTGACCTGCGCGAGCTGTACGTCATCGCGCTTCGGCACGCCGCTCTGGACCAGCTGATCGAGCGGCAGCGAGGGCGCCTCCGCCTGAGGGGGCGCCGTGGTGAGCGGCGCATCCGACAGCGGCATGCCGAGCGTGTCGAACAGCGTCCTGCGGTCCAGGTCGAGCGTGCTGTTCGCTTGCGTCAGCGACGCCTGGGCGCTTGCGACGGCCGCCTGCGCCTGGGCCAGGCCCTGATCGCTGAGCTGACCCTGGGCATGCTGGTCCTTCGCGGCCACGAGCTTGGCCTGGGCCTGCTGCAGGGCGGCCTGCGCGACCCCCTGGGCGGTGGCGGCGAGTCGGGCCGTGAAGTACTGCTGCTCCACCGTCAGTTGGAGGCTGGCACGCGCACTGTCGCGGTTGAGCGAGGCGATCTTCAGCGACTGCTCGGCGTTGGCGATGGAGGCGTCGACCGGCGCCCAGGGCAACACCGTCGCCGAGGCCGAAACCGACAGCTTGGCCGACGATCGGCCGGTGCCACTACCCGCGAGCACCGCCGTACGGTCGTAGCTGCCGCCGGCCGACACTTGCAACCCGGCGGCCGCGCGGGCCGCGGCCAGGGCGTCGGCCGCGCTCTGGTAGTCGAGGTCCGCCTTCTGCCAGGACGGCGACTTCGGGAGCGCGGCAAGCGCGTCCGAGAGCGTGAACCCGGACGGCTGGGCGAACACCGGGAGGCCGAGGACGAGCACGAAAGCAAGGGCCGCTCCCAAGGCTCGCGAACGGTGGGAACTCATAGCGTCAAGCCTCGCCCCACGGTGTGCAAGACTCGCAAGCAAGATGTGCAGCTGATATGCAGGCGGGCCCGGCGCCCGACGCGTCCGTCTCGCAACGTCGATATCACTTGACGGGTTCGGTCCACGGTAGACGCCCATCGTAGCGCCTGACGGCGTCGCGCGGCGCTCGCGTACGACCGTGCGCGGCACCCTGCGGCCCGGGCCCTCGCACCGAGGCGCACGAGCGGCGAGACAGGCGCGGGCGGCGATGCCCGACCCCCACCGCGAAGCAACCTCGCGTCGCGCTTCCCTCCTCGTGCCGGAGGCGGGGGAGGCGGGCGCCCGGCCGATCGACCGAACTGGGATCGACCCTACGGTCACGCCTGGGGTCCGGCCTGCTAGAATTAATAGTTGCTCATGGCTAACTTTTTTCCAATGAGAACTACCCGTGTCGCTCACGCGCGCGCCGCTCCACAGCCGCCCCTCCACGCCGCCCTCGAGGCGGTTCGGCCGTGAGGGACGCCCGACCCGATACGCGCGCCGGGCTCCTCGCCGACCTCCACGAAGTCACCTTCCGGATGATGCGGGTGCAGCGCCAGATCGCCGAACGGGCCTTCGCACCGCTCGGTCTGCGTCCGGTTCAGGCGTTCGCGCTGGCCCTGCTCGGACACGAGGCGAGCTACCCCAAGGAGCTCGCCCACCTGCTGGACGCACCTCCCTCGGTGATCTCGGTCCTGCTCGCCGACCTCGAGGGGCGAGGGCTGCTGAGTCGTGCCGTGGATCCCGACGACCGCCGGCGCGTCCGGCTCGAGCTCACGCCCGAAGGACACCGCACCCTCGACGCCGTCTACGACGCCTGGCTCGACGCCAACGCCGACCGCCTCGCCCGACTCAGCACGGCCGACCTGGAAACGCTCGTTCGGATCCAGAAGGCCCTGCTGGAGGAGTGACGCCATGGTACGCATCCTCTTGTTCGCCTTCGCCCTGGTGCTGCCATTCGCTGCGGCCCAGCAGGGGCCCGACGCCACGACCCTCCAGAGCTTCCTGGCCCCACTCCAGAAGCTGCCCTCCTTGCAGGCGGCCCACGAGCAAGTCGCCTCGGCACAAGCTCAGTTGCAAGCGGCCTACGACCCGGTGTCGCTGTCGGCCTCGGGCGGCTACAGCCGCTTCAACAACACCGTGGTCGACACCAATCCCGCCGTGCCGGGGGTCCAGCCGCTCCCCAACAACGGCGGTCAGATCTCCGCCGACGTGACCGTGCGGCCATGGCTCTTCGGCGACACCGCCGACCAGGCGGACAAGAGTCGCATCCAGCTCCGGCAGGCGCAGCTCGAGTACCAGGATGCCCTCACCGGCCTGCAAGTCCAGGCGGTGGAAGCGGCGTACGGGGTGCAGCTCGCCCGGGAGTCGCTCGCCTCGGCGCAAGAGGGGGAACAGGTGGCCAAGACCGCGCTCGATGCGACGCGCCTGCGGCATGACAAGGGCGCCGCCAACGCTCGCGATCTACGGAACGCCGAGACCGGGCTCCAGCAGGCGCAGCAGTACGTCGCGAACGCCCAGGGCAGCCTCGCCCTGGCGCGCACCAGCCTGGAGAGCCTGGTAGGGCCCACCGCTGCGCCCGACGTGGAGAAGCTGGCCCTGACCATCCCCCACGGCACCGCGCTCGCCGTGCAGAAGGCGCAATTGAGCGCCGAGCTGGCCGGCGTATCGGTGCGCAACGCCACGCGCTCCGTCTACCCCGTGGTGCAGGCGGGCTACACCTGGAACGTCGACAGCCAGGACAGCCTGGGCATCTCGATCGAGTCGCGCACGCTGCAGCCCAAGATCAGCTACAACTTCCAGAGCCCCGGCAGCGTCTTCCCCGAGAACGACGTGAATGGCAACTTCCAGATCGGCATCTCGATGTCCATCTCGCCGGGCGTCATCGACGGCCTCAACGCCACCCACGCGCAGCTGCGAGCCGCCCAGGACGGGGTGGACGCGGCCAAACGCAACACGGCCGTGCAGAAGGCCAGCCTCGACAACGACCTGGCTCAGGCGAAGCGGAGCCTGAGCCTGGCACAGCGGAAGGTCGACGACGCCCGCAAGACCCTCGAGGAGGACCAGACTCGCGAGAAGCTGGGCCTGGGCGACCCGCTCACCACCCAGCAAGCGGCCCTCGACCTGACGCAACGTCAGCTCGATCTCCAACAGGCGCGTCAGGACGTTCTCGCCAAGACCCTGGCCTACTACACCTTCTACGCACGCCCCCTGGTGAAGCCCACCGTGTCGGAGGTCCAACCGTGAAACGCCTCATGATCGCGCTCGTTGGCGCGCTGCCGTTGTTGCTGCCGGCCGCGCACGCTTTCGGATTCCAGGACGCCCTCCAGGCGGCCCAGAGCCGGCCCGATGCCGTGACCAAGCGGCTCCAGCTCCTCAACGACGCCAACGAGCTGGTCCGGGTCGAAGGCGATCCCTTGGCCCTCAAGATGGACCTCACCAAGGCCCGGCAGGCGGTCGCGCTCGACCGCGCGCAGCTCGAGAAGGCCTACGACGACGCCCTCGTCCAGATCGCCCAGGCCTACACGGGCGTGCTGGAGGCACGCGAGCAGGTCGCCGTGGCGCAGAAGGGCGTCGAGGTCGCGCAGGCATCGCTCGACATCGCGAAGATCCGGCGTGGCAACGGTAGCGGTACCGACCTCGACGTGCAGAACGCCCAGGTGTCGCTCGACAACGCCAACAAGGGAGCTCTGACGGCAAGCAAGAGTCTGGGCGTGGCGCTCGCCAACCTGGAGGGGATGGTGGGCCAGACCCTCGACGCCTCCAAGCTCGAGCCGATCCCCGCTGCTTTCCTGGTGCCCGTACCGTCGGTGGACGCGACCCTGGCGGCGCTTCCCCGTACGCCCCAGCTCGTGCAGTCGCAGCAAGGGCTGACCCTGGCGCAGCTCGGTGTCGAGCTGCTCGACCCCAGCTACGCTTCCGCCTCACAGATCGAGTCGGCCAAGACCCAGCTCGAGACGTCGCAGAAGCTCGTCGCCGAGGCGAAGCGCGGCCTCCAGATCCAGGCGCGCAACCTGGTGGTCCAGGCGCAGAGCGCGGCCGAGTCCAATCGCATCGAGCAGCAGAGCCTCGCCAACACCAACCAGAGCCTCGGCTTCGCCGCGGACCGTCTCAAGTCCGGCCTGATCCCGAAGATCCAGTACCAGCAGGCGCAGCTCAGCCAGATGCAGGCAGCGCTCAGCGCCCTGCAGGCGCGAGACGGCTACGTGGTAGCCCTGCTCCAGCTCCAGGCCGGCACCCAGGTGCAGCTCCAGGGCCCCAGCGTGTACGACTTCTCCGCGACCGTCGGACCGCTTCCGGGTGAGGCGGCGCCCCCGTCGAGCGGCGCGGGCACCGGCACGCCGGCGCGCTCCGGGCCCCCGCCGGGCGGCACGATGCCGGGCAGCACCACGACGCCGGGCACCACGACGCCGGGGGGCTCGGGCGACGGAGCCGGCCATGGGCAGTAGGTCGGCTCGCCGAGCGCTGCTCGGGCTCCTGCTCGTCCTCTTGCCGTTCGCGCTGAGCGCCTGCGGTGGCCGGAAGGGTGGCAGCGCCGGCGGTACGGGTACCTCGACGGCTTCCACCAGCTCCTCGACCAAAGCGTCGACGAGCGCGACCGCCGCATCCCAGGCGACCGGTGGGGAGGCCGCCGACGTGCGCAAGGTGCGCGTGGTAACGCCCAAGCAGGGCGCCCTCACCGCCCAGCGCAGCGCCTCGGTGACGGTCGATCCAGCGCGCTCTTCGATGGTCGCTGCCGGCACGTCCGGCCGCGTGGCCAGCGTTCTCCACCATGAGGGCGCGACCGTCCAGGCGGGCGAAACGGTCGTGCAGCTCGACACCACCTCGCTGCGGCTCCAGGTCCAGAACGCCCAGACTGCGCTGGAGAGCGCCAAGGTGAGCCTCCAGAAGGCCGAGCAAGCAGCCAAGGACGGCCTGGCGCAGGCGCAGGCCGGCCTCGACGCCGCCCAGCAGAACCTGGACCTCGCCCAGAAGCAGGTAGACAACGGCGAGAAGCTCTACGCCGCCGGCGGCATCTCCGCCACCGACCTCCAGAGCCTGAAGGCCCAGCTCGCGCAAGCCCGCTCCGCCTACCAGCAGGCCAAGGATGCGGTCGACCAGGCGCACCGCGCCGACACCGAGGACCTCCAGCTCCAGCGGCTGCAGATCCAACAGGCCCAGACGCAGCTCGACCAGGCGCAGCACACCCTGGACGAGGCCAGCATCACCGCGCCCTTCGACGGGCAGATCGCCGACATGCGGGTGGCCGAAGGTGAGTTCGTGGGAACGGGCAGCACCGTCTTCCGGCTCGTGTCGACCGACGCCCAGCTCGCCAAGTTCGATGTGCCGCCGCAGGACGCCCAGCAGCTCGCCGAGCAGGGCCTGGTCTACGTGAGCTACGGGGGGCTCGACTACGCCGCCCAGGTGATCCGCAGCACGACCGTGCCGGGCTCTTCCCGGCAGGTCGAGCTGACGGCGCTCATCTACCCCTCGAAGCACCGCATCCCGACCGGGGCGACCGGCCAGATCAACTACAAGGTCACGCTGGCCACGGGCCTGCTCCTCCCCTCCGACGCGCTCCAGACCAACAACACGGAGAGCACCGTGCTCCTCGTCGAGAACGGCGTCGCGACCCAGACCAAGGTGCAGCTCCTGGCCGAGGTCGGCGGGACCGCCGCCGTCGCGGGTCTGCCTCCCGACGCGAAGGTGATCTATCCCGTGCCTAGCGACCTGCTGGCAGGAGCCAAGGTCCAGGTCGTGGGGAGCTCGAGCTCGCCATGAGACGGCTGATCCAGTTCTTCGTCAACAACTACGTCCTCACCATCAGCGTCTTCGGAGCGCTGGTGCTGTTCGGCGCCGTGAGCACGCTGAGCCGCGGCATCGAGCTGTTCCCACCCATCACCGTGCCGGTCATCGCCGTCACCACCAGCTACAGCGGGGCGGGCCCGGAGGAGGTCTCCCGCCAGGTGGCGCAGCCCGAGGAGGGTTCGCTCACCACGCTTCCGGGCATCAGCTCGGTCAGCTCGGTCAGCTACGAGGGCTACGCCATCGTCATCGCGCAGTTCAACGCCAACGCCAACATCAACCAGGCCGCCATCGACGTGAGCCAGCGCATCGCCCAGATCGGCAACCAGCTTCCCGACGGCGCCGGCAACCCGACGGTGCAGAAGTTCAACCCCAACGACCAGCCCATCCTGAGCGTGGCGCTGTCCGCTCCGGGCCAGGACTTGATGGCGGTGCAGAGCTACGCCGAGAACACCCTGCAACCGGCCATCGAGCGTGTGAACGGCGTGGCGGACGTGACCGTGGTGGGGCCGGCCAAGGAACAGGTGCAGGTCCGGCTCGATCCCAACGCGCTCGCCAACTACGGTCTGACACCGCAGCAGGTCGTGAGCGCCATCCAGGCCTCGGCGCTCGACGTCCCGGCCGGCAGCCTCGACTTCACCAACAGCCGCGTGCTGCTCACCGCGCGCTCCACACCGACCACCATCCAGCAGGTCCAGTCGATCCCGATCGACCCCGCGCACGGGCTCACCGTCGCCGACGTGGCCACCGTCCGCGACACCATCGCCCGGCCCGCCTCCTACGCCCGCCTGAACGGCGAGCCGGTGATCCTGCTGCAGGTGCGTAAGCTCTCGGACAGCAACGCCGTGGCCACCGCCAACGACCTGCGCGCCGCCCTGAAGAAGATCGACCTTCCCGCCGGCTACTCCACCCAGATCGTCGGGGACACCACGACCTACGTGGCCTCGAGCGTGTACGACACCCTCCACGAGATGGTGATCGCCGCGCTGGCCGTGTCGCTGGTGGTGCTCATGTTCGTGGGCCGGCTGGGCTCGGTGTTCGCCGTGGTGCTCGCCATCCCCGTCGCCCTCTCCGGCGCGCTGGTGATGTTCTGGCTGTTCCACTACAGCTTCAACATCATCACGCTGCTGGCGCTCACCGTCGCCATCGGCCTGGTGGTCGACGACGCCATCGTGGTGGCGGAGAACATCGACCGCTACCGGGAGATGGGCTACTCGCGCCACGAGGCCGTGCTCAAGGGCGCCAGTGAGATCTCGACGGCGGTGCTGGCGGCCACCATGTCGCTGCTGGCGGTATTCCTGCCGATCTCCTTCCTGCCCGGCATCATCGGCCAGTTCTTCGCGCAGTTCGGCATCACCCTGGCGGCCACCATCGCCTTCAGCTATCTGGAGGCGATGTTCTTCCTGACGGTGCGCCTCGCCCTCTCCCCCGACCCCTTCCCACCGTCGTGGCGCGAGTTCCCCGCCACGGTGCGGCGGTCCCGCAACGACGTCCGCTGGGGCCTGCACTTCTACCGCAGCGTCTGGTTCTGGCTCATCGCGCTGGCCGCGGGGGCGGGCATCGTGCGGGCGCTCGGGCCGCGCTACCTGGCGCTCTTGCTGCTGCTGCCGCCGCTGCTGGTGCTGCTGCGCATGGCGCTCCGCGTGGTGCTGACGGTGCTGGGCGCGCTTTCGCTCAACCTCTTCCAGGTGGGCGACTTCCTGGTCTCGAGGACGCGCAGCGCCTACGTCGCCGCGCTGTCGCGCCTGCTGCCGCGCTCCTGGACCGTGCTGGTCACGGCCGGGCTGTTGTTCGCGAGCCTGTTCTGGGTCTTCCCGCGGATCGGGTTCAACTTCCAGCCCCCGTCCGATGCCGGCCAGCTCGTCATCGACGCCCGTCTTCCCGTCGGGACCAGCCTGCAGCGCACCAACCAGGTCGCCACCAAGATCGAAGGCAACCTCCTGGCCGATCCGCTCGTGAAGACGGTGCAGACCACCGTCGGCTCCGGAACCCAGGTCGGCGGGGCGCTGCCCGAGGACGCCACGCTGACCGTGCAGCTGGTCGACAAGAGCAAGCGCAAGCGCACCACCGATCAGCTCGCGGTGGCGTTCCAGAACCGGCTGCGCGCCCTGTTCGCCGACCATCCCGAGATCGCCATCAACGTCGGCACGTCCGACCCCAGCAACGCACCCACCAATCCCGGCTACGACCTGACGCTGGCATCGACGAACCTGGACGCCCTGCGGCAGCACGCGAACCAGGCGGTGGTGGTGCTGCAGAACGACCCGCAGCTCCGCAACGTGCGCTCCGACGTCGCGTCCAGCTCGACCGAGCGGGTGTACGTGGCCGACGCCTCCAAGCTCGCCGGCACCGGCCTCACGCGGGCGCAGGTCTATCAGGCGCTCCGCACCTACAACGTCGGCACCAAGGCCGCCAACATGCGCAAGAACGGCATCGACGTCCCCATCCAGGTGATGGCCGACCCCCGCGACCTGGTCAACGAGCAAACCATCCTGAGCCTGCCGCTCTACGCACCGGCGCTCCAGGGCAACGTGACGCTGGGCGACCTCGGCCACTTCGAGACACGTCTGGCTCCCGCCGTGATCCGCCGCACCAACCAGTCCTACAGCGCCGACGTGACCGCCGACCTGGTGCCCGGGGTCACCCAGTCGCAGGCCAAGGCGGAGGCCCACCAGCGCCTGGTGGCGGCCGGGGTGCTCGACGCCCAGGTGGTCCAGACCACGAGCGGCAATCTCAACCTGCTGGGCGACCTGCTCAAGTACGGACCGATCGCCTTCGCCCTGGCGCTGCTGCTCAACTACCTGGCCATCGGTAGCCAGTTCAACTCCTTCAAGTACCCGCTCTACCTGTTGCTGACGGTGCCGCTCGCGCTGGTCGGCGCGATCTGGCTGTTCTACATCACAGGCAACTCGCTCGACATCATCAGCGTCCTCGGCGTCGTGATGCTCGTGGGGCTCGTGACCAAGAACGCCATCCTGCTGCTCGACCAGGCCATGCAACGGATGGCCGAGGGCGGCGACCTCTACGCCGCGCTGATCGAGGCGGCGCGCGTGCGCTTCCGGCCCATCGTGATGACCACCATGACCGTGGTCGTGATCAGCATCCCGCTGATCGTCGGCGCCGCGCAGGGCGCGGAGTTCCGCTTCCCGCTGGGGCTGGTGATCCTGGGCGGCGTGTTGAGCTCGGCTCTTCTGACCTTCTTCGTGGTGCCGGCAGCCTTCTACCAGTTCGAGCGCAAGCGCTTCGAGCGGCTCGGCGCCGCGGCGGTGCCGCGCGCCGGCCCGGCGCCGACTACCTCCCCCTCGGACGGGGGACCGGACCGCGACGAGCGACCCGCTCCACGCTCCGAGATCCCCGCCACCAGGCACGTCCGCAGCGCGACGCGTGGGGCGGAGCAGGCGTCCGGCTCGGCCGAAGCCCGACGACGCGGCGGGGAGACGGGTACTCCGGAGGACGCCGGCGTCCACGGACGCGGGCCCGGCGGACCCGCCGCCGACGAGCGCTCCTGAGGAGGGACGTAGGATGAGAGCATCATGAACACCGAATTCCCGAGCACGCCGATCGCCCTCCTCACCGACTTCGGGCTGCGCGACACCTACGTGGCGATGATGAAGGCGGCCATCCTCGGGATCGCTCCCCGGGTCGTCGTCGTCGATCTAACGCATCAGGTGGCCGCCCACAACGTGCGCGAGGGCGCCTTCGACCTGTTCGTGTCCCACGCCTTCTTCCCCGCAGGCACCGTGTTCTGCTGTGTGATCGATCCGGGCGTGGGATCGGGCCGGCGCGGCGTGGCGCTTCGGCTGCGCCGCGACGAGGGTCACCCCTACCTCTTCGTCGGCCCCGACAACGGCCTGTTCACGGCCGTTCTGGACGGCGCTGCCGTCGATGCGGCGGTGACCCTGGACGATCCCGCCTACCAGCTGCCCGTGGTGAGCTCCACCTTCCACGGCCGCGACATCTTCGCGCCCGCCGCCGCCCACCTCGCCCGCGGAGTCGCCATTGAAGCGCTGGGAGGCGCGATCGACCCGGCCTCGCTGGTCCGGCTTCCGTGGGAACGCCCCCGCAAGACGCCGGAGGGCTGGGAGGCCGACCTGATCCACCACGATCCGTTCGGCAACCTGATCAGCAACCTTCCGAGCCGCTTGCTTGGGCCCGATCTCTCGGGTTGGCGGGTATACCTGAACGGCTTCGAGATCGGTCCCATCCGGCGCGCCTTCAGCGACGTGCCGGTGGGCAGGCCGCTGGCCTACGTCGGCAGCAGCGGGCTGCTGGAGATCGCGGTGCGCGACGGTCGCGCGGCGGACGTCCTCAGCGCACGCGAAGGCAGCATGGTGCGGGTGAGACCGGCCTAGCCGGCACCGCCCTTCAGGCCACCGTCACCTGATCCGACAGGTAGACGTCCTGGATCAGGTGCAGCAGCTCGACGCCCTCTGTAAGCGGGCGCTGGAAGGCCTTGCGGCCGCTGATGAGGCCGCTGCCTCCTCCCCGCTTGTTGATGACGGCGGTCGTCACGGCCTCGGCGAAATCGTTCGCGCCCGAGGCGCCGCCCGAGTTGATGAGGGGCATCCGCCCCATGAAACCGTTGGCGACCTGCCAGCGCACCCACTCGATGGGGTGGTCGGGCACCAGGTCGCCGTACATGCGCGGATCGGTGCGACCGAAGCCGACGGCGGTGAAGCCGCCATTGACGGTCGGGAGCTTCTGCTTGATGATGTCCGCCTGGATGGTCACGCCGAGGTGGTCGGCCTGGGCGGTCAGGTCGGCAGCGGTGTGGTAATCGGTGCCGTCCTTCTTGAAGGCCTCGTTGCGCGTGTAGCACCACAGGATCGTCGCCATCCCGAGCTCGTGCGCGTGCGCGAACGCCTCCGCGATCTCCACGATCTGGCGGTCCGACTCCTCGCTGCCGAAGTAGATGGTGGCACCAACGGCCACGGCGCCCATGTTCCACGCCTCCTCGACCGTGCCGAAGAGGATCTGGTCGTAGCTCTGGGGGTAGGTCATCAGCTCGTTGTGGTTGAGCTTGACGATGAAGGGGATACGGTGCGCGTAGCGCCGCGCCACCGCACCCAGCACCCCGAACGTCGAGGCCACGGCGTTGCAGCCTCCCTGGACGGCGAGCTCGACGATGTTGCGCGGGTCGAAGTAGTCGGGGTTCGGGGCGAAGGAGGCGCCGGCGGTGTGCTCGATCCCCTGGTCGACCGGCAGGATCGAGAGGTAGCCGGTTCCGCCCAGGCGGCCGTGGCCGAAGATCTGCTGCAGGCTGCGCAGCACCTGGGGCGACCGATCCGAGTCGAGGTACGAGCGCTCCAGGAAATCCGGGCCCGGAAGGGTGAGGCGCTCCTTGGCGATCCCCTCGACCTTGTAGCTCAGCAGCGGCTCGGCCTGGTCTCCGAGGTGTCGGAGGAAGTCGTCGGGCATGCGCGGCTCCTTTCTCTCGCGCGGCGCCGTGCGCCGTTGGCGTCTGGCTGGGCGGCGACTGCGGGGCGCCCGGGGCGTTCCGACGGTGCCGCCGGAGGTGCTCCCCCGGAGCGGGGCGCCCGGGGACGAAGCGCCCTCCGTCGGTTCCAGCCTACGGGAGATCGCCGCCGGGCCCCGTCGGGCCACCTGCCGACGCAGCGCACCTCCGGGGCCTCTCGCCGTAGGCCGCACCGATGCGCCCACAAACCACCCGGCGGTCGCTAGGCATCTAGTCGACCGCCGGGGCTCGTAAGAGGAATCGCAGGTGCCTTCTCAGGCATGCATCCACGATCGCTCCTATGGGAAGCCCATCATAGAGGGGCGAGCCCACCCGGCAAAGGGACGAACGTCCCCTCCTGGAGGCGCCTCCCGGGGCCCCGCACGGAGATTCGTGGCAGGGCGCGCACCGGAACCCGCTGGCTCCTCCGCCACAATGGGGCATGCACGCACCCACCACCACCCTCCTCCCCCTGTACGGCTTCACCACCCGCATCGCGCTCGCCGTCGGCGTCCTGGCCATCTTCGTGATCGCCAACCTCGTCTTGCAGGCGGTGCTGGGGCGCGCGCTTCGAGACCGCTCCGTCCACTCGGGACTGCGCTTGTTGGCGCGCCAGGGTTTGCGCGTCGCACTCTGGCTGGCCGGCCTGGCCTCCGCCCTCGGCACGCTCGGCGTGAACATCTCGGCGCTGATCGCCGGGCTCGGCCTGGGCGGCTTCGCGCTGGGCTTCGCGCTTCGAGACATCCTGGCCAATCTGGTGGCCGGGGTGCTCATCCTGGTGTACCGGCCCTTCCAGGAGGGCGACACCATCGCCGTGGCGGGACAGAGCGGTGCCGTAGCGGCGATCGACCTCCGCTATACCGAGCTGACGACCGACGGACAACGTGTGCTGGTGCCCAACCAGACCATCTTCACGAGCGCCGTCGTGGTGACGCCGCCTCCACCCCCGGCGTCGACTCCGGCGGCCACGCCGACCTCCAGCGCGTCCTGATCGAGGTCGAGGCCGGCTGGGCTGCCTTCTGCGGCGACCTTTCTCCCCGGGCCCGCGGCGACCGCCGCGGCGTGCGGGCATGCGCTAGCATGGTCGGACCCCGCCGCGGCTTGGGACTCGAACCGGATCGGACGACCCACCGGATCGGGCTGTGATGCGGCGCGGGTTGCGGCCGCCGTGGGGACGGCCCGGTTGGACGAGGAGGAGGGGTGTGATGGTGGAGACGGGGTGGATGACGTTCCTGTGGGCCGCCGGCGGGGGGCTGGCGGCCGAAGCCCTGCGCTGGTGGCGCCTGCTGCGCGCACAGCAGGAGGGCGCCACGATCAACCTGCCGGTGTACGCGCGCAGCGTGCTGTACTGGGCGTTGACGGCCGTGATCGTCCTGTCCGGCGGCATGCTGGCAGTCGCCTACGTGGCGTCCGGTCAGACGCTCGGGCCCATCCTGGCGGTGAACGTGGGGGCGAGCGCGCCCCTGATCATCCAGGGGCTAGCCGCCAGCGCACCTTCCGGGCTGCGGCCGAGCGCTGCCTCCGCCGCACCGCAGGGCGCCGGCGCGCCACGACACGCCACGCCGTCGGTAGGCAACTTCTTGCGGGGCCGCTGAGCGGGCGCCAGCCCGTCTGCTACGACGAGGGGGCCTCGAGCCAGCTCCGGAGCTCGTCCCAGGCACGCTTGAGCGCCTCGCCGTCGAGGTTCCCCGAGGCCCACGAGGCCACCGCCAGGAGGTCCAGATTGCCTCCGACCTCGCCCGCGAACGGACTGCCGCCCACGCCACCGAGCGTCGCGTCGAGGGCATCGGCGCCAGCCTCTAGCGCTGCGGCGGCATTGGCGACGCCCCGGCCGGCGTCGTGGAGGTGGACGCGCAGAAAGGCGTCGGGCCAGGCGCGACGCGCCCGCTCCACCAGGGCGCGGACGTCCTCGGTCCGGGCGGCGCCGGTGGTGTCGGCCAGTCCGATGTCGCGCACGCCCAGCGCGTAGAAGCGTTCTCCCCAGTCGAGAGCGACCTCCGGAGCCAGGAAGCCCTCGTAGGTGCAGTGCCACACGTTGGCCAGACCGATGCCGACGTGCACGCCGTCGCGCGCGGCGCGGCCGATCAACGGCTCGAAGTCGTGCAGCGTCGCCTCCCGGCTTCGCCCGCTGTTCTTCCGGTGGTAGGTCTCCGACAGCGCCAGCACGAGCTCCACCCGGTCCACGCCGACCTGAACGGCTCGCTCGTAGCCGCGCAGGTTGGCGATCAGGGCATCGCGGACGCCCGGCCTGCCGCCCAGCGTCGACCAGAGCTCCTCGGCGTCGGCGAGTTGCGGGATTCGCTTGGGAGACACGAACGAGGTGACCTGGAACGCTTCCACGCCCGCCCCTGCGAGGGCGTCGTAGAGGGCCGCCTTGCGTTCCGTTGGCAGCACGACCGCCTGGTTCTGCAGTCCGTCGCGTAATGTGACGTCCCGGATCACCACGACGCCGGTCCCAGCTCAACCACGCGCTGCTCGGCGAGGTCGCCGATCGCGTCGGTATCGAGCCCCAGCGTGTCGCGCAGCACGGCCGCGGTGTGCGCGCCCAGAGGGGCGCCCGCCCAGCGCACGCTGCCCGGCGTGCCGGTGAGTCGCGGAACGACACCCTGCATCAAGACCTTCCCGAGCTCCGTCTCGACGTCCAGGACGGTGCCGCGTTCCCGGAAGTGTGGGTCCGCGGCGACGTCCGCCGCGGAGTTGACGGGCCCTGCGGGCACGCCGGCGGCCTCCAGCACGGAGAGGATCTCGGCGAGTGAGTGCTGCGCCGTCCAGGAGGCGATCCGTTCGTCGAGCTCCTGCTGGTGGCGGCCGCGCCCCGCGTGACCCTCGAGGCGAGGGTCGTGCGCCAGCTCGGGAACCCCCATGGCCTCGCACAGGCGTTCGAACGGTCCGTCGGCGTTGGCGCCGATGACCACCCAGCGATCGTCGCAGGTGGGGTAGATGTTCGACGGCGCGATCCCCGGGAGGGAGTTGCCGGAGCGGTGCCGGACCGCCCCGGACGACCCGTACTCCGACAGGACACTCTCGAGGATGGCGACGACGGCATCCGTGAGACCCGTGTCCACGACCTGCCCGACGCCGCTTTGGTCGCGTTGACGCAGCGCCGCCAGGACGCCGAACGCGGTGAACAGGCCCGCCACGGTGTCGCCGATGGACAGGCCGACCCGCACCGGCGGCCGGTCGGGCTCGCCGGTCAGGTAGCGGAGCCCACCCATCGACTCCGCGACGCCGCCGAAGCCCGCCCGCTTCCGGTACGGGCCGGTCTGGCCGAACCCCGAGATGCGAGCCACCACCAGCCCGGGCTTCTCGGCCAGGAGCTCCTCCGGAGCCAACCCGAGGCGCTCCAGCGTGCCGGGCCGGAAGTTCTCGACGACGACGTCGCAGCGAAGCGCCAGGCTCCTCACCAGCGCCCTCCCCTGCTCCGTCTTCAGGTCGACGGCCACGCTCTTCTTGTTGCGACCGATGACGGGCCACCACATCGGCGGGCCGTCGCCGTTGTGCACGCCCCAGAGCCGCATGGCGTCCCCTGCGCCGGGGCGCTCGATCTTGATCACCTCGGCCCCGTGGTCGCCCAGGATCTGCGTGCAGTACGGGCCGGCAATGAACTGCCCGAGCTCGAGCACGCGGATGCCCTCCAGCGCCGTCATGCGAGCGACTCCCCGACGATGGCGCGAAGCCCCGCATGGGCCTCGAGGCTCTCGACGAGGCGCCGGCAGGTGCGCTGCAGGTGATCGCGCATCACGGCGGCCGCCTCGTCGCCCCGGTGCTCGCGCACCCGTTGGAGGATGAGCCGGTGCTCGTCGCCGGCCTGGCGAACGCGCTCCGCCGATCCGAGCTCCAGGTACCGCGCTCGCGTGATGCGCGGGAACAGCGCGGCCAGCGCATCGGCCACGAAACGGTTGCCGCAGGCCCGCGCGAAGCCGAGGTGGACGCGGGCGCTGCGCGCGAGCATCTCCTCGGGCGAGGATCCGTCGTCCACCGCCTGCAGGGTCTCGTCGATGGCGTCCAGGGCAGGGGCCGACGCCGACGCCGCCGCCCAGCGCACGGCCGCCGTCTCGAGCAGGATCCGGTACGCGAACAGCTCCTCGAGCTCCTCGACGTCGATCGGCGCCACGCGGTAGCTCCTGCCCTCGCGCCGGACCAGCCCCTCGGCGGCGAGACGGGTCAGGGCTTGGCGAACCGGGCTACGGGAGACGGCCAGGAGCTTCTCCAGGCGGCGCTCCGAGAGGCTCTCCCCGGGCCGCAGGCCGAAGGAGAGGATCCGTCGACGCAGGTCGGCGACGGCGCGCTCGGCGCGGGGCGAGGGGGAACGGTCGGTCTCGTGAAGAGTGGGCGACGCGTCCGCGGTGGGCGGAACAGTGCGGTCAACGGTGGTGCGCTCAGCCATGCGCCAGCATACCAGATCGGTATACCAGTCCGGCATACCAGCAGCCCATGCGGCGGGCCCACGAAATCGGTCCCCGCCACAGACACGCGTGGCGGGGACCGCTGGGCTCGAACGGGTCGTGCGAACCTCTCGCCTCGAGGCGAGGACTACTTCAGGTAGGGCTCCAGGTCCTTGGCGCCGATGCTGAGGAGCACCTTGGCGTTGCCCTGGGTGTCGACCTTCACGGCTTCGAAGCCGGCGGTGACGTTGCCGTACTGGTTGAAGTCCACGGGGCCGCTGGCGCCCTCGTAGTTGATCGTCTTGCCGGCCTTGAGCAGCGCCGAGCAATCGGCGAACGTCGTGCAGACCGTGCCGGGCGCGCTCGCCACATCGTGCATCGCCGTGAACACCGCGCTGCCCGACGTCGCACCCGCCTTCTCCCATGCCAGCGCCATCACGTTCATGGCGTCGTAGCCGTAGTTGGCGAGCTCCACGGGGTTGCCACCGTACTTGGCCTTGTAGGCGTCCACGAAGGCCCCTGCGCCGCTACCGCCCGTCGAGCTGCCCTGGATCGAGGTGATCATGGCGTCCGCCGTCTGGGCGCCGACGGCCTTGATGAAGTCGGCCGACGCCGTCACGTCGGTGCCGACGTAAGGTACGGACGAACCCTCGAGCTGCGAGACCTCCTTGAAGTAGGTTCCGCCGGTGCCCGGGTCGAGCTGGAAGAAGATGACGTCGGGCTTGGCCGCGTAGATCTTCAGGATCTCGCTGCGGTACGAGCTCTGGCCCGGCGAGATGCCGACGTCGGCGACGATGGTGCCGCCCGCCTTCTTGAAGGTGTCCACGACCGGCGCCTTGAGCGTCTGCGCCGAGGCATTGGTGCCGAACACGACGGCCGCCCTGGTGTACCCCTTGGTCTTGGCGTAGTACGCCATCGCCACACCCATCAGGGAGTCGGACGGCGTGGTGCGGAACAGGTTCGGCAACGCGTTGTTGTCGAGCGCGGTGGTCCCGCCGACCATCACGTCCACGATGTTCAGGTTCTTGATGAACGGCAAGGCCGCCTGGATGGTCACCGACGACGGCCCGATGATCCCGTTCACGTGGTTGACGTTCACCACCTTCTGCATCGCGGGCACGGCGTCGATGGCGTCACCGGTGGTGTCGCCCGTGGACACGTCGACGTTCTTGCCATTCACGCCACCGGCCTTGTTGATCAGGTCGCTGGCGAGCTGGACGCCCTTGAGGGTGTCCGGGCCGATGAACGACTCGAAGCCGCTGTAGGGGCCCACGACGGCCACCTTGAGCGTGCCCTGCGCGAACGCGGTCGTCAACGTGAGCGTCACGACCGCCAGGAGGAACAGGGCGCCAACGCGGACGCGGCCCCACGAGTCCGTCGTCGGTCGCCCCCGGGAAACGGGCTCCGGTTCGTTGCTGAGGTGATTGGTTTCGGCCATGTCAATCGCTCCCCTTTCCTTCACGGGGCGGGACGGACCCGAGGCGGGTCCGACGGCCCGGTGAATGCGAGGCGTTGCGGACGGCCCGGAGCATGCTGTCCTTGGCCGTCATGACGTGCCCCTCGGCGAGGCGCCGAGCGAGCAGGGGATCACGGTCGTGCAGGGCCCGCAGGATGATGCGGTGCCCCTTCAGCGGGTCGGGTGTGAGCCGCTCGGCACCTCCGATGGCGCCGCCCGCGCTCTCGATGTAGTCCCACAGGTTGGCAAGCATGGTGATCAGCATCCGGTTGCGCGACGCGTCGTAGATGCGTTGATGGAACTCCCGGGTGGTCTGCTGGAGGGCCGCGAGGTTGCCGCGCTTGAGGTAGAACGCCATCAGCTCGACGACCTCGCCCAGCTCCTCGAGCTCCTCGCCGCTGATGTTGATGGCGGCGAGCTCGGTCGCCAACCCCTCTAGCGCGCGGCGCACCAGGAAGACCTCCTCGAGCGCCTCGAGCTCGAAGCTTGTCACCGTGATCTGCCGGCGCTGGGTCGTCACGAGCCCCTCGGACTCGAGCATGTGGATGGCTTGCCGTACCGGCGTCCTGCTGACGCCCATGGCCGCCGCGAGCTGGTTCTCGCTCAGCTTCTGATCGGCCTGCAGGTGTCCGCGCAAGATCGTCTCCCGAAGCGTACGGAAGGCCAGCTCCCCCAGCGACGCGCTCGGATCCTCGCGCTGGTGTGCCGCGAACATCGCGGCCAGGGTGGCATCGAGCTCCATTACTTCCCCAGGTAGAGGCTTCCGACCTCGGGGTTGTCCAGCAAGGCGAGACCCGTGTCCTGGAAGCGGTTCTGCCCGCTCGCGAGCACGTACCCCCAGTCCGAGAGCTGCAGCGCGGCTGCGGCGTTCTGCTCCACCAGCAGCACCGCCACGCCGGCGTCGCGCAAGGTGCGGACCTGCTCCAACGCCGAGGACGCGAACTTCGGCGACAGGCCCGCCGTCGGCTCGTCCAGCATCACCAGATGCGGGCTCAGCATGAGCGCGAGCCCGATCGCCAGCATGTGCTGCTGGCCGCCCGACAGCTTGCCCGCCGGCTTGTTCCGAGCGGCCGCCAGGTCGGGGAACATGTCGTAGACGCGCTCGAGCCGATCGTGCTGCCTCCCCCGGAGGGTGAACGCACCCATCTCGAGGTTCTCCTCGACCGTGAGGGACGGGAAGGTGTTCTCCACCTGCGGGACGTAGCACAACCCGAGGCGCACGATGCGGTCGGGGGCCCAGCCGGTGATGTCGGCGCCGTCGAACGCGACGGTACCGCTGGAGGGCCTCAGCAGCCCGAAGATGGTCTTCATCAGCGTGGACTTGCCCGCCCCGTTGGGTCCGATGATGCTCACGACCTGGCCGGGCTCCACCGCGATGGCCACGTCGCTCAACACGGTGGTGTCGCCGTACCCCGCCGTCAGGGCCGTCACTTCCAGCAACGCCATTCAGACCACCGTCCCCAGGTAGGCGTCGACGACCGCGGGATTCTCCCGGATCTGCTTCATGCTGCCCTCCGCGAGCACGCTCCCCTCGGCCATGACGATGACGCGCTCGCACAGGCGCTCGACCATGTTCAGGTTGTGCTCGATGATCAACAGCGTGATCCCCCGCGCGCGCATCGTCTCGATGTACTCCGCGATGTTGCGCGCCGTGGTCGGGTTGACACCGGCCAACGGCTCGTCGAGGATGAGCAGCTCCGGGTCGGTCATGAGGGAGCGTGCCAGCTCGAGCAGCCGCTTCTGGCCGCCGCTGAGGTTGGCGGCGTACTCGTTGACGAGGTGACCGAGCTGGAAGAGCTCGAGGAGCTCGAACGCCTTGCGAACGCCCTCCTTCTCGGCGCTGCGGATGCGCCCGATCTCGAAGACCGTCTGCGCCAGCCCCTCGAAGGGCTGCAGCTGCGCGGCGATGAGCATGTTCTCCATCACCGTGAGGGCGCGCAGCTCCCGTGAGATCTGGAACGTCCGCGTCAGTCCACGCCTGGCCACCTTCCACATGGGCAGGTTCTGGATCGCAGCGCCCTTGAAGACGATGCTCCCGCTGTCGACGGGCATGCGCCCGCTGATGAGGTTCACGGTGGTGGTCTTGCCGGCGCCGTTGGGTCCGATCAGGCCGACGCTGCTCTGCGGCTCGACCGTGAAGCTGCAGCCGTTGACCGCCTGGTTCCCGCCGAAGCGCTTGTAGACCGACTGGACCTCAAGCATGGGGCGGCTCCTCCGACCCGGTCGGCTCGGAAAGCGCCCGTCCGGGCTGCCGATCGTGCTTGACGGCCCGATGGAAACGATCGGGGCGCTCGGGAATGATCCCCTGGGGCCGGAACTTCAGGGTCAGGATCAGGAGCAGGCCGATGATGATGTAGCGGAACGCCTCGATGAGCTGGGGGTTGGAGGGGATGTTCGGCAGGAACCGCGTGCCTTCGGTGAAGACCACCGGCACCAGGACCGCCCCGAGGATCGCGCCCCAGTTGTTGCCGCTGCCGCCGATCAAGAGCGCCGCCCACACGAAGAAGGTCTCGCCCGCCAGGAAGGCGCTGGGGTTGAACGCACCGACGTACGCCGCGAGCAGCGCTCCACCGAGCGAAGCCAGCACCGCGCCCGTGACGAACGCGCGCAACTTCAGCGACGCTGTGTTGCGCCCGAAGCTCTCCACCACCAGCTCGTCCTCCCGCACCCCGCGCAGCACGCGCCCGAACGGGGCCCGGAGGATGAGCTGGGCCAGCCACACGACGAGCGCCAGGATGACCAGGCTGAGGACCAGGAAGAAGAAGTTGTAGTCGTTGAACGACAGCTTCAGAACGCCGTTGAACGGTTGCGGGATGCCCGAGATGCCGTCCCACCCGTTGACGAGCCAGGTCTCGTTGCCCGCGATCAGCCACAGGATCTGGCTGAAGGCGATGGTGGTGATCGCCAGGTAGTCGCTGCGCAGCCGCCGGAGCGCGACCGCTCCGAGCAGCCATGCGATGAGCCCGCCGGCCGCGGCTGCGGCCAGCAGTCCGACGACGAACGGGGCGTGGATCCCCAGCACGTAGGTCTGCCCGGCGCCCGGGATCGGCTTGCCGAGCGTGAACAAGCCGTAGGCGTAGGCGCCGATGGCAACGAAGGCGTAGACGCCGAAGTTGAGGATGCCGGCGAAGCCCCACTGGATGTTGAGCCCGAGGGTGATGATGCTGTAGATGCAGGCGAAGATCGCCAGGACCGTGACGTAGTAGCTGATCGCAGCCATCAGCCGCGCCCCCTCGACGCGAAGATGCCCTGCGGCCTCACCAGCAGCACGCCGATGAGCACCGCGAAGGCGATGGCGTCCTTGTAGGCCGAGTCCATGTACGACGCGGCGACCGACGTGATCACACCGATGATCAGCGCGCCCAGCATGGCTCCATACGGCTTCCCGATGCCGCCCACGATGACGGCCGCGAAGATGACCAGCAGGAAGCCGAACCCGGTGAAGGGGGTGAAGCTGGCCGTGTTGATGGCCAGCACCACGCCCGCCAGTCCGGCCATGGCGGTGCTGATGAACCAGGTCCAGTCGGTGAGCCACGCGGTGTTGATGCCCACGATGCGCGCCAGGGTCCGCCGGTCGGACATGGCCCGCATCGCCTTGCCGAGGCGCGTGTAGCGAAGCAGAACGTGGATGATGACCATCGCCAGGACGGCGATGCCCAGGATGATGAGCTGGCGCGCGGTGAAGATGAACGGCCCCAGGTGCAACGGCTGGCTGCTGCCGAGGGCGAACTTCTGGAACTGCGAGCCCCACACCGCGAGGAGCCCGCTCTGGATGATGAGCGAGACTCCGATCGTGGCGATCAGCAAGATGATCGGGTTGGAGCCGCGGCGCGTGAACGAATCGAGCACCAGTCGGTTGGTGACGACCCCGGCCAGACCGGTGCAGATCACGACGAGCGGGAGGGCCTCGAAGACGTTCAACCCCAGCACGGAGCCGAACAGCAGCGTCAGGTACATGCCGAGGGTCATGAAGTCGCCGTAGGCGAAGTTGACGAAGTTGGTGACGCCGAACTGCAGTGAGAGCCCCACGCCGGCGATGGCGATGACCGACGCCGTGATCAGCCCGAAGCCGATGGACAGCAGCAGGATGCTCATGCCGCCGCCCGTCCCCGCAGCAGTGCGTGGCGCTCCCGCGACCGGGACGCCTGGCACCGCATGCTTCGGGCCGGGCGTCGTCCCGGGGGACAAGGGCCGGTCGGCGACGTGGATCCGTGGACGGGCAGGCTGCGCATCGCTCACCCCTTTCGGGTGCAACGGGACGGAGAGGTACCTGGACCCACCTTCGTGGGCCTGTAGCGGCGTGCGCCGGGGCGCACAAAACCGGATATGCGTGTGTCTTGGTATACGAAAGATACATGTATACACTATGAGAGCTTCGCCGCCGGGCTCTCATCCAACGGCCCCAACGCCAGGACCCCGGCAGCCGTGGCAGCTGCCGGGGTCCTGGCTAGGAGGCGGTTTCGGCTCGAGCCCGGGTCCGCGCCCGGGCCCCGATCAGGATTCGGCGTCGGCAGGCTCGAAGCGCGAAGGCCCGGCTGCGCCGCTGGTTGCGGCGGGACGTTCCGACGGCCGCTCGTGCCCCTCGACGTCGCCCTCGCCTCGGTCGAGCGGGGCCTCGTCCGATTCGAAGAACTCGTCGTGCTTCAGGCCGAGCTCCGGCAGCAGGAAGGTCGAGAGGAACGCCAGGATCGCGACGATCAGGCCGACGGCGAAGATCTCGCCCATACCGTGGTCGAGTCCGATGCGTACGGCATGCACGAACTGCTGGTAGAGGACCTGACCCTGATCGCCGAAGCGGGCGAAGCTGGAGCGGATGGCGTCCTGCGCCTGGGAGCTGATGAGCCCCTGCGGATCGTTCATGGCGGCCCGTTGCGCGGGTGGAAGCGACTGCAGCATCTGCTGGAGCTGGGGCGGCAGGGCGGCATGGAAGCTGCCGATGAAGCCCCGGGCCAGCAAGGTGCCCAGGATGGGCGCGATGATGACGCCGCCGAGCGAGCGCACGAACTGCTGGGTGGCATTGACCACGCCCATGATCTTGTAGGGGAAGGCGTTCTGGACCGCGACGTTCAGCAGCGGGAGCAGCGTGCCGATGCCCACGCCCATCACGATCATGTTGCGGACCACGGTCGGCCAGGTCGTGCCGATGCCCATGAGGTTGAACAGCACCATGCCGCCGACCATGAACAGCGCGCCGACGATGGCCATCAGCTTGTAGCGGCCGGTGCGGCTCATCAGCCAGCCGGAGAGGACACTGCCCCCCACGAAGCTGAGCATCATGGGGGTGAGCACTTCGCCCGACCCTTGCGCGGACATGCCGATCACGCCCTGAACGTAGAGCGGCAAGAACATCAGGGTGCCGAACATGCCCATGGTGACGAACAGCGCGACGACCACGGTGACGGTGAAGATGGGCTTGGCGAAGAGGCTGGGGTCGAGCACCGGTTCCGCCGCCCGGCGCTCGTTCCATACGAACAGCGCGAGGAAGACCGCAGCAACGCCGAACAGCCCGAGGATGACGGCACTGCCCCAGGTGTACTGACCGCCGGCCCAGGTCAACGCCAGGAGGAACGGCACCAGACCCAGGGCCAGCAGCACGCTGCCGCGCCAGTCGAGCTTGACCCGGTGGTCGACCCGGACTCGTGGCAGGGTGGCGATCACGGCGATGAGCGCCACCGCGGCGACCGGCAGGTTCACGTAGAACACCCAGCGCCAGCCGAGGCTGTCGGTGATCCATCCGCCGATGGTGGGGCCGATGATGCTGGAGATGCCAAAGGTGGCGGCGATGACACCCATCCAGCGGCCGCGTTCGCGAGGGTTGAAGATGTCGCCGATGGTGGCGCGCGGCATGCTCATCAGGGCGCCGGCACCGATGCCCTGCGCGCCGCGGGCGAGGATGAGCTCGAGCATGCTGTGGGCCTGGCCACTGACCGCCGAGCCGACCATGAACACGATCAGTCCGAAGATGTAGAAGGGCTTGCGGCCGTAGATGTCCGACAGCTTGCCGTAGATGGGCACGGTGATGGCGGACGCCATCATGTAGGCCGTGAAGACCCAGGCGTAGAGGCTCAACCCCTTGAGGTCGCCGACGATGACGGGCAGCGCGGTCGACACCACGGTCTGGTCGAGCGAGGCGAAGAACATCGACAGCAGTACCGCGCCGAGCGCCCACCAGCGGGCCTGGCCGGTGATGCGGTTGGTGGTCTGCGCTTCGCGCCGGCCCCCGCCGGCGCCTGCGAGAGCGCCGGGCCGCCTCACGCCGACACCCCGCCGTGGTCCTCGCCCGAGCGGGCTGCGGGACGCGGGGAGCCGGTGGACGCGGCTTCCTTGGCTTCGACGGCGTCGGAGAGCGACTCCATGTCGGCCGCGAGCCGCGCCATCGTGCCGGGAGGCACGTCGCGCAATACGTGCGCCAGTACCTCACGCATCGCCTTCCAGCCCTCGGCGCTGGCGCCGGTGCCGGCTTCGGTGACGACCAGCGCCACGCGCCGTCGGTCGACGGTGTCGGGGCGGCGCTCCACGTATCCCAGCTCGACCAGCCGGTCGATGGCGCGCGTCACCAGCGGCGCTGCGGTTTCGGTCAGGTCGCTGAGCTCGTGCGGAAACATCGACCCGGCTTCGACCGCGCGCAGCAGGATCAGCTCCTTGGGGTTGAGGCCGCAGGCCTCCTGTACCGGGGCGTCCGCCACGCTCTGCATGGTGCGGCCGAGCCGGCGCGTCGCGCGCGTCATGCGCATGAAGTCCTTGATCATCAACGTCCTTTTCACGCGGAACAATATAGGCGATAATTGTTAGCCTGTCAACGAATCACGATGCACCGACCTTCGGCCGCCCGCAGCCGCCCGATTGCAGGCGGCCAACGCCGGACCGCCGGCCCGACCGCTACCCTGGCGCCATCGGGGAGGCGCCAGGGTGCGACCGACGGAAGCAACCAGACCGGACGCGGGCGCCGGCGGCCATGACCGCCGCGAAGGTCCGCCGTCATGGACTCCGGCACGACCGCGCCGGGCAAACGGAGGGACCTGATGCGCTCGCCCTTCCGCTTCGCCTGGCGCGTGCTCCGGGCCGCCGTGCGCGGCTGGCAACAGCATCGTGTGCCACGCCTCGGCGCCGCCCTGGCCTTCTATACCGTGCTGTCGCTGGTGCCGCTGGTCGTGATCGCAGTGGGTGTCGCCAGCCTGGTCTTTGCCCGTCAGCAGATCCAGGGCCAGCTCGTCGCTCAGCTCCAGATGGTCGTCGCCCCGTCCGGCGCGGACCTCGCGCGCACCCTCTTCCACAACGCCTACAGCGCCTACCGACCGAGCGCGGGAGTGATCGCCTCCGCCCTCGGGGTGGGCGCGCTGCTGTTCGGCGCCTCCGCCGTCCTGGCACAGCTCAAGAGCGCCCTCAACACCATCTGGGGCGCCGGGGGCAAGCGCACCGGAGGCATCGCGAAGGTCGTGCACGACCGCCTGCTCTCCTTCGCGCTGGTCTTTGCGGTCGGCTTCCTGCTGCTGGCTTCGCTGCTATTCAACGCCGCGGTCACCGCGTTCAACCACTATGTCAGCCATACCGTCGGCGTCCCTGCGGAGCTGCTCAGCGCGATCGATGGCGGTGCGACCCTGGTGCTCGCGGCGCTTCTCATCGGTGTGCTCTACCACTACCTGCCCGACACCACCGTGCGCTGGCGTGACGTCTGGCCGGGGTCCGTCACCGCCGCCGTGCTGTTCACGGCCGGCAAGTGGGTGCTCGGGCGCTACCTGGGGCACAGCGCCATCGCCTCGGCCTACGGTGCAGCGGGCTCGCTCATCATCGTGCTGCTTTGGCTCTACTACTCTGCCCAGATCTTCTTCCTGGGCGCGGAGCTGGCGCGAGCGACGGCCGATGAGCGCCGGGGTCGTGGCCACACTCCGTTGGCTCGCAGAGGCGATGCAAGCGCCGGGCGCGAACGAGCCCGGCGGCACCCGCAGGCGCGATGAGCGTGGCCCCGGGCCTTCACCGGGCGGGGCCGCGTCCGGGCGAGGAGTCCGCCGCTCCGACCGGGAAGGCGAAACGCCAACGACGGGCGCGGCGTCGGCATGAGAGAAGCAGGCGGGCCGCAGTCGGACTGCGGCCCGCCCATCGGGATGTCGCCGAGCTCAGTTCGAGGCCGACGTCGTAGCGCTCCCCGACACCGTGAAGGAGAGCTGGAAGGCGGGCAGGCGCTCGCCCGGGTGGTCGGCGACGTTGAGCATGGGCATCAGCAGGTAGTTGGCGTTCGCCGTGCTGGTCGGCGCGCCCGGGCCCTTCAGGTCGCCCTTGTAGATCGAAGGGTAGAGGCTGATGACGTGCGGCCCGGCGCGTCCCGGGGCCTTGATGTGGATCACCACGTCGCCCTGGCTGTTGAAGCCGCAGGCGTAGCCGAACAGGTGGTTGTCCATCACCAGGGTGTAGATGTTGGCCGTCGCGGTCCAGCCGACCCCCTTCAGGTGGACCGTGAGGTCCCCGCCGGGCGCGACGGTGCGCGGCGAGACCTCGAAGGCCGACGGCTTGATGGTGTAGTCGGCCTGCGCCTTGGCACTTCCGGCCGTCGCCTCGATGTGGTGAACGCCGCCGAGGTCGTCGGGCGTGTCGAAGCGGTACACGAAGCTGCCGTCGGCACCGCTGGTCACGGTCGCGAAGGCGCGCGTCGACTCCTGCCAGCCTGCGCCGGAGATGCGGTTGCCTACCACGGTACTCCAGGTCAGCTTCACGGCGCTGCTCGGCGGGAAGCCGTAGCCGCGCAGGATGGTGGGACTCCCGACGGTACCGGAGGCGTAGTCGAGCGCGAGCGAGGGCGAGCTTTGACCCGACGGCGGAGCGGCGCGGCCGGGCGTCCGGGGAAGGTCCTGGGACGCCGCCGTCCGGGTGACCGCCGGCCCGGCCGTCACGGTGAACAGGGCGCTCTGCACCAGCGGGATCTGCGGGACGTAGATGGGTGACTGCTGCTCGTTGAGGTAGGGGCTGGAGTGGGTTCCGACGATCACCTGCAACGTATGCGGGCCCACGGTCCCCGTAGCCGGGATGGTGGCCTCTGCCGTCCCGTGGGTGCTCAGTCCGGTCAGGATGCCGGTGTTGCCTCCGTCGTACAGCAGGTGCCAGGCGAGGTGGAAGAAGCGGTAGCCGAGACCCGTGAAGCGGATGTGAATGGGCGTTCCGACGGGGCCCGAGGTGGGCGTGACGGTCAACTGCGGCGAGACCACGAAGCCCTGCCGCGCGACCCGGTTCCCTTGCGCGTCGAGCAGGAACAGGTTGTGGGTGTAGCCGTAGTCCTCGGGCACCGTGAAATGGAGGGTGAGGGTGCCGTCCTCGGCCACCACGCCCTGGGCAACGGTGCGCTGGACCGTGGTGGCCCGCACGCCGTTGAAGGCACCGTTCCCCACCTGCCAAGACGCATCGGCAGTCTGCCAGGCAAGCGTCAGATGCGCGCCCGGAGTCAGCCCCGAGGCCTGCGCCGTCACCGCGGTCCCGACCGGACCGTACTCCGGCGCGAAGCCGAGCCGTCCGGCAGCGAGCGCCTGCGAGCCGAGCGCGCCGAAGACGAGCAAGGCTGCGGCGAGCACGACCGTCAACCGCGGCCGCGACCTCGCTCGCCCAACGGTGTCCCGCAGGATCGTGGTGGAAAGGTTCATCATCGTCGACCTCGCATTCATGGGTGCGTCGGCTCGTGAGGGGTCCCACCGAGACCCCACCGGTTTCCGGTCCGAAGAGCCACGCCGCGCCGTCGCCGTGTCCGGTACGGGATCCCACACCCTCTTCAGGGCGCGGCCGCAGGCCCACGCCGGCGGTGGGGCTGCGGCCGCAACAGTGTGCAGACAGTGTGCAGGGCTACCCGATCGTGCTCAGGAGTGCGGCTTGGCGATCGTGAGCTGATCCAGGCCGATGCCCTGGCCGATGGGCGTGAAGGAGTCCTTGTGGCCGGCGTTGTCCGTGACCGTCAGCGTCCAGTTGTAGGTGCCCACGGCGGCGTCGCTGGGGATGTCCCAGGCCCCGGTCCAGTAGTGCTCCTGGCTGCTTGCCGGGGCGCCCGGCGGGTGCGCTCCGTAGCTCATGTCGACGGTCTTGCCGCTGTCGAGCGTGACCTCGAGCTTGATGCCGCGGCTCGTGACCTCTGCCTGGCTGACGCGAGCGCCCGACACGGCGTCGAACACATACGCCCGCCACACCACCGCCTCGCCCGGCTGGAACACCGAGTTCGAAACGCAGACGGCGCCCTTGGCGCCTGTCGCGCCCCGGACGATGTCCATCTGGACGAAGTACGTGTTGGCGAAGGCGGATGTGGCCAGGACGGCGATGAGCACGATCAACCACTTCGTATGGCGCATGGCTCTCCCTTCCCCTCTGACTTGGCAGCCGCCAACGGCTCAGGGTCCCCCGATCATCCGTGAACGGCTCTGGTTTCGAGTTCGAGGGTATCACCGAGGGGGACATTCATAACTAGAGGACGATTGTCCCGGTCGGCGGGGACCGCGGCCGCAGGGGCGTGTGGCACCGCGTTCGTGTCCGGTCCTCACCGCACGCTCAAACCTTTCATGAGAACAACCCCCACCATGGCGGTTGGCCCCGAGCGGGGCCAGAAGGAGGTCAGCATGCGTATTCGCGCGATGGCCCTGGCCGGCTTGGTCGTCCTGCTTGCGGGCGCCACGTTCGCCCAGCAGATGCCGAGCACCCCGGTGAGCCAGGAGTTCCCGCACGTCCTCGCAACCGTCAACCTGAGGCCCGGTCAGTCCGCTTCCATCACGGTGCCAGACGCGTACTTCGCCATGGGCGCCCCCGGCTCGATGACCATCTACATCCCCACCAACGCCTTCCAGGACCCGGTGACGTTCCAGGTGCTGGCGTCCACGAACAAGCGCTGGGACGGGATGGTCAACAGCAAGGACATGGTGGTCGCGAACTTCGCCTACCGCGTCCTCGACACCAAGACCGGCAAGCTCGTCGAGGCCTTCAAGAACCCCGTCGAGTACACCGTCTCGGACTCGATGATCGATAGCAACAGCGTGTACTGGGCCGTCAAACCCGGCAACCCGCCCAAGCTCATCAACGCCAACGCGAAGAGCAAGATCCAGGGCAACGTGCTCTCGCACGCGACCCCGGTAGCGGCCGTCGGTTGGATCATCACCACGCCCAAGGCGGACCTGGCGGGCTCCATGTCCGGCTCCAGCAGCTCGAGCAAGAGCGGGATGTAGCCAGGCCTGCGACGGAGACTCCGTCCTGAAGGCCGGCCCGTCGCACCCTTGACGGCGCACGCTGACGTCGCGCCCGATTCCAGCCCCGCCCGCCGCGACCCGCACGATGGGTCGAGGCGCGGCGGGGCTCTCCTATCTGGGGCGTACCGCACCGGCGGCCACCACGGCCTCCGTGTCCCTCAGGGCGCCCGCCGCCGCGCCTCCCGTGCTCCCGTACTGGTAGAACGGCTCACGAGCCCGAAAGGAGACCCCCGTGGCCGCCGATGACCAGCGAGCGGACCGTGGCATCCCGGAGTGGTTGTGGACACTCTTGACCGGCCTGGGGCTGTTCACGGGCGGCAGCCTCCTGCTCCTCATCACCCGGAACCCGAACCTCTTCCCCACCGTGGTGTTGATCGGCAACTTCCTGGTGCCCGTGGTCTTCGTCATGTTCCTCTACGAGCACCGCCACTTGAGCAACTTGACGCCGCGCACCATGCTCCGGAGCTTCACGATCGGGGGCGCGCTGGGCCTGCTCGGGGCCTCGCTGCTCGAGCCGCTGCTGCTCCCGCCCAGCCCGCGATTCGGCCAGCTGAGCACCGCCGGCGCCTTGCTGGTCGGCCTGATCGAAGAGGGCTCGAAGATCGCCGCCGTGCTGATCCTGGCCCGCCGCACCCGTCAGCGCACCGAGATGGACGGGCTCCTGCTGGGCGCGGCCGTCGGCATGGGCTTCGCCGCCCTGGAGAGTACCGGCTACGCCTTCACGACCCTGCTCGCCAGTGGCGGGCACGTTGGAGCAGCGGTGCGTGAAACCGTGCTGCGGGGCTTGCTGGCGCCCTTCGAGCACGGCGTCTGGACCGGGATCCTGGCCGCCGTGACGTTCCGCGAGGCGAGGGGCGGCCACTTCCGGGTCACGGCCTCCGTATCGCTGGCGTTCGTGTTCGTGGTGATCCTCCACGCTCTCTGGGACTTGCTGGCCGGTGCGTTCGTCGTCGTGGTGTCTCCGGGCATCCCCGTCCCACTCGGCATCGTGGTGCTGGGCGCGCTCGGTCTCAGCGTGTTCGTGGCCGTGTTCGAGCAGGGTCGCCGCGCCCAGGAGGCGCGCCTCCGGCGTCAAGAGGCGAACGCTGGGCAGGGCGGTGCCCCGACGAACGGCAACCCGACGAACGGCAACCCGCACGAGGGGGGCGGGGCCCCTGCGGCCGGGCACGGGACCGTCCATCCGGACGGCGACGCACCGTTGCCGGACACGGGCCCGAGCGATCACGCTCCACCCCACGACGTCCCGCCAGGCAACGACCTGCCGCCGGACCACCCGGACGACGCACCGCCTCACGAGGCGCCGTCGGAGGACGTTCCACCAGATCACGACCCCGAAGGTGACCGCGTGCGCACGAGCCCGCGTCACGAGAGCGAACCGCCGCCGCGTCAGCCCTCGCGGTAGAAGCGGCTGTTGCGGTAGTACTCGTCGAAGAGCAGCTTTGCGAAGCCCATCAGCGGCACCGCCAGGAGCGCTCCCAGCACGCCTGCGAAATGGAGCCCGAGCAGCAACGCAATGACGACCGTGGTGGGATGCAGGCGCACCGTTCGGCCCAGCACCAGGGGCTCCAGCACGTGCCCCTCGAGCTGGTTGGCGATGGTGAAGACGATGATCACCCCGAGCAGCGTCCACCAGCCCAGCGGCGCAGCGAGAAGCAGCGCCGGGGTCACCGCGATGATGGGGCCGAGGTAGGGGACGAGGTCGAACAGGCCGCCCAGGAAGCCCAGCGAAAGGGCCAGGGGCACCCCGAGGATGGCCAGCCCGACCCCGGTGACGGCCCCCACGATGGCGGCCACGATGAGCTGGCCCCGGAAGTACCCGCCGACGGCGTGCTCGAACTTGCCGATGATGTCGGCGATGAAGGGCTGGTAGGGCTCGGGAGCGGCGAGCTGCAAGCTGCGGCTCACGCGCTGGAAGTCGGCGAGCAGGTACGCCGTGAGCGCCAGCAGGCCGAGCATGCGTACGAAGTCACCGACGATGGTCTTGACGGTGTGGAACAGACCGCCACCGGTCACGTACGTGGCGAACTGATCGAGGAAGTGGCTCGCCCACTGGCTGACCTGCGTGTGCAGCGATCCGTAGGCGTTGCTGAGCGTGGTCTTGATCGAACCGGGGACGGGCGCGCTCTGGATGAGGGCCGGAACCCGTTCAGAGACCGAGGTGGCCCGTTGAATGAGCCCGGGGAGCTGATCGGGAAGGGTCGAGAGCTGCTTGAACAGGTCGTAGAAGAGCAGTGCGAAGCCGCCGAGCACCACGAACACGGCGAGGACCGACACGACCAGGCCGATCCATCTGACGTGGAAGCGCCGCCGACTCCAGCGCACCAGGGGATGCAGCAGGTACGCGAGCACGAACGCCGCGATCACGATGAACCAGACACCACGCGTGGTGTAGAGGAACCACAGGAACAGTGCGAGGAGGAGAAGGGCGGCCACCACCCGTACCAGCGGGTTGCGCCACATGCGTTGGAAGGCGTCGCGCATCGCTCTCGCCTCACCCCCCCTGCTCGCGTGATCGGCGGCGTCCGGCGGCGACGGGACCCGGGCGGCCCGCATGCAATCTACCGCGGTAGCCGCTGCGTCCGGGACGCGTCCCCGACGTCGAGCCGCCGGGGGTCGACCCCGAGGGGCCGTTCGGGAGCGCTTGGAGCAATGTGTACCGGTGTGGTACAATTTCTTTGTGTGGCGGCGGCCGAGGGCGCTGTCACGTTCCCGCACCCATTGCACCGACGCGCAGCCGACCCCGCCGGGGTGGTGCGTCGACGGCTCGGGACCCGGAGCCCGGGGCCGATGGGATTCGCAGGGCCGTTGCCGCACGGAGATGCCTATGAACAGAACGCTGATCCAAGACGAGCACGAGACCGAGCAGCCGACGCGCGACGCCAGCCACGAGGCCATCCGTGACACGACGCAGCAGCGGCGCGCCCTCGACGACGGCAACGACCTGCAACGCTACCTGAGCGAGATCGGGCGGGTCCCTCTCCTCGACCGTGAGGAGGAGGTGGCGCTGGCACGCCGCGTCGACGGCGGCAAGGAAGCGGAGACCCGCCTCGAGCTCGAGGGCGACGCCCTCGAGCCGCGTGAGCGCCGCAACCTGGTGCGACGGGTCGAGGACGCCGAGCGCGCCCGCCAGCACCTCATCGAGGCCAACCTGCGCCTGGTGGTATCGGTGGCCAAGCGCTATCGCGGCCGGGGCCTGCCGCTGCTCGACCTGATCCAGGAGGGCAATGCCGGGTTGATGCACGCGGTCGAGAAGTACGACGTGAGCACGGGGTACAAGTTCTCGACCTATGCGGTGTGGTGGATCCGCCAGGCGGTGGTCCGCGCTTTGGCCAACGCCTCGCGCACGATCCGTTTGCCGGTGCACTTCCAGGAGACGCTGAACAAGCTGCGTTCGACCGCGGACAAGCTCGAGCAGGAGCTGGGACGACCCCCGACCCGTGCGGAGATCGCCGGCGCCATGGGCGAGGACTGGACCGTGGAGCGGGTCGACCACACGTTCCGCCAGGCGCGCGACACGCTCTCCCTGGAGCGGCCCGTCGGCGAGGAACAGGACACCACCCTGGGGGAGCTGCTTCCGGACGCCGACGCCGACGCGCCCGTCGAGCTCGCCAGCGAAACGGCCCTCTCCGACAAGCTCGGACACCTCCTGGGCCGGCTGTCGGAGCGCGAGGCCAACGTCCTGCGCCTCCGTTTCGGCATGGTCGACGGGCACCAGCACACGCTGGAGGACATCGGGCGTCAGTACGGCATCACGCGTGAAGCGGTGCGTCAGGCCGAGGCCCGCGCGCTCCGCAAGCTGCAGTACCTAGCCCGCCGCGACATCTCACTGCGCGACTTCCTCGACTGACCTCACCCACCCTGGAAAGGGGACCCGCCCTCGAGGACCGGGAGCGCGGCGAGCCGGTCGACCCCGTCGGCGAGGCCGGAGAGGGTCGCCGCCCGGCACATCGTCCTGGCCCGCCGGGCCCTGCTGTGCGCGCCCGGTCTGGCTCGCCGCTCAGCCCTCCTCGCCGATCCGCCAGTGCCCGGCTCCACCCTCCCCGACGGGAGCGTGCGCGAGGAACGGCGCGGGCGCCGTCGCCCCCCTGGGAAGCCCCTGCGGCAACGGGGCGCCCTCGTCACCAGAGTCACCGTGCACGAAGCGCAGCCGACCGGCATGCTCGAGTGCGTAGACGGCATCGTCCGCCGACTGCCGCGACACGCCCAGCCCGTGCTCCAAGGCGGCGACCATCCGCTCCCGCCCCCGTTCGCGCGTCTCGTCCAGGCGGAAGCCGAACTCCCGGCGCAGGACGCGGTAGGCGTCCGACGCTTGAACCTCGCTCATGGCGGCCTCCTTCCGTGCGTACACGTTGCCGACCCGCTCGACAACCCGCATCCTCGGGGCGCCCGCACCGGAGCGCACCCGCCTATCGTCACGCTAGCAGCACGGCGCCATGCGTGCGGTGCGCCGTTCGTGTGGCGGCTCGTGCGCGCCAGCCGCGAGGTGCGGCGGCGGGCCGGCTGCGCCGCTCGTGGGTCGACCCGCGACAGACAGGGGACCGCAACCCCGTAGGGGTCACGGTCCCTCGGCCCTCGCGATGCTTGCTCGGATCGCTCAGGAAGCAGGCGCGTGTTCGGAACGGGAGGCCGCTTCGAACAGCGTCCCCAGCCCCAGCGCGATACCGGCAGCGAGCACCAGCGACAGGGTCGCCACGTGGAGGACCAGCGCCAGGATGCCGAGCGTCACGGCACCCATGCCGATCAGCAGCACGGCACCCATCGACGATCCGGCCGCCTCACGGGCTACCGCCTTGACCCGGGGATCGGCGTCGGACGCCTCGATCACCATCGCGCTGAGCCGATTGAGGCTCCGCCCGCTCGCGATCTGCACCGCACCCAACAGGATGACGGCGATCGCCAGCAACGGCATCTGCGCGACGTTGAGGAGCGCCAGCAGGCCCAGCATCGCGGCGGCCAGGCCACCCACGAACTCACTGGTGACCGCGCCGCCGACCGGCAGCGCGTGGAGCTGCTTGCGCTCCTCCTCGCTCAGGGAGAGCTGATAGCGGGCCACCGCGCTCCCCTGGGCCGCGACGTAGGCGGCTCCCACGAGGATGACGGCGATCTCGGCCAGAAGCAGGGGCATGACCCCGGCGAGCCCAACGATCGCCACCACGGAGCCCGCAGCTCCGACGGTCGCGACGGCCTCGTTCCCGATCCTGGGTGTCGCACTTCGTTGGATGTCTCTCGTCATGGCCTGCTCGTCTGCCATGCTGATCCTCCTTCCCAACCGCCCCATGGGCGGAAGAGGACGTTCAAGGCAACGGCAGTAACAAAGAGCGCGTCTCGCTCTTGCTACGTGATCGACCTCCGATCACGGGGCGAGTGTAGACCCAACCTCCCGGCGGTCAAGCGTCCGGGACAACCCCAGGCGTCCCCATGCGGCAAGCCCGTCCCTGACGTCCGCCTATGCGCCGAGTGCCCGCCAGGAGCGCCGAACGGGCCGGAAGCGGGCCCCTTGCGGGCCTCGCCAACGGACCTCTATACTGGATGTCCGCGCGATCTCCCTCCGTTTCGATTCCGAGAAGAACCGACCCGTCCCTCACCGCACGGGTGAACGTCACCAGCGAACACCCAGCTGATCCTGGAGCGGAACCCAACAGGAGTCTCGTATGGTGCGCGAGAGAATCCGCGTGTTCGCACCGGTCCGCGGTGGCCCGGGCGTGCACCTTGTGACGCCCATCTCCCCCAACCGCTGGAAGGGCGAGACCGACTGCATCGTCGGGCCCTTCTCCAACCGTGGCCTCGCCTACGGCTTTGCCAACGTCACGACCGACTTCGGTCAGTACGGGGGCGTGCGCTTCCACATCTTCGTGAAGCGCGACTCGTGGTACGTGGAGGTGCAGGCACAGCTCTGACGCCTCTGGGCGGTGCGCCGGCCACCGCCCCGACCCTCCGAGGCGAAGGTGCGCTCTTCGGCGCGCGCCTTCGTGAACGCCCGCGCGCCCGTCAAGGCGCGCGGGCCGATCAGCAAGGATGCCCCTGCGCAACGCGCGGTGCGTGAGCCCGGCCGTGGCCGCGAAGGCGAGCCGCGCCGGGGGAGCAGTGGCTAGTAGGCCGTGGGCAGCTCCAGCACCAGCCGCACGAAGGCCCGCTTGCCGGTGCGGTCCAGGCTCAGCCTGGCGCCCGTCATCCGGTTCTCCTGGCACGAGCAGGTGAAGACGTAGGCGTTGCCGCCGAACAGCTCCTGGCTGGGCTCGAAGCCCAGTGCCGGTAGCCGCTGGTGGAAGTAGCTCAAGACGTCGTAGGGGTCCACGCTCGCCAGGTCGAAGGGCAGCTCGATGCCGCGGTCGGACACGTCGATGCCGATCACCGCGCGCGCCACGCTTCGGTCGATGCCCACGACGGCGGCGCGATCGGCATCGGTCGTAGTGAACCGCAATCCGCCCTCCACCTCGCCGGGGACGAGCGTGACCTTCAGCGTGTTGGTGCCCATGTTGCGGACGAACGTCAGCGAGCCTGTAAGGTCGCCGGCATAGTTGAAGGCGGAGTCGTCGAAGACGAGCGAGGGTGCCACGAAGCGTGTGGACTGTCCGAGCGCCATGCCGGCGCATACCCCACACAGAGCCAGGGCTGCGAGCAGTCTGCGCATAGCGTTCTCCCATGCCGACAGCCAAGGTCTTCGGTCGTCCTGGACGGCAGGATTCCACCTCCCCCGGAGCCGCGGCCCGCCGCGCGCGCCACGACCTGGCCCGCCGCCGTGCGCGACGACGATGGGGGGACGAGGCGGCTTGTGCTGGCTCCGATTCGAGCATGGAGGCGGCGATGCCAGAGCCAAACGTCACGGAACGGTCGCGGCCTCAGCGAGGGCCGGCGGGCCGGTCGGGCGGGGGCCGGTCGCGGGCGAGCCGCCCCGCCGCCTCGCCGATGGCGTCGCCGAAGGCCTCGCCCACCACCACGCGGGCCAGCTCGGGTCGCGGCGTGAGCGCGCTGAGGAACGCCTCGTCGGCGCCGTCGGTCCCGACGGCGATCACGGTCATGCCTGCGGCGCGCGCCGCTGCGGCGGCATCGAGCGTCTCCTCGCGACTGTCCGGCATGCCGTCGGTGATGAGCAGGATGACGCGGTGTCCGCGGCGGAAGCGCAACCGTGCGGCCGCCAGTCGTAGCGCGCGCGCCATCGGGGTGCGGCCCGCCGGCTCGAGCCCGGTCAGACAGCGTTGGAAGCGGTGCGGGTTGCGGGTGGCCCCCGTGAGCAGGCGCGCCGTCGACCCGAAGCCGACCAGCCCGATCGCGTAGTCGCGACGCCACGCCTCGTAGAAGAACCGCACCGACCCTCGCATGAGCTGCGGCATCTTGCCGCGGTCGGCCATGCTGGCCGACAGGTCCAGGCACAGGTACACCGTTCCCGTGAGGCGCATCCGCCGCCCCACCAGGGCGTCGGCAGCCCTCTGCACCAGGGGAGTTCGCGTCCCGCTGGGCACGAGAGCCGGTAGCGCCCCCCGGGGCGACCGGTCCACGGCCATGGCTCACTCTAGCGCCCGGCACCTGCCGGTTCGGTGGTCGAGCCCCGTATCCGTGCCGGTTGCGCAGCGAGGTTGCGCCGGCGGTATGCTACCCAGCTGATGATCCTCGAGACTCCCAGCGGTGCGCTCCACGGCACGCTCCGGCTCGCCGAAGGGGAACCGCCCTTTCCCGTCGCGCTGATCATCGCCGGCTCGGGTCCGACCGATCGCGACGGCAACTCCACGCTGCTGCCGGGCCGCAACGACTCGCTGAAGCTGCTCGCCGAAGCGCTCGCGGACGCCGGCATGGCGTCGCTCCGGTACGACAAGCGCGGGATCGGTGAGAGCGCACCGGCCGGCGTCGACGAATCGGCCATGACCTTCGACCTGTCGGTCGACGATGCCGCGGCCTGGCTCGACCTGCTGGCCGGCGACGACCGCTTCGACCGCCTCGTGGTGCTGGGCCACAGCGAGGGTTCGCTCGTGGGCATGCTCGCGGCCACCCGCACGGACGCCGCCGCGTTCATCTCGCTGGAGGGCGCAGGGCGCCCCGCCGCCGACGTGCTCCGGTCGCAGCTCGGGGGCCAGCTCCCCCCACCGCTGATGGAAGACGTGGACAGGGTGCTCCGCGAGCTCGAGGCGGGCCGGCCCGTGGACGCGCTTCCGGACAGTGTCGCTGCCGTTCCGGCGATCGGTCAGGGGTTGTTCCGCGCCAGCGTGCAGCCGTACCTCGTGAGCTGGTTCCGGGTCGACCCAACGCGAGCCATCGCCGATCTCGTGGTGCCGGCCCTCGTGGTTCAGGGCACGACGGACCTGCAAGTGCCTCTGGCAGACGGCGAAGCCCTTGCCGCTGCGGCTCGCCACGGCGCGCTCGCCGTGATCGAGGGCATGAACCACGTGCTCAAGATCGCTCCGGCGGACCGTGAAACCAACATGGCGAGCTACAGCGACCCGCGGCTCCCCCTGGCACCGGCGCTGGTCGAGGCGCTCGCCTCGTTCCTGAGGTCGAACGGCCTGGGAAGCTAGTCGCCGGAGGGCTGGGTCCCGCGGCGCAGCAAGAGCACCGCGCCGAGGAAGATCAACAGCACCGGACCCATCAGGTTCCACGACAAACCGAACAGGAACACGACCGACACGATGACGAGCACCAGGCCGGGCGTGGCGTGGCGCGCCACCTCACGGTCGAAGCTCCCAGACGTCTGGTAGGCGCCATAGGCACGGTAGAGGAAGACGGCGGCGGGCACCAGCAGGAACACCACCCACCAGTTCTGGAAGCGGACGCCGAAGCTGTCGCGCAGGAGCAGGATGGCCCCCACCACGACCAGCAGCGCACCCAAACCGAAACGGTCGCGGCTTTGCCGGCGTTCCCGGCGTTCGCGGCGCGCCCGCGACGCGCCGGCCGGAGTTGCAGGCTCGGACGGGGATGCGGGTTCGGGTTCGAGGGGATCAGGGCTCACGTTGGCCTCGCCTTTGGGGGGCCCCGACGTGCGCCCCCTCGAGGGAAGGCTACACCCGGCGCGGGCCGGTCACAGGTGCAGGTGCACCAGCCGCTCGATGAGCGAGCCGCCGGTCACGAGCTGGATGCCCGTGAGCGTGAGCAGGGCGTAGATGGCTAGCGTGAAGCCGCGCTCCCGGACGGCCCGGTTGAGCCACACGCCCAGCGCCACGCCGCCGTACGCCAGCGGCAGCAACAGCAGCGCCACCAGCAGGTTGTCGATGCTCAGCAGCCCCAGCAGGCCGTAGGGAACCAGCTTCACCAGGTTGACGATGAAGAAGAACCAGGCGGCCGTGCCCACGAACAGCTCACGGCCCAGCCCCCGGGGAAGCAGGTACACCGCCACCGGCGGGCCGCCCACGTGCGCCAGGGTCGAGGTGAACCCCGCCAGGCCGCCCAGCACTCCGCCCCAGAGGCGCGATGGAGGGTGGCCGGCGAGCACCCGCAGCACCCGTGCCCGCACCAGCTGCCAGGCCACGAACGCCAGCGCCAGGACGCCGACGCCCACCTCGAGCGCGCGACCGTGCGGCGCCAGCAGATCGAAGGTGAGCGCCCCCACCGCGATCCCCACGAGCGCGCTGGGTAGCAGCAGGCGCAGGTCGCGCACGCTCGCGCTGCGCCGGTAGTGCCACACGGCGAAGATATCGGCGCCGATGAGCACGGGGAGCAGCAGCGCGGCGGCCTGGGGGACCGGCAGCGTCAGCGCCACCAGCGGCGTGGCGATGACGCCGGAGCCTGCCCCGAAGCCCGCCTTGGAGACACCCACCAGCAGCGCGGCGGCCGCGGCGGCCAGCAGGGCCGAGGGCGCCAGGCCTAGGACCTCGCTCACCGCGTCACGGAGCAGACGCCTACGGTACCCAGGAAGCCGGAGCCAGCGCGCATGCGCCCTTATACCCCGGAGCCGGCACCCGCGCCAGAGACGTTCGGCGCTGCCCTCACGAGGACGGCAGCGCCGATAGGCAAGGAAGGAGGAGGGGTCTAGAAGGCGGTCTGCTCGGTCTGGCTGTAGATGATGGGCGCGATCGTCGTGGGGTCGAGCTGCGCGAAGGTGAGCGTGGGGAAGTACGGCGGGGACATGCCGTTGTCGAAGCGCGGGTCGTAGGTGAAGCGCGGCAGCACGCCGTTGGACTGCCCGTTACCGGGTGAGAACACCCCGTACACGCCGTCGTACTTGGCGATCACGCCACCCATGATGTCGAGCGTTCCCATCTTGTTGGCCGTGTCCCAGTTCTCCATGTCGACGTGGTTCGCGGCCATCATGGTGGCATCGACCTGCAGGTTCTGCGGAGCGGTGAGGCTGTTGCCCACGCCCTGATAGCCGAAGCAGATGTTGCCGCCCTGGCTGGCGGCGGTCTCGTAGCTGGGGAAGGAGCACATGGCCCTGGACCCGGCATCGCCCGAGGCGTAGATTCCGAGAACGTTGGTGACTGCGGCCGGATCGCTGGTGCAGGTCGGCTGCTTGACCGCGCCGGTGCTGTCGCGATGGAGCGTACCGTTGCACACCGGATCCTGGTACGTGAGGTCGTGGGTGATCCGCAGGTCGTTGCTGGTGACCATGTCGAGCTGCGCGAAGCTCGCCACCGCCGGCGGCGTGGTGCTGGCGTCGGTGGCGCCCGTCGGCCGGTCGGGGCCGCCGAACGACTGGACGTTGCCGTTGACGTAGATGACGCCGTTGAACCCGGTCTCGTCCTGCGTCCAGCCGTTGTTCTTGAGCTCGTAGAGGACCTTGTTCGAGTCCTCGCGGTAGAGGGTGCACTTGCTCGACCTGGTGCACACCTGGATGTACTGGTAGACGGCGGCGTTCGCGCCGGCCGAGGGCTGCCACGAGCCGGTGGAGCTCTGCACCAGCTGGTTGCCGCTGGCGTCACCAGCGTACAACCGGACGGAGCTCGTGTCGCCGTTGATGTAGAGCCCGCCGTTCTTGGCCGCATTGAGCTGGTTCTGTCCGTTCGTTGGCATCGGGATGTCCTTGGCCTGCCAGTCGACGGCGCCCTGGAAGGTGGGCGCGGTTCCCTTGTAGCTGGCTCCGGACGCCAACGTGGTGGCGGAGATGAAGCTCGTGCTGCCTCCGCTGGACGGCATGAACCAGGCGCCCGGGGTGCCGGCGTCGTTCTGCCCGGCGCTGCCGACCTGCCCCAGGAACGTGGCCTGCCCGCTGCCGTACTCCGAGGACTTGTAGGGGTCGCCGTAGAAGGCGAAGTTGCCGTTGGTGTGCACCGGGCCGTTGAACAGATAGGAACCGGTGAAGAAGTTCTGGCCGCTCGAGCCCGAGTTGTCGATGACCTGCTCGGAGTCCGTGAAGAGCGCGTAGCGCGCGAAGCTGCCGTTCCCAACGGTGAAGTTGTACTGGCCGGTGAGGGTGAGGGTGCGATCGGCGCTGCCTTCCTTACCGGACACGATCATCACGTAGGGGAGGCTGTAGGTCTGCGCAGCACTACGCGCACCGCTCAGGAAGCGGCCATAGCCGAGCTTGACCGTCGTGGTGCCACCGCTCCCGTCGCACAGCGGCATCGTGCCCGTGAAGCTGATGCGCACCTTCAGGGCCTCGCCGCTCGACAGGGTGTAGGGGCCGTAGCAGCCGCCGTTGAGCAGACGGCCCTGGAGCTGCGCCGCCAGGTTCTGCAGGTTCGTGATGACGGCGTTGGGATCGGGCGACGTCGCCGTCTGGCTGGTGTTGTTCTTGTCGAAGACCCAGGTGCCGTTCTGGCCGAGCGTCCCGGCCAGGGCCTCCGTGGTGATCTCGCTGCCCAGCTCGTTGCGGATGGGGCCGCCGAGGAGCGCGGCGCCGAAGTTGCGGGCGCCCTGCGCCACCGCCAGCGTCTGACTGATGCGGATGTTCGAGCGGGTGTGCTTGGCGTTGTTCAGGGTGAACAGCGCCACCAGGCCCGTCAGGATGGAGAGCACGGCGATGAAGAGGAGCGCCGTGATCATGGCGAAGCCGCGGGTGTTGCGGTGGGGGGACATGTCGGCTCCTCTCATGGGCATTGGATGTTCGGGCTCCCCTGCACCGTCTCGACGAACTGGAGGGGGGACGACGTAAGGGTGAACTGCTGTGGCAGCTCGACGTAGCTGGTCAGCTCCTTGCTGACGGTCTGGCGGCCGTTCTTGCCGCTCATCTTGAGGGTCACCGCCACCCGCACCACCCGAGTGCCGGCGGCGGTGGCGGCGTCGGGCGTGTCGTACGATGCGCCGTCGGCCCCGATGTACCCGAGCGTGAAGTCGTCGACATTGAAGGCGACCGGCTGTTCGATGGCCGTCATGAGGGGCGTGCCGCTGACGCTGGTTACGTTGACGCCGGTGGCGCGGATCAGCAGCTTGTTGGTGGCGTCGAAGCGGTAGCCGATGGCGGTGGCCTTGACCGCCATCATGTCCTGATCCCAGCAGATGGTGTTGGCCTGGTTGGAGTGGACGGCGGTCCAGTCGTGCCCGGTGGCGCCGGGGTTCTTCGACAGGACCAGCGCCGTCCCCTGCCCGTTGTTGGGGCTGAGCAGCAGCAACAGGTCACCCGCCGCCCAGCTGAGGTTGTTGGGCGCCACGACCTGGAAGTTGTCGGCGTTCTGGAAGTTCTGGGCCGTCTGCGCGGCACCCTTCAGCACCTGGTAGGCGCTGGTCTCGTCCATCTGCATCAGCGACACGTCGTGCTTGTCCGAGGCGTAGGGGACCTTGGCGAGCATCCCGAAGCTGGCGTTGCGCAGATCCTGCGTGACCAGCTCCATGGTGCGCCGCAGCTGCGTCTGCACGTTGACGTTGGTCTGCACGTGGCCGGTGTAGCCGAGGTAGCCCACCAGGCCTCGCGTCACGATGCCGAGCACCACCACCAGGATCGCCGCCGCGATGAGCACCTCGACCAGGGTGAAGCCGTTAGAAGAGCGTGTTGGCTTCCGCACAGCTCGTCCCTCCCTGGATCGCCCAGCACACCTTGATGGAGTAGTGCCGCAAGGGTGTCGCCAGCAGGCTGGTGCCGGAGACCGTCGGATCGAAGGCGTCCACGTTGGTAACCGTGGCGCACAGGTGTTGATGGTCGTTTTGCAGGTAGCTGCTACAGCTCGTCGGGGCTGGGGAGATCGTCACGGGCTGCGGCGAGGGTCCCTGAGCGTACACGATGACCGTGGAGGCGCCGTTGGCCACGTTGATCTGGTGCTGGGTCACCTGCGCTCCCAGGCCGGCCAGCACCTGGCTGGCCTCGGTCGACAGCATGGCGTGCGAGTTGGACCGGAAGCCCGTCACGTAGACGCCCACGGCCGCGGCGATGACGATCAGTAGGATGGCCAGCGCGACCATCACCTCGATCAGGGTGAAGCCTGCCAGGCGCCTCATTCGACCACCACCTGGCCGCCGACCGAGATGAACATCTTCTCCGAGCGCCCTGGGCCCGTGAACGCCAGGCACGGGAAGGTGTAGGTCTTGTAGCTGCAGGTGTTGCTGAGGTTGGTGAGCCGGTAGACGAGGCCGGGCGCGGAGAAGCAGAACCAGCCGGTATCGCCCACCGAGACGCCTGTCGGCGCTGGCTGCGTGTCCAGGGTGGTGGCCAGGGTCGGCGCAGAAGAGGCACCGGAACAGGCGGAGAGCGTGCCCCCTACCGGGCCCCAGCTGTAGCCCGTCGGCGAGAACTCGATGGCGTAGATGGTGTTGGTCTCGTTCGCGCGGCTGGTGGCGTCGGCCACGGCCTGACTGAAGCCGGCGACGTATCCCTGGTACGCCTGGCCCTGCCCGAGCCGGTGCAGCCCCGTGATCCCCGCGGTGATGAGGATGCCGATCACCGCCAGGATCACCAGGATCTCTATCAGGGTCATCCCGTCTTGGCATCTGCGGCGCGTCACAAGAAATCGACTCCCTATACAACGCGAAACGAAGAACGACGTTCGGCCGATCCGACCCCGGCGTATCGCATGGTCAACGGGACGCGGTGCCATGCACTACGCGTGGGCTCGGGACGACTGTAGCGGTGACGAGACGCTTGCGCATCCCCCAGATGGAGGGGGTTGGATCAGGTGGGGTGAGTCGACGGTGCCGCGCAGTGAGTGCGAGATCAGTGCGCGGTAGACGAGAAGCGTGGACGCAAACGCACCTGCGCTGCCCGCTCGAAGGCGTAGGCGAGACCGATCAGCCGCGGCTCGGCGTAGGCCCCGGCGAAGAAGGACAGACCGATGGGCAGGCCGTGCACGGCCCCGGCGGGCACCGTCACGTGCGGGTAGCCGGCCATCGCCGCCGGCGTGGCGCAGCCGCCCATGCGCTTGTCCCCGTCGATCGGGTCGATCGTCCAGGCAGGCGGCTTGGTGGGCGCGACCAGCGCGTCGAGCCGGTGCTCGCGGAGCGCGCGATCGATGCCCTCGTCGCGCGCGGCTCGGAGGCACGCCTGGCGTACCTCCCGATGCGTGGCCTCGTCGACGGCGCCTTGCGCTACGGCGCGCTCCAGCAGCTCCTGGCCGAAGAAGGGCATGATCCGGTCGGCGTGGAGGCGGTTGAACGCCACCACTTCCTCCAGGCTGCGCACGGCCGCGCGCGGGTGCCCGGCCAGGTAGGCGTCCACGCCCGCCTTGATCTCGATCAGCATGAGCTCGAGCTCGGGAGCGTCGTCCATCCGGTCGCGCCCCAGCTCGATCGGATCCACGATCTCGGCACCGAGCTCGCGCATGGTCGCGACCGCAGCCTCGATGACGGCGTCGGCACCCTCATGGCGCCCGAAGCAGTCCCGGGCGACGCCGAGGCGCGCGCCCCGCAACGCACCGTCGTCGAGGAAGCGGGTGTAGTCGACCTGTGGCGCGTCCCTGGTGACCGGATCCCGTCGGTCGGGACCCGCCATGGCCGTGAGCAACGCCGCCGCATCCGCGACCGTGCGCGCCATCGGGCCCGCGGTGTCCTGCGAGGCGGCCACCGGGATGATGCCGCTGCGGCCGACCAGACCCACGGTGGGCTTGATGCCCACGATGCCGTTGAACGACGCCGGGCTGACGATGGACCCGTCGGTCTCGGTTCCGACGGCGCCGGCGCAGAGCCCGGCCGCCACGGCGACCCCCGAGCCCGAGCTGGAGCCGCCGGGGGTGCGGTCGAGGGCGTAGGGGTTGCGGGTCTGCCCGCCGCGGCTGCTCCAGCCGCTGCACCCCCGGGTCGAGCGGAAGTAGGCCCACTCGCTGAGGTTGGTCTTGCCCAGCAGCACAGCGCCGGCGCTCCGCAGCCGCACCACGACGCCGGCGTCTTCCGAGGCAACGTTGCCCTCGAGCGCAAGCGAGCCCGCGGTCGTCATCATCCGGTCGCCAGTGTCGATGTTGTCCTTGACGAGCACGGGGATGCCGTGCAGCGGCCCTCGCGCTCCCCGCTCGCGGCGCTCGCGATCGAGGGCGGCGGCGATCTCCCGCGCCTCCGGGTTGAGTTCGATGACGGCGTTCAGCGTCGGCCCGCGCCGGTCGATCTCCGCGATGCGGGCCAGGTACGTCTCCGTGAGCTCCAGCGCGCCGATCTCCCCCGCCGTCATGGCCGTCTGCAGCTCCGCGATCCCCTTCTCCTGCACGTCCAAGGTTCGTTCCTCCGGTCCCGGCCTCCGCGCCTCCGCACGGTCCCGCCAGCGTATGCAAGACTACCCCGGAGCACCCCGGAAGGCGGACGCGCGAGGCTCCGGCAGCGCCCGATGCATCGGCGACGACCACGCCCGGGTCCCCACGGGATGCACCATGGACGGGGACCGACGTCGCAAACGGTCGCGCGGCGGCCTCGTGCGCGCGAGAGAGCGCGAAGGGAGCTGGATTCCTGCCGATGGGGGAACGCAGAGTCGTCATTACGGGCCTGGGGCCGGTCACGCCGATCGGCACGGGTGCGGCCGCCTTCCACGAGGCTCAGCTCGCCGGGGTGTCCGGAGTGGGACCGCTGAGCCGGTTCGAGGCCTCGGGTCTCCCGGTGCGCATCGCTGCCGAGGTCGCCGTGGACCCTGCCGGGCTCGGCGACCGCGCGGCACTCCGTCGGCTCGACCGCGTGGCGATCCTGGGGCTGGCGGCCTCCGCCCTGGCCGTCGAGGACGCCGGGCTCGGCGACCTGCTCGACGGCAACGGTGACCGTACGCGCTGGGGTAGTGCCGTTGGCACGGCGCTGGGAGGCATGGAGAGCCTCGAGCAGGCCGGCGACCGCGCCAGGGAGCGTGGCCTGGCGCGCGTCGACCCCTTCCTGCTTCCGAAGATGATCGGGAACGCCGTTTCCGCGCAGGTCGCCATGCGCTACGGCCTGCGGGGACCGATGCTGAGCCCCTCCACTGCCTGCGCAACCGGCACCGACGCGCTCGGCGAAGCTTTCCGCGCCGTGCGCAACGGCGAGGCCGACGTGATGCTGGCGGGGGGCGCCGAGGCACCCCTGACACCCCTGTTGCTGAGCGCGCTCTCCGGTATGGGGGCGCTTTCCCGACGCAACGACGAGCCTGGCTGCGCCAGCCGTCCCTTCGACCGTGAGCGCGACGGCTTCGTGCTGGGCGAGGGTGCGGCCGTGCTGGTGCTGGAGTCGCTCACGCACGCCGAGCGGCGCGGCGCACGCATCTACGCGGAGTTGCTGGGCTACGGCCGGAGCTCGGACGCCCACCACGTGACGCAGCCCGACCCCAGCGGACGTGGGGCGGCGCTGGCGATGCGCAGGGCGCTCGACGAAGCCCGGCTCGAGCCCGACGACGTGGACCACGTCAATGCCCACGCCACCTCGACGCCGCTGGGGGACGCGGCCGAGGCAACCGCCATCGGCCGCGTGTTCCACGACCGTACGGCCGGCCTGCTGGTCTCCGCCACGAAGTCGATGACGGGCCACCTGATCGCCGCGTCGGGCGCCGCCGAGGCCATCGCCACGGTCCAGGCGCTGGTTTCGGGCGTGGTCCCGCCGACCATCAACCACGCGCGCTCGGACGACGGCTTCGCCCTGGACCTGGTGACCCACGCCCCACGCGAGGCCCCTCTGCGTCGAGCGCTGTCGAACAGCTTCGGATTCGGCGGCAACAATGCCGCCCTGGTCTTCGCGCGTCTCTAGGCTCGCGTGGACGGAAGGGGGTGCGCGCTGCGCAGACCGAGGATCCCGAGACCGTGCCCGAGCTGGAAGGGATGGTGAACGAGTTGGAGTTCCTGTCGAAGTCGAACGGCGCCTGGATGACTCCCGAGGTGGTGGAACGCTACCTTCGGGAAGGGTCCTGGTCGAATGAAACCTGGTGCGACGTGCTGGAGCAGGCCGCCCGCGACGCCCCGGATGCCGTGGTGCGCGACGACGGCGAAGCGCTCGACCTGCGCACCTTCCACCGGCGTGTCCTGGCCCTGGCCGGAGCGCTGCGCGAGCGCGGTATCAAGCCGGGCGAGCGCGTGGCCGTCCACCTGCCGAGCTGGAACGGCCTGGTGGCGGCGCTGTTCGCCGTGAACTACGTGGGTGCCGTGCCGCTGATCGTGCAGACCCCGTTCCGCGAGCGCGAGGTGCGCTACGCCGCCGAGCTCAGCGAGGCCGTCGCCTACATCGGACCGGGGCGCTACCACGCCTACGACCACCAGGCAATGGCCCAGAAGCTCAAGGCCGACATCCCCAGCTTGCGCCTGACGATCGGCGTCGGCCCGGATGCGGAGCAGGCCGACCTGCAGCTCGCCGACCTGATCCGTGAGGCCGACGGGCGCTACGAGGTGGGCGACTTCGCGGACACCCGCCCCCACCCCGGCGACCCGGTGATGGTGATGTTCACGTCCGGCACGACCGGGCGCCCGAAGGGCGTGACGCTCCTCCACGGCAACACCCTCTTCTGCGCCCGGGCCTACAGCGAGCGGCTGCCGATGATGACGAGCGGCAACGTCCTGATCGTGGCGCCCATCTCTCACCTCACGGGGCTCGGTGTCGGCGTGATGCTGTCGCTCTACCAGCGTTCCGGCTGGACGGTAGTCGACCTGTTCACGGCGGACCGGGTCCTCGATCTGGCCCGGACGACCTCGCCAGAGTACCTGGTGGGAGCCCCGCCACACATCCTGCACCTGCTGCGCCGTCCGGAGCTCGACGACGTCGACTGGTCGAGCCTCAAGGCGGCGGTCTACGCCGGCGCCCCCATCCCCGAGGTGAAGCTCCGCGAGTGGGTCGACCGCACCGGCTCCTGGGCGATGGTCTTCTACGGCTGGACCGAAGGCTTCGCAGCCACCATGTCGAGCCTCGACGACCCGCTGGACGTAGTCGCCACCACGGTAGGGCGCCCCATCCCCGGCGTCGAGTTCCGGCTCGTCGACGACACCGGCCACGAGGTCCCCGACGGTGAGGCCGGAGAGGTCTGGGCGCGCGGCCCCAACTTCGCGGCCGGCTACTTCATGCGGCCAGAAGCGACGGCCACGGCCTTCACGGACGACGGCTGGTTCCGCGGCAACGATGTACTGGTGCGTCAACCCGATGGCAACTACCGCTACCTCGCTCGGGCCGACGACATCATCAACCGCGGCGGGGAGAAGATCGACCCGCGCCAGGTCGAGGAGATCCTGGTCACGCACCCGAAGGTGCAGGAGGTCGTGGTCGTCGGCGTGCCCGACCCCAAGCTGGGCGAGCGCGTCTGCGCGTGCGTGACGCCGGCCAGCGAGGGCGGCGCCGCGCTCACGCTCGACGAGCTCCGGGAACACCTCAGCGCGCACGACATGGCCCGCTTCATGTGGCCCGAGAAGCTGGTGCTTCTCGACGAGCTGCCCACGACCTACAGCGGCAAGGTGCAGCGCTACGTGCTGCGCGAGCGCTTCGTGCAGACGGCGGTGTAGCGGGGCACCGACAGCGGGTGACGGGAGGGGCATGCGCATGAGCGCGCACACGCCACGCACACCAGCCGTCGGCTCCATGCGGGGCGCCTGGCAGCTCCATCTCCTGGGCGAGACCCCCGAGATCGTCGGGCCGGCAGGTCGCTGGCGCCCTGCTCGAGGGGCCTGCCTCATCCTGGCGTTCGTGGCGCTCGAAGGACCCACGCCAAGGGAGCGGCTCGCGGGGTTGCTGTGGCCCGAGAGGCCGGAGGCCCGAGCCCGCGCCAACCTGCGGCAAGCCCTCCTGCGGATCAGCCGGAGTGCCCCCGTGCTCGACCGGGAGGCCGTGGCCCTGCGCGAGGGCCTCTGGGTCGACGCCCGCGACATGGATGCAGGCGAGCTGGCGGGGATCGCTCCCGCGAGCCTGCTGGGCAGCCTCGACGCCTCCGACCTCCCGGAGCTGGCATCGTGGCTCGATGCAACACGCGAAGCCGTGCTCGAACGGCAGGCGGAGGCGCTGAGGTACCGGGTCGGCACGGCACGCTCCGAGGGCGACCTCGCCGCGGCCGTGCTGGCGGCCGGCAAGCTGGTACGGCTGCGACCCTGGTCTGAGGATGCCTACCGGACCGTGATGAGGCTCGAGCTGGCCCGCGACGAGCCGGCTGCCGCCTTGCGTGCCTACGGCCGGCTGCGACGTGCGTTGGCAGAGGACGTGGGCGCCACACCTACCGCAGCAACCCAGGCGCTGGCCCGGCAGGCGGCCCGTGCGGCCGCCGGCACCCTCCAGAACGAGCTGCCTTCCTCCACCACCAGGGGCGGGCCGGTGGCCCGCTCGGCGGAGGCGGGCGGCTGGATGGAAGAGGGCGCATCGCTGCTGCAGTCGGTCCTGGGCGCCTTGACCGAGCCCGACGAGTTGGCACGCGCCCTCGTGGATCTCGCGTGGTTGGAGCACCGGCTGGGGCACAACGCAAGCGCCGAGGGCTGCGCCACACGAGCCCTCGACCTGCTCGGGCGACGCGAGGGAGCATCCTCGACCGTCGCCGAGGCCCACTTCGTCCGAGGCTCGCTTCGCTGGGCCCGCGGCGACCTCGACGGGGCCCGATCCCGCTGGGGGGAAGCGCTGGAGCACCTGGACCGCGACGATGGCTTCGCCGCGCTTCGCATGTGCCTCAACCTCGCCCTGGTCGAGGACGCGCTCGGGCGAAGCCGGGATGCCAACGGTCACTACCTCCAGGCCCTCGCGCTCGCGCGCTCCACACGTGAACATGCGACGGAGGCCAACATCCTCAACAACCTGGGCGTGCAGCTGGTGGACGACGGGCGGGTCCAGGACGGAGTCGATCTGCTCGAGCACGCCCTCGCGCTGGCCCGCCTGGCGCGCGATCGCTTGCTGGAAGGGTACGTCCTGGACAGCCTGGCGCGGGCCCGGCTGCAGCTTCCGGAGCGGGACGCGGCGACCCGTTCCACGCCGGCGCGGGCGGCCGCCAACGCCTTCACCATCGCCTCGGAGACCGGAGACAAGCGGCTCCAGATCGAGTCGTTGCTCACCCTCGCGCGCGCCGAGCTCCGGGCCGGGCGGTCGGCCGAGGCGGAGCGGTGCGCCCGGGCCGCCCTCCGGCGGGCCACCGCCGTGGGCTGGAAACCCCTGATGGAGGCCGCGCGAGGCCTCCTACGAGCAGGAGCAGGAACTGCGGGCCGTGACGCTCGCGTGACGGGGAACGCGGCAGGCTAGCCGGGAAAGGAGGACGTCTCATGGCCAAGCTGCTTCGATGTCGGGACCTGGGCTTCGATTGCGACGCGGAGGTTCATGCGGAGGACGAGGACGAGCTGCTGCGCATCGTCGCTCAGCACGCACGCGAGGTGCACGGCGTGGAAGAGGTCGACGACGCCATGGTCGACAAGGTCCTCGCCTCGATCCGTACCACCTGAAGCCCACCCACGTACGACGGGGGCCACGCCCGTGTGGGTGTGGCCCCCTCCTCTTGGCGGCACGATGGACGCGCCGGGAAACCGGTCAGCCGTCGCTCCCCGCCACGTCCAGGAGGCGCCCCTGGGGACGCCCTGCGTCCGCACCGCTGCGCCCCGCCCGGGTCCGTCCCGTTCCAACCGGCGTCGTGTCGATCGGCGCACCGTTCTGCGGCGCATCGTTCGTCCGCCCGCGAAGCAAGCCGACGAAGCGTTGCACCAGGCTGGCTGCCAGGCCGCGGTGGCCGGGGCCCTCGATCGCCGTCCTTGCCAGCCGCTCGCGCTCGACCTGCCTGGTCATGTCCGCGTACCGTCCCCGCATCGCACGATGTGCCGTGTAGTCGTTCATCATCGTCCGCCTTCCTCTCTCCTTCAGATGCCCCCATTTCAGCGTGATCAGGGGGCACCGTGGTCACGACGATCGGGACCGCAACCGGGACAGCGACCGTGACAAGCGGTGCTACAATCGCGCTCGACGCGCAGGCAACGAACGTTCTGGGGAGACGGTGAGTGCAAACGCACCCCACGACCACACCCGTCAGCGCCGCCATCGCCCGCGCCCACGGCACCCCGGCATGACCGCCGATGCCGACGTCATCGTGGTGGGGGCCGGCCTGGCCGGCCTGGTGGCCGCCGCCGAAGCGGCCGACGCAGGCCGGCGCGTGCTCCTGCTCGACCAGGAGTCGGAGGCCAACCTCGGCGGCCAGGCCTTCTGGTCGTTCGGTGGGCTGTTCCTGGTGGACTCGCCCGAGCAGCGCAGGCTCGGTGTCCGCGACTCGGTCGACCTGGCCTGGCGCGACTGGCTGGCGACGGCCGCCTTCGACCGGGAAGACGACGCATGGCCCCGGCGCTGGGCCGAGGCGTACGTGGCGTTCGCCGCGGGGGAGAAACGTTCCTGGCTGCGGGCGCACGGCATCCGCTTCTTCCCCATCGTGGGCTGGGCCGAGCGCGGCATGGGACGCGCGGACGGTCCGGGCAATACCGTGCCGCGCTTCCACATCGCCTGGGGCACCGGCCCGGCCCTGGTCGAGGCGTTCGCACGGCGGGTTCGGCGGCACGAACGGGCGGGCCGGATCTCGCTCCGCTTCCGGCACCGTGTGCGCGAGCTCGAGGTGAGCGGAGGCGCGGTCAGCGGCGTGGCGGGCGACGTGCTGGAGCCCGACGATGCCGAGCGCGGCCACCCCACCTCGCGCACCGTCGCCGGCACCTTCAGGCTGGGGGCCGGCGCCGTGGTGGTCGCATCGGGAGGCATCGGCGGGAACCACGAGCTGGTGCGCCGCAACTGGCCGACGGAGCGCTTGGGCCCACCCCCGACCACGATGCTCACCGGCGTCCCGGAGTACGTCGACGGCCGCTTGCAGCTGGCCGTGCAGGCCGCAGGTGGCCGCCTGATCCACGCCGACCGCATGTGGCACTACACCGAGGGGGTGCGCAACCACGAACCGATCTGGCCGGGCCACGGCATCCGCATCTTGCCGGGTCCGAGCAGCCTGTGGCTCGACCCCGACGGTCGACGCCTCCCACCTCCCTACCTGCCCGGCTTCAACACCCTCGACACCCTCCAGCACCTGGGGCGCGCCGGACACGCGTACACCTGGTTCCTTCTCGACCGGCGCATTCTGCGCCGCGAGCTCGCGCTTTCCGGCAGCGAGCAGAACCCCGACCTCACCGGCAGGAGCTACGCCCGGCTGGTCCGCGGCCGGCTCGCCGGACTGCAGCCGCCGCTCCGCGCCTTCCTCGATCGCGGCGAGGACTTCCTCCAGGCCGCCACGCTCGAAGGGCTGGTCCGGTCGATGAACGCCGTGGCCGGGGAGGAACGGCTCGATCCCGATGCCGTACGAACGGTCGTGCAGATGCGCGACGAACAGCTGTTGACCCGCTTCGGCAAGGACTTCCAGGCCATGGCCGTCCGCAACGCACGGCGCTCGCTGGGCGACCGGCTGCTCCGTGTGGCGCAGCCGCACCGGCTCCTCGACCCCTCGGCGGGGCCGCTCGTGGCCGTGCGCCTCCGGGTGCTGTCCCGCAAGACGCTCGGCGGGCTGGAGACCGACCTGGACGGTCGCGTGCTGCGGGAGGGAGGCGACGCCTTCCCCGGCCTGTTCGCGGCCGGTGAGGCCGCCGGCTTCGGAGGTGGCGGGATGCACGGCTACCGTTCCTTGGAGGGGACCTTCCTCGGGGGGTGCCTGTTCAGCGGGCGCGTCGCCGGTCGGGTGGCCGCGGGCGGCGGCACGGCGCATCCGGCTCGGCCGCGCTAGACTCACAAGCACTCCGCACCGGGTCACGCCCGTGCCGCGGAGCGCCGTCCCCACGCCCTGTGCACGACGTCCCGGCTTCGACGCCCAGCCAGCATCGTCGCCGCATGCATCACCCCCGTTCGGGAGGAGGAACCGACTTGCACCACCCGGCCCCGTCCCAAAGCCCGAAGCGTGGCCCAGTGCCCCGGCGACCCCGCGCCCGCACGGTCCATATCGCCCTCGTCGTCCTCGCCCTGGCGCTGCTCGCGCCGGTCTGGGCAGCCGCCCAGACGTTCACGGTGGTCACCGACCAGAGCCAGGCAAGCTACAGCGTCAGCGAGAAGGTCGTCGGCCTGGCCCTGCCGCGGGACGCCGTCGGCGTCACCAAGCTCGTCTCCGGCTCGATCGTCCTCGCGGCGGACGGCACGGTATCGCCCGGCTCCAAGCTCACCGTGGACCTTCGCGGCCTCACGAGCGACGCCGCACGGCGCGACCGCTTCATCCAACGCAACACCCTCCAGACCGACACCTACCCCGATGCCGTGCTGGTCCCCACCGCCCTCGAGGGCCTCCCCTCGCCGCTTCCCACCAGCGGCACCGCGACCTTCAAGATCGTTGGCGACCTCACCGTCCACGGCACCACCAAGACGGTGACCTGGGACGCCACCGCCACCTTCTCCGCCGACGCCGTCACCGTCAAGGCGACCACCGACGTCACCTTCGACGACTTCGGGTTGCGGCGGCCCGTCGTGGGGCCGATCCTGGCCGTGTCCGACCCGATCCATCTGGAGGTGGACGCCACGCTCCGACCGGCCGCGAACTGATCGCGGACGCCCTCCCCGCGTACGGCGACGACCCGAGGACGGCGCGGACGCGGGCGGCCGACGGGCGGGCCCGCGCCCCACGAGAAGCGACTTCGCAACCTGCTACCCTGCTCGACGTGGCGCGCCGCCACCGTTCGTGAAGGGACCGGGGTCATGGACTTCCAGGGCAACATCGTTCTCAAGGAGAACTACAGCTTCCTCGTTTCCGACGCCGACGGCGCCGCACGAGGAGGCGAGAAGGGGCTCTACGACCGCGACACCCGGTTCCTCGCTCGCTACGCCTGGGACCTTGGCGAGGGCTTCCAGACGCTGCTCCTCCACACGCCCCGGCCCGACACGCTCCACGAGCGGAGGGGGCGCCTGCGCGGGCACGGCCAGGAGGTCGGCGTCGAGCGCGAGCTGTCCCTCGCCGCAGGGAAGCTGAGTGACGTCGTCACCGTCGAGAATACAAGCATGGAAAGGCAGGAGCTCACCCTGCGTCTCGAGCTCGGGGCGGACTTCGCGGACCTGTTCGAGGTGCGCGGGTGGTTCGCTCATGCCAGGGAGGCCCCGACCCGGCAGGTCACTGCGGACGCCGTGACCTACCGCCACCGCGCCGACGACGGAGTCGAGCAGCGGGTCGAGGTGCGCTTCTCGTGGGGTCCGCAGCGCTTCGAGGGGGAGACCGCCGTCTTCGAGGCGCAGCTCCAGCCGGGCGAACGCCTGCGGATCGAGGTGGAGACGATCCTCCACAACCCGGTCGGCTCGGAGCGTCCGGGTCCCGCATACGATGCCTGGCGAGCATCCTTCGCGGAGCTGCTGGGACGGAGCGGAACGCCCGCCCTGCGCCAGGCTGTCGACGACCTACGAAGCCTGTTGCTGTTCACCGCCGAAGGGCCCGTGCTGGCTGCCGGCATTCCCTGGTTCGTGGCTGCCTTCGGCCGTGACGCGCTCCTCGCCGCCCACCTGCTGCTGCCCGACCGCCGCGACGTCGCCGAAGGGACGCTGCGCTACTTCGCCCGCCTCCAGGCCCGCTCCAACGATCCGTTCCGCGCCGCGCAACCCGGCAAGATCCCGCACGAGATGCGCTTCGGGGAGCTCGCCCGCACCGGCGAGGTGCCGCACGCCCCCTACTACGGCACGGTCGATGCCACGGCGCTCTTCGTCATGCTGCTGGGTGCCCTCGAGGACAGTGGCGCCGACACCCTGGTCGAGGAGCTGGCTCCGGCGTGGAAAGCCGCCCTGGACTGGATGACCGGGCCCGGCGACCCCGACGGCGACGGCTTCCTGGAGTTCGTCGCGACGACGCCCCATTCCGGCACGGGCCTGAGCGTCCAGTCCTGGAAGGACTCCGGCGATTCCATGGCCCACGCCGACGGCACCCTGGCAACCGGTGCCATCGCCGTGTGCGAGGTCCAGGGCTACGCCTTCGCCGCCTACCGCGCGGCCGCGGGCTTCCACCGCCGGCTCGGCGACGGCGACGAGGCCGACCGGTGGCTCGAGCGCGCCGAGCGACTCAAGGAGCGCTTCCACGCCGCCTTCTGGCTAGAGGACCTCGGCACCTACGCCCTGGCCCTGGACGGCGCCAAGCGCCCGCTCGCCGTCAAGAGCTCCGACGCCGGTCAGCTGCTCTGGACGGGGATCGTCCCCGAGCGCGTGGCGGGCCGGCTGGTCACCACCCTCTTCGACGAAGACAGCTTCAGCGGGTGGGGCTTCCGCACCCTCGGGGCTCGCGAGCGCCGCTACAACCCCGTGAGCTACCACAATGGCTCGGTCTGGCCCCACGACACGGCCCTGATCGCAGCGGGGCTCGAGCGTTACGGTTTCCACGAGGAGGCGAGGCGGGTCGCGCGCGCCATGCTCGAACTGGCCGACAGCCAGCCAGACCGGCGGCTCCCCGAGCTGGTGGCCGGCTACCCCCGCCGGCAAGAGCCGCCGGTACCGTACCCGGTCGCCTGCCGCCCACAGGCCTGGGACGCTGCCGCCGCGGTCTACCTCTCGCGCCTCCTCGACGGGTGAGGCGCGTGCACGGCAGCGGCGTACCCCTTCCGGGCATCATGTGCGCTGGGCTGCGCCCCGCACCTCTGTCGCGGCTAGGCTGGGGCCGTACCCGCCGCTGTGCGGGCCGCCGCCCTGGCGCCCGTGCGCGCGCAGCGGGGCCGCAAGACCGGCCAGGGAGGTCGTCATGGCCATCCATCTGAGTATCGAGATCCGCCGGCCGAGCCGCGTGGTCTTCGCCTACATCTCCGATCCCGCCCGGCTCCCGCAGTGGCACCACGCCATCGACTCGGTCGAGAAGATCACCGGGGGTGACAACCGCACGGGCGCGACCTACCGGGTCGCGCGAACGCTGCCCGCGGGCCACGTCGAGAACCGCGTGAGCGTGACCGAGTTCGACCCGGAACGTCGCTTCACGATCGAAAGCCAACCCGGTCCCAGCCCCTTCGCCTACCGCTTCCGCCTCGCGCCCACCCAGCAGGGGACCCGCGTCGACGTCGATGCCAGCCGCGACGGCGTCGAGCTCGACCGCCCTCCGACCATCCCGCCTGCGCTTGCCTCGGCGCTGTTCCAGCGGCGCATGGCGGACAGCCTGCGGCGACTCAAGCGCGAGCTCGAGCACGGCGCCGTGAGCGGCGCGTGGGTCGACTCGTAGCCGAACGCCGCGGCTCGCCTTCGCCGTCGCCGCGGCAGCGGCGTCCGTCGGCCTCCGGGTAGTTCCAGGCGCACCGGCGAGAGCATGTCCGGCGAAAGCCGCGCAGGATCGCACGGGCACGCGCCCTTGACGCGGAGTCGCGCGCCGCGCATCATCGAGTCCCGCCCGGCCCGTCCCTTCGATCGTTCGTTCCCCTGTCGCAGCTCCCCTCGTCCGCTCCGCGATGGCGCCCGGTGAGGCGGCCCGACCGCACCCGCGGGTGTGCGGTCCCGGGTTGCCGGGCCCGCGCCCCGACTGCGCGGCCGAGCACCCGCGCAGCGCCACGGAGGAGGAGCCATGATCGTGATCCGCGACGTGTTCAAGCTGAAGTTCGGAAAGGCCCGGGACGCCCAGGCCGCCATGCGGGAGTTGCGCCCTCTGCTCGAGCGCCTGGGGATGCCCGGCGCCCGCGTGCTCAGCGACCTGGTCGGCGAGTACTACACCATGGTCCTCGAGACCACCGCCGAGGACCTCGCCAGCTACGAGTCGACCATGGCCCCGATCATGCAGAACGACGACTGGCAGCGCCTCTACGCCCGGTTCGTTCCACTGGTCCGGCACGGCTACCGCGAGATCCTGCGCATCGTGGAGTAGCCGGCCGGGGGGGCGGGCCGGGCCTGGTCCAGGGCGTGAGGCCACGAGTGGCCCAGCTCATCCGGCGCCGGTCGGGCGGGCCGTAGCATCGACCCATGCACCGAACCTGGCCGGTCCTGGGGGTCCTCCTGCTCACCAGCGGCCTGCTGCTTGCCGGCTGCGGCACGCTGTCGTCGCCGGCTCAGCCTGCGTCGTCACCTCCGGCGGGGCCTTCGGTGGTCGCGCCACCGCCCCAGGCGGCGACCCTGCTCGCCCTGGTCAACCAGGCCCGCAGCAGCGCGCGCAGCTGCGGGTCCACGCCCTACGCTGCCGCCGCCCCGCTGTCGCTCGACGGGCGCCTCACGCAGGCCGCACAGCTGCACAGCGAAGACATGCAGACGCACGACTACTTCTCCCATACCGGCTCCGACGGCAGCACGCTGGTGCAGCGCGTCGAGGCCCAGGGTTACAGCTACTCCTGGCTCGGAGAAGACATCGCCTACGGGTTCACGACCCCGTCCTCGGTGATGGCCGCCTGGCTCCAGAGCCCCGGCCACTGCGCCAACATCATGAACCCCCACTTCACGAACCTGGGAACGGGTGTGGCCGGTACGTACTGGACGCTCGACTTCGGCGCACCACCCTGAGCACGGCCACCGCTGAAGGAATCCCCCGAGCCGCGCGGCGACGCGAGGCGCGCGTAGCATGCGGCATGGACCACGATGCCGCCACCGCGACAGCGGCCTGCCCCATCTGCGGCCGCTCCCTTCCGCGTTCCGAGCTCGTCCCAGCGGCCTTCGTGCGGCCCGGCGTGCGCAACGCCGTTCACCGCGATCATCCCGCCTGGTCCGACGACGACGTCATCTGCCGTGAAGACCTCGGCCGGTACCGGGCCGACTACGTCCGCACCATGCTGGAAGCCGACCGCGGCGAGCTCGACCAGATGGAGAGCCAGGTCGTGCAGGCCTTCCAGACCCAGGACCTCCTCAGCCAGAACGTCAACGAGAGCTTCGATCAGAAGCGCCGGCCCGGGCAACGCATCGCCGACGCCATCGCCGACTTCGGCGGCTCCTGGAGCTTCATCCTCGGGTTCCTCGCGGTCCTGGCGCTGTGGATCGGGATCAACGCCGGCCAGCTGCTCCGTCACCCGTTCGACCCCTTCCCGTTCATCCTGCTCAACCTGGTGCTGTCGTGCCTGGCCGCCATCCAGGCTCCGGTCATCCTGATGAGCCAGAACCGCCAGGAGGCCAGGGACCGAATGCGAGCGGAGGACGACTTCCGCACCAACCTCAAGGCCGAGCTCGAGGTGCGGCTGCTCCACGAGAAGCTCGACCATCTGCTCCAGCACGCCTGGGGCCGGCTCCTGGAGATCCAGCAACTCCAGCTCGACCTCATGGCGGAGCTGGAGAAACACCGCGCTTCGACGCCCGATCCCGACGTCCGCTGACCCCCTGCAACGCCGAGCCTGACGCGTGTTTACCGTCGACGAGGCGGGTCGCGGCATCCTCGCCCCCACCCCGTAGCGAACGCCCGCCGTGGTGCGGTAGCGTGGCCGCGCGAGAGCCCGTAGGTTCGCGGTCCCTCGGGGCCCGGCTCTCGCGATCCGGAGGCGACGGATGGCCCGGGAGCCCCACAACCTCGGCACGCAGGCCCAAGGGCCCGCTCTACCAGGCCGCGCGACCGGGAGTCTGGCCGCCCGGACGTGGCTGGCGTTGGTCACGTTGCTGCGCAGAGAGGGCGGAAACCTCGTCCTGATGACGGCCGGGGCCGTGCTCTACGCTGCTGCGTTCGACCTCTTCCTCGTGCCGAGCAACGTCGCCCCGGGCGGCATCGGCGGGCTGACGCTGGTGTTCACGCACTTCGTGCCTCTTCCCGACGGCGTCGTGCTGTTCGCCCTGAACATCCCGCTACTGCTGCTGGGCGCCGTGCAGCTGGGGGGTCCGCCCTTCCTGGCTCGGACGCTCTACGTGGTGACGGTCACCTTCATCGGCATCGACGTCCTGGCGCCCTACCTCCCCCACGCCGGGGCCAGCCCCGACGCCCTGCTCAACTCGCTCTACGGCGGCGCCGTCACCGGCATCGCCGGAGGCCTCGTCATCCGTGCGCACGGCAACATCGGCGGGACCGGCATCCTGGCCCGCGTGCTGCAGCGGCGGACGGGCATCCCCATGGGCCAGGTGTACATGTTGACCGACGGTGTCATCGTGATGCTCATGGGGGCCGTCTTCGGATGGGAGCGTGCCCTGTACTCGCTCGTCGCGCTGTTCATCAACGGACTGGCCACCGACTACGTCACCGAGGGACCCTCCATCGTCCGCACCGTCTTCATCGTCACCGATCAGCCCGAGAACGTGGCCGCCGCGCTTCAGATGCGCATGCACACGGGTGTCACCGCGTGGCATGGCGAGGGCATGTACCACCACAGGGAGCGGACCGTGCTGTTCTGCACCATCAACCGCACCGAGGTCCGCGAGCTCACGCGGATCGTGCGCGAGATCGACCACGAAGGCTTCCTGGTCGTCGGGCAGGGACATCGGGCGCTCGGAGGGACGATCGGCAAGAGCGACAGCGCAGGCTAGCGGGCGCGAGACCGTATCATCGGGCCGTGAGCGACCCCGCCGAACTGCTCGAACGCAACCGCGCCTGGGCCGAGCACGTGGCCGCAGACGACGCCGGCTTCTTCCCGCGGCTCGCCGCCCAACAGGCGCCCCGCTACCTGTGGATCGGCTGCGCCGACTCCCGCGTGCCGGCCAACGTCATCGCGGGCCTCGATCCGGGTGAGGTCTTCGTCCACCGCAACGTCGCGAACGTGTTCGCGCACTCCGACCTCAACGCCCTGACCGTGCTCGAGTACGCGGTGTCGGTGCTCCGGGTCGAGCACATCATCGTCTGTGGCCACTACGGCTGCGGCGGCGTCCAGGCCGCGCTCGACCGCCACAACCATGGGCTGATCGACAACTGGCTCCGGTACATCAAGGACGTCGCGGCCAAGCACGACGCCGCGCTGGCGAGCCTCCCCGAGGGAACGGCGCGCGCCGACAAGCTCGCCGAGCTCAACGCCATCGAGCAGACGCGCAACGTCTGTACCACGAGCATCGTGCAGGAGGCCTGGGCCCGCGGCCAGGCGCTCACCGTCCGCGCCTGGATCTACGGCCTCCACGACGGGCACCTGCGTGATCTCGGCGTCGTGATTCGCGGGCCCGAGGAACTCGACGCGGCCTACCGCCTCACCCCGGGAAGCGGGGCGCAAGGCTAGGCGCCCGGTTCGCCCGGCGAGCCGTCCACCTGTCAGTTCGTTGGGCCGTGGTGACCGGCTGTGGGTACGGCTTGATTGCGCTGGCAGACGAGCGCCGCGGGTGCACGGACCCCCTCGGCGCTCCCGCATTTCGCCCTTGCG
>CAZIBD010000007.1:0-65460 GCA_964536935.1 uncultured bacterium | reverse complement strand
ACGCCAAGGTCATCATCCTCACCATGTACCGGCAGGACAAGTACGTCTTCGAGGCCATCAAGGTGGGCGCCCGCGGCTACCTTCTCAAGGACGCCGACGCCAACGACCTGGTCGACGCAATCCGGCGGGTGGCCGCCGGCGAGACGCTGCTCAACGCCGAGATGGCGGCCTCCATCCTCGACGAGTTCCGCAAGGTGGGGGAGCTGCCGGAGCACCCCGACCACAAGATCAGCGAGCTCACCGAGCGCGAGGAGGACATCCTCCGATTGCTGGCACAGGGCGCCTCCAACCAGGAGATCGCCCAGTCGCTGGGCGTCAGCGAGAAGACGGTGCGCAACCGCCTGTCGGAGATCTTCTCGAAGCTGCGCCTGAACAACCGCACGCAGGCGGCGCTGTACGCGCTGCGCGAAGGTATCGCGACACTGCAGGACAACAGCTGAGGTGCCGCCGGGAGCGCGGCCCCGGGCGGGCCGGGAGCTTGCCCTGGCGATCGAAGCGCATCTGAAGACCATCGCCGAGACCGCTGCGCCTCCCTTCGGGGAGGAGATGCGTGGCGCACTCGTGGCCGAGCTCTGGCGCCAGGCCGGTCTGCAGGTCGAGCGAGACAGCGTCGGGAACGTCGTCGCGGCCGTGCCCGGCGGGCGTGGGCCGCGGGTGCTGGTTGCGGCGCACCTGGACACCGTCTTCGGTGCGGGTACCGACGTGCGCGTGCGCCGCGATGGCGACCGGCTGTGCGGACCCGGCATCGGCGACAACAGCGCCAGCCTGGCGGTGCTGACCACCTTCGTCGAGAAGCTCGGCGCCGACGACGTGCCCCGCCCCCGGCTGACGCTGGCGGCGACGGTCGGCGAGGAGGGCGAGGGCGACCTGCGCGGCGCGCGCCGGCTGGTGGCCGATCGCGGCGCCCAGCACGATGCCTTCGTCGCCGTCGACGGTCACCTCGGGACCATCGTGGCGCAGGCGGTGGGCTCGCGCCGCCTGAGGGTGGCCTTTCGTGGGCCGGGCGGCCACTCCTGGGGCGACTACCCCACCCCCAGCGCCGTCCACGCCGCCGGCGAAGCCATTCACGCCCTGCAGGGCTTGACCGTGCCGAGCGAGCCCCGCTCGACGCTGAACGTCGGCCAGGTGTGGGGCGGCACGTCCATCAATGCCATCGCCCAGGAGGCGGGCTTCAACCTCGACCTTCGCAGCCTGGATCCCGTGGTGCTGAACGACCTGGAGCAGCGCGCGCGTGAGGCCGTCGAAGGTGCCGGGCGCCGGATCGGGTGCCAGGTAGCGGTCACGCTGATCGGCGATCGCCCGGCCGCCCGGGCCGACAACGCGCGGCTGGTGTCGTGCGGTCTGCGGGCGCTGGAGGGGGTCGAGCGGCACGTCGCCGTGGTGGCGAGCAGCACCGACGCCAACGCCGCTCTGGCCGAGGGCCTGCCGGCCATCGCATTCGGCGTCTACCGCGGTGGCGATGCCCACCGCTCCACCGAGTGGGTCGAGCCGGGGTCGCTCATCCAGGGCTACCACGCCTTCGAGCGCCTTCTGGCCTGCCTCGCCGACGAGCCGGTTCGCTAGGCGACCCCACGCCTCAGCCGTCCTCTAGGAGACGGCGCGGCGCAGCTTCCTGGCTTCGAGCGCCAGGCGGTCCACTTCCTCGTTCTCGGCATGGCCGGCGTGTCCGCGCGTCCACGACCACGCCACCTCGTGGCGCCCCGTGAGCGTCAGAAGCGTCTGCCACAGGTCCCGGTTCTTGACCGGGCTTCGGCCCGAGGTGCGCCAGCCGTTGCGCTGCCAGGTGTCGAGCCAGCCGTCGGTGAAGGCCTTCTTGAGGTACTGGCTGTCCGTGACCAGGGTGACGCGGCACGGCTCGCGAAGCGCCTCCAGCGCACGCACGGCCGCCGTGAGCTCCATGCGGTTGTTGGTCGTGCCGGCCTCGAAGCCGCTGGCGCGCTTCCTGGCACGACTGTAGACGAGCAGGTACGCCCAGCCCCCGTCGCCGCTGCGCGTTTCACAGGACCCGTCGGTATAGGCGGTCACGTGCTTCTTGGGCGCGGGCATGGCAGGCATGCTACCGCGGTCGGGCGGTTGCGGCCAGCCGCCGTCCCTTCGCCCTGCTGCGCCGGGAGGCCTGTACGGACCTTGAACACCTGGAACCTGCGTCTTGGACGCCTGTCCGGCCCATTCTTCGGCAAGCGGAGCGGTTGTTGGCTTGACATTGTTCAAGGCTTGTACTACTATTCGACTAAGGTTGAACAGGGGTTGTACACTCGCCTCGGAGATCCCATGACCAACATCGGCAAGTACACCGTGAACGAAGTCGTCGAGCGAACGGCCATCGCCGCCGGAACGCTTCGTCAGTGGGAGCGGCGCTACGGCGTTCCGAGTCCGGAGCGTTCCGACTCGGGCTACCGCCTCTACTCCGACGACGATGTGCGCGCCATCCAAGCCATGAAGAGCCACATCGCAGATGGGGTACCGCCCTCGCGTGCGGCCGAGCTGGTGGCGCTGTCCGACCAGCAGCGTGCCGAGCCGATCCCCGCGGGCGCGTTCCGCCGTCGCCTCGTCGAGGCCTTCCTGGCGCTCGACGAGGACCGTGCCGAGCGCGTCCTGAGCGAGGCCCATGCCCTGCACCCCGTCGAGACGGTAGTGCCCGACGTGGTGGCCGGGGCCATGGTCGATATCGGCGAGCTCTGGCACGAGGGGCGCATCGATGTCACCAGCGAACACTTCAGCTCGAGCTTCGTGCAGGGCTGGCTTCGCCACCTCATGAGCCTGGCCGGCAGCCACATGCACGGCACGGTCGTCATCGTGGCGTGCGCGCCCGGGGATCACCACGAGCTCGGTGCGCTGATGCTAGCCGTCCTGCTGAGGCGTGCAGGCTACGCGGTGTACTACGTCGGGGCCGATACCCCGGTCGAGGACCTCGCCGCCATGGCGCACCAGGTCGGAGCCGGAGCCGTCATGATCTCGGCGTCGGCGGAGTGGACCCTGAACGCCCTGCAGCAACACGCCGACCTCCTGAAGACGATGGCGCCGCGGATGGTGTATGGCGGCGCCGCGTTCGATCGCGACCCTGCCTGGGCCGAGAGCCTTGGAGGCATCTACCTCGCCGACGACGTCGGCGAAGCGGTGAAGCGTTTCGACGTGATCGTGGGCCGTAGCGAGGCGGCCGGAGCATGACGGGGCCACGGCCGGGCTCCCGTGCGCGCTCCGCCCCGGCGCACAGCCCAGACGATCGCGTTCTCGGACCCTCGCTCGGCCCCTAGAGCCGGCGACCACCCTCAGCTCCCAGCCTCCCGCCCTGCGGGAGAGCGCCCCCAGGAGGTGCACATGCACGTTCCCAGGAACTCCTATACCCCGGAGCAGGCCGCGTTCGATGCCCCGAGCCAGACCCTCAGCTACCAGCGTCGGCAGACGCTCTACCTCAACGGCGATCCTGCCAACTCCGTCTACCGCGTCCGTGACGGTCTCATCCGCATCACGCGAATGACCCCCGAGGGGCGGACCCTGACCGTTCGGCACGTCATGCCCGGCGACTTCTTCGGCGAGGATGCCCTCATGGACGGCGAGCGCGCCGAGATCGCCGAGGCGTTGACCACGGCCAGCATCGATGCCATCGATCCCGATCGCATCGAAGCCGGGCACCTGATGCACATCACCCGCTCGTTGTCGGACCAGATGCGGCGCCTGATGGACTACGAGTACCACCTGCAGACGGGCGACCTTCGCGCCCGGGTGGCACGCTACCTGCTGGCGCTCGCGCAGACGCCGCTGGCCAGCGCCGACGAGAGTGGCCGCGTCAAGGTGGCGGCGACGCACGAGCTCATCGCCGAGGGAACGGCCAGCACCCGCGAGAGCGTGTCCAAGATCATCACCGAGCTGCGGTCGGAAGGGCTCATCCACTCCGGCTATCGGAGCATCGTCCTCCTCGACGATGAAGGTCTCGACGAGGTCGCGGAAGGGTTCTAACCGGTGCGGGTCGTCTCCGCGGCCCGCTCCAGCACCACCACCGCGGCGGCGTGGTCGCGCGTGTGGGTGAGCGAGAGATGGGCTTCGAGCCGTTGCTCGAGCATGGCGGCGGTCAGCGCCGGCGAGAACGCCAGGTGCGGCCGCCGCCCCTCCTTGACGACCCACACCTCGCGCCAACCGAAGGTCTCCGGCCAGCACTTCTGGAACGCTTCCTTGGCCGCGAAGCGCGCGGCCAGCCCGGGTACGCGGTTCGCCCGCCCGGCCAGCTCGGCGATCTCCTCGGGATGGAAGTGGCGCTCCACGAAGCGCCTCGGATGGCGCTCCAGGACCGCCCGGATCCGCTCCAGCTCGATCATGTCGATGCCGACTGTGACGATCATGCTTCCCTGACGCCGTCAGCCGGCGGCTTCCGCCACCAGCTCGCGGACGCCGTCCTCACCGGCCAGGACGGCGCGCTCCGCCATCCCCAGGAACAAGCCGTGCTCCACCACACCGGGGAGAGACTCCAGGGCGGCGGCCAGCTCGCTCGGATCGAAGCCGTCGGGAAACGACAGGTCGTAGATCAGGTTGCCGTTGTCGGTCGTGAAGGGATCCGCCTCGCCGCCCCGTAGTGCCGGGTCCGCTCCCAGCCCTTCGAGGAGGGCGCGCGTGCGGCGCACCCCGAAGGTGACGACCTCGACCGGGACGGGCGCTCGCTCGCCGAGTCTCGACACGCGCTTGCGCTCGTCACCGATGAGCACGAATCGCCGGGCGCTCGAGGCCACGATCTTCTCACGGGTGAGTGCGCCGCCCAGGCCCTTGATGGCGTCCAGCGCCGGCGTGACCTCGTCCATGCCGTCGACGGCCAGGTCCAGCCCCTCGGGGGGCAGGTCGACGAGGGGGATGCCGAGCGCTGCAGCCTGCTCCTCGCTCTCGCGGGACGAGGGCACACCCCGGATCCCTTTCAGCGCGCCTGCGGCGAGGCGCTGACCGAGGCCGGCGATGAAGTGGCGCGCCGTGCTTCCGGACCCGAGGCCCAGCAGCATACCGGAGGCCACGAGGTCGAGAGCGCGCTCCGCCGCCTCTCGCTTCCACCGTTCGATTGGGTCCATGTCGCGCCTCCCGCGGTAGTCTACTCCCCGTGTCGAAGGCCGCACGTCCTCGCGCTGGCCGCTACGCGGCTCCGGAGGGGCGGGGCGCCCTCATCGGTGCCAGGTACACTGGTGAGGTGACCACGATCGTGCTCGCCAGCGGCTCTCCCCGACGCAAGGACCTGCTCGACGCCCTGGGTCTGCGCTTCGAGGTCGTTCCCGTCGACATCGACGAGACGCCGCAGGAAGGGGAGAGGGCACGGTCGCTGGTGCGCCGCCTGTCCAAGCAGAAGGCCCGGGCCGCGGCCGACCGGCGTCCGCCGGGGGATGCGCTGGTGGTCGCCGCCGACACCGTGGTGGTGCTGGACGAGGCGTTCCTCAACAAGCCCGAGGATCCGGAGCAGAACCGCGCGTTCCTCCGGGAGCTCTCCGGCCGCGTGCACCACGTGCTCACCGGCCACACCCTGCTACGGTCGGACCGTTGCGACACGGTGGTGGTCGATACCGAGGTGCGCATGCGGCAGCTCTCGGAGGGCGAGATCGAGCGCTACGTGGCTAGCGGCGAGGGGTTGGACAAGGCCGGAGGGTACGCCATCCAGGGCCGGGGTTCGGCGCTGGTCAGCGGACTGAGCGGATGCTACTTCAACGTCGTGGGCCTGAGCGTCCCGGCCGTCGTCGAGGCCGCCGCGCGCCTGGGGGTCACCCTTGTCTAGCCTGCTCCGCGCCTGGTACGTGCTCCTCGCGCTGGGATTGCTGACGTTCGTCATCACCGCCTTCGTGGGGCGTGTGCCCGTCGACCTCACCGCCTCGATCGCCCTTCCGCACAACCTTCTCTACCGCTCGGGCCTGAACGTGCGGGAGACGCTGCAGAGCCTTTCCGACCGAAGCGACCTGCGCCACCAGGTCTCTGCCCTCCAACAGCGCATCGCGGGCCTGCAGCAGACCAACCGCGATCTGCAGCTCCGGCTGGAGCGCTTGCAGGAGGTGCTGTCGGTGCGGCAGGAGCAGTCGCCCGGCGTGGTCACCACCGCGCCCGTCATCGGCGGCAGCAGCGGCCCCGCCTTCGCCCGCCTCAACCTTGGCAAGGGCACGCAGGACGGGGTGCTCCAGAACATGCCGGTCACCGTGCCCGAGGGGCTGGTGGGGATCGTGACGGCCGTGTCGGCCCACAACGCGGTGGTCCGCACCGTTCTCGACCCGCAGTCACGGGTCGGTGTGACGGTCCGCGGCCGCGGCGGGCAGGGCATCGCCGTGGGCGAAGTCGGCGGGCGGATCCGCGTCACCGGCTTCATCGCCAACAAGCCCGTTCAGGTGGGCGACAAGGTCGAGACGTCGAGCTACGGCGGCCTGTTCCCGAACGGCGTGCTGGTCGGTACTGTCGAGCAGGTGCTTCCGCCGAACCCCAACGAGCTTCGCCGCAGCTTCATCGTCCAGCCGTCGGTCGATCTGTCGACGATCGGCGAAGTGGTCCTGCTGGCTCCGCAGTAGCAGGCCGCAGGGCGCCGGCTCAGCGCACCACGAAGCTCACCAGCTTGCCCGGGACCACGATCTCGCGCTGGACCGTGCCGGCGTCCAGGTAGCGGGCCACGTTGGGCTCGCTCCGAGCGCTCTGGAGAACCGCGTCCTTGTCGGCGTCGGGAGGTACCTGGATCTGGCCGCGCACCTTGCCATTGACCTGCACGGCCATGGTGATGGTGTCCTGCACGAGCGCTTCGGGATCGTATGCGGGCCACGGCTGCAGGTGCACGGAGCCGTCGAGCCCGATCCGTTCCCACAGCTCCTCGGTGAGGTGGGGGGCGATGGGGGCGAGCAGCAGGAGCAGCGTGCGCTGCGCCTCGCGCCACGCGTCGGTCCGCGTCAGCGCGGCATTCTTGGCCTTCCCCATGGCGTTCTGCAGCGTCATCAGCTCGGCGACGGCGGTGTTGAACTGGAACGCCTCGAAGTCCTCGGTGACGGCTCTGGTGGCAGCGTGGACGGCGCGCCTGAGGTCGCGCACGGTGGCATCGTCGGTGCTGCCGTCGTTCTCGGCCGGTTCGAGGACGACGCTCCAGACGCGGCCCAGGAAGCGGGTCACGCCCTCGATGCCCTGGTAGCTCCACGGCGCTCCCTGGTCCCACGGCCCGATGAACATCAGGTAGGTCCGGACGGCGTCGGCACCGTACTCGGCCACGAGCGCATCGGGGTTGACCACGTTGCCGCGGGACTTCGACATCTTCTCGTTGTCTTCGCCGAGGATCATTCCCTGGTTGCGCAGGCGCTGGAACGGCTCGTCGATGCCGACCAGTCCGAGGTCGCGAAGCACCTTGGTGAAGAAGCGGGCGTAGAGGAGGTGCAGGATGGCGTGCTCGATGCCCCCGGTGTAGGTGTCGACGGGCGTCCAGGACTCGACCAGCGAGCGATCGAACGGCGCGTCGTCCCGGTGCGGGCTGAGGTAGCGGAACCAGTACCACGACGAGTCCATGAAGGTGTCCATGGTGTCGGTCTCCCGCGTGGCGGGGCCGCCACAGCGAGGGCAGGTCGCCTCGAGGAACGTGGCGTGCGTCCTGAGCGGCGACTCGCCCGTGGGCATGAACGCCACGTCGTCCGGCAGCACCACCGGAAGATTCTCGTCCTTCTCGGGCTGGATGCCGCAGCGCTCGCAGTACAGCATCGGGATGGGGGTCCCCCAGTAGCGCTGACGCGAGATCAGCCAGTCGCGCAGCCGGTAGGTGACCTTCCCCTTGCCCACGCCGCGCTCCTCCAGCCAGTCGATGACGCGACGGATGCCCTCGACGTTGCCCTCCTTGCCGCTGGGGGTGCCGTCGAAGGGACCCGAGTTCACCATCCGCCCGTCACCGGTGTAGGCCTCGGCCATGGTGGCACCGTCGAGCGCAGGCACGCCGTCGGGCTGGATGACGGGGGTGATGTCGAGACCGAAGCGCCTCGCGAAATCGAAGTCGCGCTCGTCGTGGGCGGGCACGCCCATGATGGCGCCGGTGCCGTATCCCATCAGCACGTAGTCGGCGATCCAGATGGGGATGCGCGCGTCGTTGACGGGATTGATCGCGTAGGCGCCGATGAACGCGCCGGTCTTCTCCTTGCCCTCCGCCTGCCGGTCGAGCTCGCTCATGCGTGAGGCGCGATCGACGTACGCCTCCACCTCGGCACGCCGCTCCAGGGTGGTGAGCTTGTCGACCAGCGGATGCTCCGGCGCCAGCACCATGAAGGTGGCGCCCCACAGCGTGTCCGGCCTCGTGGTGAACACCGTGATGGGGTCGCCCGGCTCGCTGTGGAAGCGGACCTCGGCTCCCTCCGAGCGCCCGATCCAGTTGGTCTGCATCAGCTTGACGCGCTCGGGCCAATCGAGCCCGCTGAAGTCGAGCAGCTCCTCGGCGTAGTCGGTGATCTTGAAGTGCCACTGCGGCATGAGGCGGCGCTCGATGAGGGCGCCGGAGCGCTCGCCGCGACCGTCGACCACCTGCTCGTTGGCGAGGACGGTCTGGTCGACCGGGTCCCAGTTGACGAACGACTCCTTGCGGTAGGCGAGCCCTCGCTCGAACATCCGGATGAAGAACCACTGGTTCCAGCGGTAGTACTCGGGATCGCAGGTGACGACCTTCTTCGACCAGTCGAACATCGCCCCCATCTGGCCGAACTGCTCCTCCATCCGAGCGATGCGCTCGTAGGTGAGCCGCGCGGGGTGGACGTCGCGCCCCTCCTTCGCCGCCTTGACCGCGGCGTTCTCGGCGGGCAGCCCGAAGGCGTCGAACCCCATGGGGAAGAGCACGTTGTAGCCGCGCATGCGGCGGTAGCGGGCGGCCGCGTCGGCAGGCGCCTCGGCGTACCAGTGGCCCACGTGCAGGTCGCCCGAAGGGTAGGGGTACATGGTCAGGAAGTAGTACTTGGGGCGATCATCGTCCAGCAGATCCACCTCGTAGAGATGCTGGTCGCGCCACCGCGCCTGCCACTTCGGCTCGATCTCCTGCGGGTTGTAGCGGTCGGAGCGGTAGCTGCCCGCCTCCGCCTGCTTCGTCTCGGTCATAGGCTCTCCAGTATACGTAGGGCTGGAACGGTCCCCGGAGCCCCTCGTGTCGGCCGGGCGCCAAAGGAAACGGCCCCGAACCGACGTCGGGGCCGACGATGAACGCTCCCTCTGCGGGGGTTCAGCGTGTCGGCCTCCAGTCGGCTAGCCGCGCGCGACGTGCCGCGCCCACGGTTTCCGTCCGCGTCATGGAGGCAGGATATTCCGTCCCCACGGGGCTGTCAACGCGTCCTCGGTGCGACGGCGCACCCGCCGAGCGCCGTGGGCCGCCGCCCGATGCGCGCCCACCGGACCCGGGGCGCTCGAGCCACCCCGCCGTGGCCTCCTGCCGAGGGCCCGGCAGACACACGCCCGCATCAGGAGCCGGCCTGCCCGAAGGGTAGACTGGGTGGACACTGAGGCGCGTGGCCGGCTGGGGGGCACCGGCGCGTGCCCGGGGCGTGAGCGGGATCGCGCCGCCCGACCGGATCGAGCAGGCGCCCCACCGTGCGCGCCGCACCTCTCGACACTTGGAGGCACCATGGACTTCGACCTGATCGTGATCGGCTCCGGCCCGGGGGGCTACCACGCCGCCCTAAGGGCCGCGCAGCTCGGCCTCAAGACCGCGTGCGTGGAGAAGGCCGCGGTCGGCGGGGTGTGCTTGAACACCGGCTGCATTCCTACCAAGGCGCTGCTGCACGTGGCGACGGAGCTGCGCGAGGCCCAGCACGCGGAGGCGTACGGGGTCACGTTCGGCAAGCCCGAGCTGGACCTCGGGAAGATGAACGCCTGGAAGGACAGCGTCGTCAAGAAGATGACTGGCGGCGTCGGCATGCTGTTCAAGGGCAACAAGGTGACGCTGCTCGAGGGGGAGGGTACCTTCGTCGACGCCCACACCCTCCAGGTGGAGGACCGCAAGGTCAGCGCCGAGCGCTTCATCGTGGCCACCGGGTCCCGCCCGATCCAGATCCCCGGCTTCGAGTTCGACGGCGAACGCATCATCGACTCCACCGGGGCGCTCACCGTCACCGCGGTGCCCAAGCGCTTCCTGGCCATCGGCGGCAGCGCCATCGGCCTCGAGTTCTCCGACGTCTACAGCGCCCTCGGCTCCGAGGTGACGGTGGTGGAGATGATGGACCGCATCGTGCCGCTGGGCGACGCGGACGCCTCCAAGGAACTGCACAAGGCGCTCGAGAAGAAGGGGCTCACGATCCGTACCTCGACCAAGGCGGTGAGCCAGAAGAAGACCTCGAAGGGCACCGAAGTGGTCCTCGAGGACAGCGAGGGAAAGCACGACACCATCGTCGTGGACAAGATCCTCGTGGCCGTCGGTCGGAGCCCCAACGGCAAGGGACTGGGCCTGGAGAAGCTCGGCGTCGAGGTCGACGACCGCGGTTTCGTCCAGGTGGTCAACGACCACATGCAGACGGCGGTCGACCACATCTACGCCATCGGCGACGTGGCCCGCGCCCCGCTGCTGGCCCACAAGGCCATGAAGGAGGGGCTCGCCGCAGCCGAGCACGCCGCGGGCAAGCCGAGCGGCTACGACACCGTCGTTCCGGCGGTGATCTACACCAGCCCCGAGCACGCCAGCGTCGGCATGACCGAGCAGGAGGCGAGGGACGCCGGCTACACGGTGCGCATCGGCCGCTTCCCGCTTTCCGCCTCCGGCCGCGCCACCACGCTGGGCGTCGACAGCGGCATGGTCAAGCTGGTGGGCGACGAGAAGACCGACCTGCTGCTGGGCTTCCACATGGTCGGTCCCGATGCCGGCGACATCGTGTCGGAGGCCGCCCTCGCCATCGAGATGGGCGCCACGCTGGAGGACATCGCCCTCACGCAGCATGCCCATCCCACCATCGCCGAAGCGGTCATGGAGGCGGCTGAGCACGCTCACGGCCAGGCCATCCACATCGCCAACCGGCGCCGCTGACCGGGCGCGATCGGCCACATCCGCGGGGCGCCCTGCCGAGGGCGCCCCGCGCTACGTCGTGTAGTCGGCGTTGATGTGCACGTACTCGGGCGTGAGATCGCAACCCCACGCCTCACCGGTCGCTTCGCCCGCGGCCAGGTCGACCTCCAGCAGGACCTCTTCGGCCTTCATCTCGTTGGAGACGGCGGCGGCGTCGAAGGGGAGGACGTCGCCCCGATAGACGGTCACGCCCTGCACGCCGATGCGCACGTTGGCCAGGTCGGAGACGGCGCCGGAGCGGCCCACGGCAGCCAGGATGCGGCCCCAGTTCGGGTCGGCACCGTGCACGGCCGCCTTGACCAGCGAGCTGGACGCGACCGTGCGCGCGGCGGCCCTCGCCTCGGCCGGCGTCCGTGCACCCGACACCCGCACCTCGAGCAGCCGCGTCGCGCCCTCGCCATCGCGCGCGATCTTGCGGGCGAGCCTGGTGGCGACGTCCGTCAGCGCCTCGGCGAAGTCGTCCCGGTCGGCCCGGATCTGCCGGGAGGAGAGCAGGACGGCCATGTCGTTGGTGGAGGTGTCGCCGTCCACCGTCACCTGGTTGAAGGTGCGCGCCACGATGTCGGGCCACAGTGTCCGGAGATCGTCCTGCGCGATGTCGGCGTCGGTGAGGATGAACGCCAGGAGCGTCGCCATCGAGGGGTGGATCATCCCCGATCCCTTGGCGATGCCGACGATGCGTGCGCCTCCGCGCAGGGTCGCGTCGACCTGCTTGGGCGTGGTGTCGGTCGTCAGGATGGCGTCGGCGAACGCGGCCGTGTCTTCGCTCAGCGCCGAGGTCAGCGCGGGCACCGCCTCGCGGATGCGCTCGACGGGCAGCGGCTGCCCGATGACGCCGGTGCTTGCCGTCAGCATGTCCTGCACGCGCGCGAGCGCCAGCGCCGTGGCCACGGACCCGGCCATGTCCTCGTTGTCCCAGGTGCCGCGCTCGCCGGTGGCGCAGTTGGCGTTGCCGCTGTTGACCACGATGCCGCGGACGGCCGCGCCGCTGGTGAAGCGTGACCGGTTGCGTGACACGCACGGCGCCCTCACCACGTTGTCGGTGCTGGTCAGTGCCCACGCCAGCGGGTAGGGCGAGTACACGAGGCCCAGGTCGGGCCGGCCCGATACCTTGAGCCCCGCCGTCACCCCGGCGATCTCGAAACCGAGCGGTACTCTCACGGCCACATCCCCCCTCGGGTCAAGCCCTCGACCTCATCGAAGCCGAACGCCACGTTGAACGCCTGGACGGCCTGCCCCGCCGCTCCCTTGCCCAGGTTGTCGATGACGCAGAACGCGGCCACGGTGCAGGCGCGCGCGTCGAATCGCACGCTGAGCACGGCGCGGTCGCTCCCGGTGGCGGCCTTCGTCTGGGGGAGCTCGCTCTGGACCACGATCAGCCGATCCCCCTCGTAGTAGTCGCGGAACAGCTCCAGCAGCGTCTCGTCGGAGAGGTCGTCGGTCTCGACGGGCTGGGTGGTGCAGGTTGCCAGGATGCCCCTGGACATCGGCACCAGATGCGGGTTGAAGGAGACCGTGTAGGGCGTGAAAGGGTCGTGCGTGGCGAGCCGCTTTCCTGCGGCGCGCGCTCGTCCCACGGTGGCCTCGATCTCCGCCGTGTGCCGGTGGCTGCCGGCCACCTTGTAGGGGCGTGCGTTCTCGTTGACCTCGGTGTAGTGCAGCGCCTGGCTCGGCGCACGACCCGCGCCGGACACGCCCGTGACGATGTCGCACACGGCGCCGGGGCCGAGCAGGCCCCCCGCCGCCAGCGGTGCCAGCGCCAGGCTGGCCGCGGTGGCGTTGCAGCCCGGGCTGGCCACGAGGCGGGCGCCGGGCAGCTCGTGCCGGTGCAGCTCGACCAGGCCGTAGCGGGCCTCGGGGTAGAGCTCCGGGTGCGGGTGCTCGAGCCCGTACCACCTGGCGTAGGTGTCCGGGTCGAGCCGGAAGTCGGCCGACAGGTCGATGACGCGCACGCCGGCGTCGAGCGCCTGTTTGACCAGAGGCGCGGTGGCGCCGTGCGGAGTGGCGCAGAACACCACCTCGCTCCGCTCCAGCACGGCCTCGTTGGGCTCGAAGCGCAGCTCGGGGTAGAGCCCGGCGAACTGCGGCCAGCACGCCTCGATCGGCTCGCCCTGGTACTGCCTCGAGCCGACCGCGACCAGCTCCACGCCGGCGTGACGGCTCAAGCGCTCCAGCAAGCCGGCGCCGCCGTACCCGCTGGCGCCGAGCACCCCCACCCGGCGGACGCTGCTCACCTAGGCCCCCTGCAGGTCGGCCAGAAGCTGCACCAGCGCTGCCTTGTGGGCATGCAGGCGGTTCTCGGCCTGGTCGAAGACCACGCTTCGCTCGTGATAGACGGCCTCCTCGGTGCACTCCTCGCCGTAGTGGGCGGGCAGGTCGTGCATGAACACCCCGCGCGGGGAGAGGCGTTCGAACCAGGCAGGGGTGATGGTGTAGTCCGCGAACGCCTTGCGGCGCACCTCGGCCTCCTCCTCCATCCCCATGGAGATCCACACGTCGGTATAGAGCGCGTCGGCACCGTCGGCGGCCTCGCGGGGGTCCCGCACGATGGTGATGCTGCCGCCGCGGGCGCGCGCCCGAGCCAGGACCTCGGCGTCGGGGTCGAATCCCTCGGGGCAGGCGATGGTCAGCTCGACGCCGGCGTGGGTGGCCGCCTCGATGTGGGAGTTGCAGACGTTGTTGCCGTCTCCAACGAAGGCGAGCTTGAGCCCCCGCAAGTCGCCGAAGTTCTCGCGGAGCGTCATGTAGTCCGCGAGGAGCTGGCAGGGGTGGGACAGGTCGGACAGCGCATTGATGACCGGGACGTCGGCGTGGCGCGCCAGCTCGGTGAGGGTGTCGTGGCCGTAGGTGCGGGCCATGATGCCCTCGACCCACCGCTCCAGGTTGTGCGCCACGTCGCGGATCGTCTCGCGCACGCCCCAGCCGATGTAGTTCTGGCTGAGAAGGACGGAGTGGCCGCCCAGCTGCGCCATGGCGATGTCGAACGTCGAGCGCGTGCGCAGCGATTGCTTCTCGAAGATCATGGCGATGGTCTTGTGCTTCAGGACCTCCGGTCGGACGCCCTGCTTCCAGGCACGCTTGAGCTGCAACCCGCTGTCGAGCAGTCCCTGGAACTCCTCGGAGCTGAGCTCCGCCAGCGACAGGAGGTCGCGCCCTCTGAGGCTCGGCACTCGCAAGACGTCCATGCGCACCCCTCTCCGGGTCGTGCGTCCCGCCTAGCGCGTCCAGCACGCGACGCGGGTGGCCCCGGGCGAATGGCTCCGACTCTACCACGGGGCGCCGGCGGCGCCATTCCTGCGGGGAACGTGCTGCGGCGCGACGTCGGGCCGGCCGTCGACCTGGGGGTCAGGCGACGCCGAGGAGGCCCAGGTACCAGGACAGGATGTCGTGACCGATGAACAGGGCCAGCACGCCGCCGAGCAGCAACGCCGGTCCGAAGGGGATGACGCGTCCCGCGCCCGCGAGCCGGGCCACGATGCCGCCGATCGCCCCGAGCGTGACGGCCAGCAGCAGGCCGACCAGGAAGAGCTCCCAACCGAGCAGCGCGCCCAGGACGGCCGCCAGCTTGACATCGCCGAAGCCCATCGCCACCGGCTCGTCGTCGTCCTCGTCTTCCTGCTCCTCGTCGCTGCCCTCCACGGCGTCGCGCAGCCACCAGAAGAAGGCGCCGACCACCGCCCACGTGCCGGCGGCGACCACGCTTCCCCCGAGGGCGACGGTCGGCGCGACCGTGAAGCTCGTCGTCGAGAGGACCAGGGCCACCGCCCACAGGCCGTAGAGCGGCCCCTCGGGCAGACGGATCGGACGGCGGAACACGAGGTTGACCACCAGGCTGGCGGCGCCCACCGCGAGCCCGACGTGCCAGCCCCCGAGCGCGCCGCCAACGGCGGCGAGGTTGGCCTGGTCGAGACTGATGGGCCAGAGTCGCTCGCGCGTGTCGGCGAAGCGCCGCAAGACCAGCGCCCCGAGACGGTTGATCAGCAGCAGGATCCCCGCCCCCGCAGCGGCGCCCACCAGGGCGGCCCCGGGCGCCGGCAGCACGGTGGACCGGTCGTACAGGAGGCTGCCTGCCACGGCGAGGGCCAGCGCGGGCAGCGTGAGCGCGTCGGGCAGGATGAAGCGGTCGAGGTCGATGACCGCCGCCATCAGCAGCATGGCGAGGACCGCCAGCAGGGGAAGGGCTGTCAGGCCGTACGTCAGCGGCGGCCAGCGCAGCACCAGCGCCACGAACAGCGCGGCCATGGTCGCTTCCACCAGCGGGTAGCGCCAGCCGATCGGCGCCTTGCAGGTGCGGCAGCGGCCACGCAGCGCGAGGAAGGACAGGATCGGGACCAGCTCGAACGCGCTCAGGCGGCGGTTGCAGCTGGGGCAGTGGCTGCCTGGGAAGACGATCGACTCGCTCCTGGGAAGCCGGTAGATGACCACGTTACCGAAGCTTCCGACCAGCGCGCCGAGCACGCCGGCGAGCACCGCCACGGCCCCGGTCACGCGACCCCGGCGCCCGGGCTTCGGGTGCCCTCCAGGGCGCATGCCCCGAGGCGGAAAATGGGTAGAGATCGGCACACAGACGGGACCTCGCGAGACCTAGCTTCTCATCATGCTGGTGGTACACTACCCCCGCTATGAAGAGACTCACCCTCGTCGCCCTGGCCGCTGTGGTGCTCGTTGCTCTGGTAGCGGCCAGCCCGAGCGTTCAAAGCCAGCCCGCCCGAATCGCGTTCGTCGACTCCCAGGCCGCCATCAATGCCCACCCCGCTGGCAAGAAGGCCGACCAGCTGAGGCAACAGGCCCAGACCGAGATCAACGGCATCCGCTCCAAGATCAACGCCCTCGCGCAGAAGCAGCAGCAGGGGCAGCAGCTCACGCCGCAGGAGAGCGAGCGTTACCAGACCCTGGTGACGACCCTCAACGCCGTGCAGAAGCGCGACCAGAGCGACATCCAGAAGGCCGCGCAGCCTGCGGTGGATGCCGTCAACAAGGCCATCAAGGAGGTCGCCCAGCAGGATGGGTTCACCATCGTGATGGACTCGCGCGCCGCCGGGCAGAGCGGCAGCGGGCTGGTCGTGTACGCGGACCAGAACCTCGACATCACGGCTCAGGTCATCGACCAGATGCACAAGGACGGCGCCATCCCGGCCACGGGCAACTCGTCCGGCAGCTCGGGTGGCTCGTCCGGAGGCTCATCGAGCACGTCCGGAGGCTCCTCCGGGCAGTAGCGGCTTCTACGCCCGTCCCCATCCGAACCGGCCCCGCCGTGCCTCGTCTGCGCGGCGGGGCGTTCTCGTCCGGGTTGCCGGCCCCTCGATCTCCGGCTCCCCGGCTGTGGGGTACCCCCGAGGGTGCTACCGGCCCACGGCACGCTCAGCCTTCCTCGTCGCGCTCGGCTTCGAGCGCCTCGAGCACGGCTCGGTCGTCGGCGGTGAGCGGAGCGCGCTCGAGCAGGTCGGGGCGCCTCGACAGCGTTCGACGGAGCGCCTCACGGCGTCGCCAGGCGTCGATGCGGGCGTGGTGCCCAGACCGCAGGACCTCGGGCACCTCGGCGCCCTCGAAGCTCAACGGTCGCGTGTACTCGGGGTAGTCCAGCAGGCCGGTGGTGAAGGAGTCCTGTCGGTGGCTGTCGGCGTCGCCGAGGGCACCCGGTTGGAGCCTGGCCACCGCTTCGAGAATGCACAGGGCCGGCAGCTCGCCCCCCATCAGGACGAAGTCCCCCAGCGACACCTCGCGCGTGACCAGCGCCTCGGCGCGCGCGTCGAACCCCTCGTAGCGCCCGCTCAGCAGGACGAGGTGGCGCAGTCCGGCCAGGTGCTCGACCAGCGGTTGGTCGAGCGGCTGCCCGGCGGGAGAGAGCAGCACCGTCTCGTCGGGAGGGGGCTCGTCGCCCTGAGCCTCCCGTACCGCGGCGGCCGCCACGTCCACGCGGATCACCATGCCGGCGCCGCCGCCGTACGGGGCATCGTCGACGCGTCCGGTCCGGTTGCCGGCGAAGCGACGCAGGTCGCGTGTCTCGACGTCGAGCAACCCCCGCTCGATGGCGCGGCCGAGCAGCGCCTCTTCGAGGTAGGGGTCGATGAGCTGCGGGAACAGCGTGTAGACGGTGATCTTCATGACGGGTCCAGCAACCCTTCGGGCGGGTCGACGAGCTCCACGCGCCCCTCGGCCACCACGACGTAGGGGGCCGTCAGCGGCAGCAAGATCTCACCCGCCTCGGTGGCGACGGCGAGCAGGGGGTTGGCGGCCGCCCCGCGAATCTCCCGCACGCGGCCGACCTCGTGACCGTCCGCGATCACCGGGGCGCCGGCGAGCGCTTCCCGCGCCGGCGCGCCCGCCTGGGCCTCCCGGTCGTGCACCAGGTCGGCCGCCGGTACGAACACCTCCGCGCCGGTCAGGGTCCGTGCCGTCTCGCGGTCACGCACCCCCTGCAGGTACACCAGCCACGTCGCGCCATGACGCCGGAGGGCGCGCACCTGCACCGACCCCAGGCCCACCACGAAGACGCGCCCGATCTCGTCGGGCGCGAGCGGCCCCGCTGTGACGGTCCAGCTCAGGCGCATCCCGCCCTCGAGCTGGAACGGCCTCCCCAGGAAGCCTATGGATACGTGGTCCGGGGGTGGCGTGGTGGCTGTGGGGTCTCCGGGCACGCGCCCTCTCCCGGGCCGGCGTTGGGACCCGCGCCCTAGTCGATCAGCTGGACCTCGACGCGCTGCCGGCCGTCAGCGGCGGCGCGGGCGAGCGTGCGAATGGCGTTGATGATCCGCCCGCCGCGACCGATGACGCGACCGGCGTCGTCCGGGGCGCAGCGGATCTCGATGCGCAGGCCCTTGTCGTTGCGCTGCGCCGTGATGCCGAGCTGTTCCGGGTCGGCGACGAGGTTCTGGACGATGAAGGTGACGAGCTCGAGCGGCATGGCGCGCCTCGTCAGGCCCTGGCTAGGCCTGTGCCTCCGACCGGCGGACGTAGTTGGCGCGCTTCTTGGCCTGGACGCCGGGTACGCTCACGCCCGCCTTCTCCAGGAGCCGGACCACCGTGTCGGTGGGCTGGGCGCCCTGCTCGAGCCAGTACGCGGCCCGCTCGGCCTCGACCCGCAGCGCGCCGTCGGTGGTCTCGCGCGGATCGTAGTACCCGATCTGTTCGATGTAGTCGGCGCTGCGCTTCTTGCGCGCGTCCACCACGACCATCCGGTAGTGGGGGTTGCGCTTCGAGCCCATGCGCGTCAGGCGGATCTTGACCATTCTTCCTCCGTCGGGTCGGGCATGCGGCCGTTCGCCGCAGCCGTCGCAGTGGTCCAGTCTACACGGTCGGTGCGGCCCGGCGCAAAGCGCACCTCAACCGCGGAATCCGCGAGCAGCGCCCTTGCCCGGCGGACGCCGCCCCATGCGCTTCATCATCTTGCGCATCTCCTCGTAGTTGCGCATCAGCCGGTTCACGTCCTGGACCGTCGTGCCCGAGCCGCGCGCGATGCGCTTGCGGCGGCTGGCGTTGAGCAGCCGCGGCTTGCGCCGCTCCTGCTCGGTCATGCTCGAGATGATCGCTTCCACCCGCAGGACCTCGCGCTCGTCGACGCCCTCCGCCGGCAACATCTTCGAGGCCCCCGGGATCATCTTGAGGATGTCACCGAACGAGCCCATCTGCTTGATGCGGCGCATCTGCGTCAACATGTCCTGCAGGCTGAAGTCCGAGAGGCTCCGGGGTTCGACCTCGTCGTCGTCGCCCTCGAGCACGCGTGCCTTCTCGATGAGGGTGAGGACGTCGCCCATGCCGAGGATGCGCCCGGCGATGCGGTCCGGGTGGAACGCCTCCAGCCCGTCGATCTTCTCACTCATACCGGCGAAGTAGATGGGCTTGCCGGTGACGTGCCGTGCGGAGAGGGCGGCGCCGCCTCGGGCGTCGCCGTCGAGCTTGGTCATCACCAGGCCGGTGACGCCTACGCGCTCGTCGAAGGTGTTCGCCACCGGCAGCGACTGCTGGCCCGTCATGGCGTCGACCACCAGGATCCGCTCGCTGGGCCCGAGCTGCTCGCGGAGCTCCACGAGCTGCGCCATCAGCGCCTCGTCGATCTGGAGCCGGCCGGCCGTGTCCACGATGACCAGGTCCCGGAAGTCCTGCCGCAGGTGCGCTTCCAGGCGCCTGGCGATGCTCTCTGGGCTCTCGTCGTCCTGCACCTCGAACACGGGGACGCCGATCTGCTTGCCGAGCACCTTGAGCTGCTCGCGCGCTGCCGGGCGCTGCGTATCGGCGGCGACCAGCAGCGGCCGACGCCCCTGCCCCTTGTACTTGTAGGCGAGCTTGCCGGCGGTCGTCGTCTTGCCCGCACCCTGCAGGCCCATCAGCATCCAGACGTTGCGGTCGCTGGCGAGCGTCGGCTGGACCGCCTTGCCGCCCAGCACGTCGACGAGCTCCTCCTGCACGATGGCGATGACGCGCTGATCGGGGTTGAGCGACAGCAGCGTCTCCGAGCCGATGGCCTTCTCCTGCACACGCTTGGTGAAGTCGCGGGCGACCTCGAGGTTGACGTCGGCTTCGAGCAGCGCGACGCGCACCTCGCGCAGGGCCGCCTTGACGTCGGCCTCGCTCAGGCGGCCCCTGCCGCGCAGGCCCTCGAACACGCTTTGCAGTCGGTCGCCGAGACTCTGGAACATGGCCCTGCATTCTACCGTGCGCGCTGCGCGTTGCCCGGCGGCGGGGTTACCGGCCGGAGGGGCGTTGCGGCCGAGGAGGCGTGTTCCACACGCGCCTCGGCCTTCATCGGGTGTTCAAGGGCCGGTGGTAGACTCGCTGCATGACGGTTCTCGGGTACGCTCGCGGCTTGCGAACGGCGGCCCTCGCGGCTCTGGCGTTGCTGGCCGGCGGGGTGGTGGCACCGCTGGCACACGCCCAGCTGCTGACGGACGTGATGGTGAGCACCGCCATCTCGACGGAGTTCGACCCGTCGCTACACCTGCCCCGCGGCACCCTGCGGGCCGTCGGAAAGGGCACCGAGGCGGTCATCGCGCGCGTGCCCGACAGGAGTCACTGGACGAACTGGGAGGTCTACGAGGCCACCGGGCTTGTCAAGACCCTGGAAGCCGCCTATGTCCACAACATCGAGACCGCGTTTGCTGTCGACGGTTACTTCGAGTCGGGACACACCCAGACGACGGTGGGTCCCGAGACCCGTACCCACATCGTTTTCGAGGGCCCCGATGGGAAGCGCCTGCTGTACGTGATTCGAACGTCACAGGAGGTCGTATGGCTCACCGCACAGTCGAAATGACGTTTCGCCGGGGCCGCCGCCTCGGCGCGTTGTTGTCGGTTCTGACAGCGTTGCTCGTGCCTGCCGCGTTCGCGCAGCGCCCGGCCAACGCGCAACAGCTTTTCACGCGGGCGCAGCAGGCGGCCCAGCAGGCCGTGGCCGCCGGCGAGCCCGCCCACCCCGACCAGCCCCACTGGCGACAGGCCTGGACGCTGGGCGAGCAGGCGGCGCAGGCGTCCCCGCACGACACCGCCATCGAGCGCTTCCTGGCGCGCACCTACAGCACCCTCCACTGGTACGCGCGCGCCTACTCGTACTGGCTCGCCTACCTGCAGGACGGCGGATCGCTCGCAGACATGAGCGGCCTGCCTGCCAACGCCACCACCAACAGCGCCATGTTCGAGGAGGCGGGCACGCAGCTCGGCTTCGCCCGCTACGAGGCAGGGGATAAGCAGGCTGCCCTGCAGTACTACCTCAAGGTTCATGACGTGCTTCCCGACGATCCGCTCACGCTTCGCTGGCTGGGACGGATCTACTTCGAGCAGGGCGACCCCTCCAAGGCGCTGCCGTACTGGAAGGCGCTCGTGGCGCAGAAGCCCGACGACAAGGCGGCGCAGTACTACCTGCAACGCACCCAGCAGCAGCTCTCGGTGGGCGTGAAGGCGAGCGACGCCTTCCAGCGCGGCGTGGACCTCTACGACAAGGGCCACAAGCAGGAGGCGCTGAGCGCGTTCCAGCAGGCGCTGGCGGCCAACCCCGACTTCACCGATGCTTCGACGTGGGCGGGACGCACGAGCCTCGACCTCGGCGAGCCGCAGCTTGCGCTGGGCTACTTCAAGGAGGTCACCCGGGCGCGCCCCAACGATAGCGGCGCCCAGTACTTCCTGCAGGTCGCGCAGGCCGAGTCGACCTGGGGCGTGGAGGCCGGCAAGGCCTTCTACCAGGGTCAGGCGTTGTACGAGAAGGGCCAGGTACAGGCCGCCAACGACGCCTTCATCCAGGCGCTTCGCGCCAACGACGGCTACCTCGACGCGTGGGTGTGGGCGGCGCGAACCAGCCAGGAGCTCGGGAACTACGGCGATGCGGTGCTGTACTGGCAGGGCGTGTTGCAGCGCTCGCCCGGCGATAGCCGCGCGAAGTACTTCCTCGATCAGGCCAAGCAGCAGCTCAACTACGGCGCCAACGCGGGCAAGGCGTTCGTGGCCGGAGTGCAGGAGTACCAGTCCGGGCAGTTCGCGGCCGCCGAGAAGGATCTGAAGGCGGCCACGACGGCGAACCCCGACTTCCCGGCGGCCTGGGGCACGCTCGGCCGCCTCTACTTCCAGCAGCAGCGCTATGCCGAAGCGGCCGACGCCTTCGCCCATGCTCTGAAGCTGAAGCCCGATGACGCGAACTACGCCTACTTCGAACGGGAATCCAAGCGCCTCGCGGGCCAATGACCCCACCCGGCGCAGAAGGCAGGAGCAGGGAATGAAGCAGTACGAACGCCTCACCGACGAGCATGGCAACCCTTACCTGGCGACCGATCTCCCCGGTCTGATCCTGACGCGGCTACCGCTGCTGAACAAGAGCACCGCGTTCACACCGGAGGAGCGCAAGGCGCTGGGCCTGGAAGGGCTCTACCCGCCCCACGTCTCCACGCTCAACGAGCAGGTGCAGCGCGGCTATGCGAACTTCCAGCGCTTCACCACCAACCTGGACAAGCACATCTACCTGCGCGTCCTGCAGGATCGCAACGAGGTCTTGTTCTACGCCCTGATCCAGCGGCATCTCGAGGAGATGCTGCCGATCATCTACACCCCGACGGTGGCGGAGGCGGTCCAGAAGTTCAGCCTCATCTACCGTTGGCCGCGGGGGGTGGTGGTCAGCACGGAGAACATCGACCGCGTCGACGAGGTGCTGGAGAACGCACCGATTCCCGACGTGCGCCTGGTCGTGGCCACCGACTCCGAGGGCATCCTCGGCATCGGCGACCAGGGCTACGGAGGCATGGCGATCTGCATCGGCAAGCTCTCGATCTACACGGCGGCCGCCGGCTTCGACCCGGCGACGACGCTGCCGATCGAGCTCGACGTCGGGACCAACCGTCAGGACCTGCTCGACGACCCGCTCTACCTGGGCGTTCGCCATGAGCGCCTGACGGGTCAGGCCTACGACGACTTCATGGAGCGCTTCGTCCAGGCCTTCAAGCGGCACTTCCCCGAGGCGGTGCTGCAGTGGGAGGACTTCTCGAAGCAGAAGGCGTTCAGCGTTCGCGATCGCTACCAGGACGTGGTCCCGAGCTTCAACGACGACATCCAGGGCACCGGTGCGGTGGTGCTGGCGGGGCTCCTGGCGGCGTCGCGCAAGTCGCGCCGTCCCTTGACCGACGAGGTGTTCCTGGTGCACGGTGCCGGTGCCGGTGGCATCGGGGTGGCCAGCCAGATCCGCGACGGGCTGGTGCGGCAGGGTCTGGATGCGCGCGAAGCGGCCGAGCGCGTCTTCGTGGTGGACTCGCGCGGGCTGGTGCTGCGCGACCGGCCCAACCTGGACACCTACAAGGCCGAGCTGGCGCAGGACCCCGCGCGGGTGGCGGGTTGGAAGGTGTCCGGCGCGGCGCCATCGTTGCTCGAGACGGTGCAGCAGGGCGGCGTGACGGCGCTCATCGGGCTCTCGGGTCAGCGTGGCGCCTTCGACCAGGGCATCGTCGAGGCGGTGGCCGCCAACACGCCGTCCCCCATCGTGTTCCCGCTGTCCAATCCCACCGACTACTCGGAGGCGATTCCCGAGGACGTCTACCGCTGGACCGACGGCCGGGCCATCGTCGCGACCGGCAGCCCCTTCCCCGAGGTGACCTGGAAGCGCGTGCGCTACAGCGTGGGGCAAGGCAACAACGCCTTCATCTTCCCAGGCCTGGGGCTGGGTGTGAAGGTGGCGCGGGCGGAGCGCGTGACGCCCGGCATGCTGAGCGCGGCGGCCGAGGCGCTGGCGGACTATACCGACCAGGGGCGCATCGCGCAGGGCGCCGTTTATCCGCGCGTGAGTGCCATGCGCCGGGTCAGCCGCCACGTGGCCACGGCGGTGGCCCACGAGGCGGTGACCTCCGGCGTCGCCCGCGGCGACCGCGGCGACGACCTCGGTCAGCAGGTCGAGGACGCCATGTGGGAGCCGCGCTACCTCCCCATCCGAAGGCGCTGACGGATCCATGCGCACGGTGGTGCTGCGCGTCGTGGCGTTGGCACTGCTGCTGCTTCTGGCGCTCGTCGCCGTCCTCACCGTGCGCACGCTGCACCGCTTGCCGAACACCGTGGTCTACTTCGTGGCGGCGGACGGGACCCGCTTCCGTCTCGAGCCCGCCTACCGCCGTGGCGGCGGAGGTGGCGGCGCCGCGGCCAGGGCCGAGCGCCAGATAGCGGCGCTTGCGGCCGGCCCCACCGCGAGCGAGGCGGCGCGGGGGCTGAGCAGCGCGGTTCCCGCCGCGACCCGGGTGCTGGATGCGCACCTGGACGGGGCCACCCTGACGATCGATCTCTCGGCCGCCTTCGAGAGCGGCGGGGGAAGCGCCTCGATGATGGGGCGGCTCGACCAGCTCTTCTACACCGTCACCCGGCCCGACGGCGTCGACGCCGTCTCGCTGGAGATCGAGGGGCAGCCGGTGACCACGTTCGGGGGCGAGGGCATCCTGGTCGACAACCCCTGGCTCCGCGCCGACCACCCGGATCGTCCGGTCTGGTGAGCGCGGCCGGTGGCGGACTGCGTGCCGGTGAGGTCGGCAGGACACGGCCAGGGTGAGCGAGCGTGCACGCGCTTACCGACCGGGGTGGACGCCGGGCCCTACGCTGGGGCATGTTGCGGTCGCCATGAGGGGGATGCCGTGACGCCGAAGCGGCTCGGGCGCTGGGCGCTCGCGCTGCTCGCGGCGATGACGCTGACGGCGCCTGCGTTGGCCGCTTCTCGGCTCTGGGCCTCCAGCCAGGGGCGGGACCGGGTGTTCCAGGCCCTGGTCGACGTCTTCCAGGACCGCTACTGGGATCCGGGTTGGATGGACTGGCAGGCGTGGGCCAAGCGCTACCGGGCCTCGGTGGTGGACGCGGGCTCGCGCGCCTCGTTCGACGACGCCATGAGGCGGATGGTCGACGCCGTCCACGACGAGCACTCCAGCTGGCTCGGGCTGGCCTCGTACGGGGGCGAGTCCGGCGCGCCCCATGTGAAGCCGACGATCGGTGTGGAGAGCGCGTACCTGCAGGGAGTGGGGCTGGTCATCACCCGCGTGCTGCCCGGCTCGCCGGCCGACGCGGCAGGTCTGCGGCGTGGGGACGTCATCACGCGCGTCAACCGTGAGGTCCTGGACGGCGTGACGCGCTGGGACGCCGGCCTGGCGCTGAACCGCGCCGTCGGCGCCGGCGACGTATCGCTCGGCCTCCGTCGCGGCCGCAAGGCCTTCGACCGCATCCTGACCCCGAGGCCGCTGGCACAGCGGGTGCTGGCCGAGCGCCCGGTGGGCCGGATGCTCGACGCGACGACCGGCTACATCTACCTCCCGAGCTTGAACCTGCCCAACACCGGCGTGCTCTTCCATCAGGCGCTGGGCGAGCTCATGCACGACGGGGCCACCTCCCTGATCGTCGACATGCGTGGCAACTACGGGGGTCGGCTCGGGCAGCTCGGGCTGGTGCTGGGAGCCTTCGTCGACGGTCCCTGGGCGAAGGCGCTAGGGCGAGGCGGCGTCGTCTGGGAGGGGCGTTACGACGTCGTCGATGGAGAAGGCGTGTCGAGCCTGCGCGCCGAGGACGGCACGGTGCTGGAGGAGGCCCGGCTGCCCCATCCGGTGCGCTTCGACGGACCGCTGGTCGTGCTCGTCGACGGCCAGAACAGCTCGGCCGGGGAGGTCGGGCCGCTCGCCCTTCAGGACCTGAAGCGAGCCAAGGTGGTGGGGGTCCGGACCGACGGCAACGTGGAGGCGGTGCAGGGCTTCACGCTTCCCGATGGCAGCGTGGTGATGGTCGCCGTGGCCAACATGGAGGGCGTCGATGGGCGGGCCTTCGACGGTGGCGTGGTGCCGACCGTGTCCGCGCACATGACCCTCACCGGTCTGGCCCGTGGCTACGACGCGCCGGTCGCGGTGGCGCAGGCGCTGCTGGACGGCCTGCCGTTCGATCCGGGCCGCGTCTTCTAGCGCCGCACGGCACAACCCGCGGGCCCGTCGTTCCCGAGCGCCGGGTGGCCGGCATCGGTCCAAGCGGGCCGGTGGACGGGCGTTCCTCGCGCCGTGGCCGGCGTGCTCCGGCGCGGTCGGGTCGCGGCTGATGGAGCGGTGTTGCGTCTGGAAACTCTCATGGAAAGCCCGTGGTACACTTCCTCTGCTTTGAAGCCCGTACGCTGCACAAGGCCCGAACAGGATCACGGCGCGAGGAAGTTGGTTGGTGCGCCCGACAGGATTCGAACCTGTGACCTTTCGCTCCGGAGGCGAACGCTCTATCCGGCTGAGCTACGGGCGCGCGAAGTCAACTAAGAAAGCTAACAGAGGCTCTGGGAGGAAGTCAAGGCAATGAAGTTCAACCGTCACACCAACACGATCATCCTATGGATCATCTCCATCGGATTGCTGCTCGGCATGATCATCACCTTCACCCCGACGCTCGGCCGTCTCGGCGGACACAGCGCCGGCAACGGTCACGGCTCGGTGGAGTTGCAGGTCAACGGGCAACCAGTCTACCAGGACGCCGTCGCCAGGGCGAAGCAGACCCCGCTCTACAACGCCGTGTCGACGGGTGAGGTCGGCAACGACTTGCAGCTCCTGATGGTCGACGACCTGATCCAGAGCGCCGTGCTCGCCCAGGCGTCCGCGAAGGTCCACGTCTCCGGCGGCGAGGTCAACAAGGCCGTCGACAACTTCCGCAAGTCTCGCGGGGTGGCGGGCCGCAAGAACGACCAGGCCTACCTCAACCTCATCGGCAATGCCGGCTTCACCGACCCCACCTTCCGAGAGTACGTGCGGGAGACGCTGCGCGAGCAGAAGTGGGAGAGCCAGCTCACGAAGGACGTGACGGTCACCGATGCCGAGGTGAAGGCCTGGTACGACACGCACCACAGCAACTACCAGACCGAGCCGCAGATCAAGGCCCGCGAGATCGTCGTGGACAACCCCACGCTGGCTGTCGAGCTGCAAAAGAAGGCGGTCGCGGGAGCCGACTTCGCTGCGCTCGCCAAGGCGAACAGCAAGCAGCTCGCCGACCGCGGCGGCGCCCTCGGCGCGGCCAAGGGAAAGACGACGCCGCAGCCGGTCGGCAAACCAGCGCTGCCGACCGCCGTCGCCACTGCCGCCTTCGGCCTCAAGGGCCCCGGCATCACCGACGTGGTGAGCGACGCCGGCCAGTACTACATCGTCAAGGTCGAGGCCTACATCCCGGCCACGCTGCAGCCCTTCGACAAGGTCAAGACCCAGGTCAAGGCGGACGCGCTCAAGGCCAAGCAGTCGGGCGTGGTGCAACAGAAGATCGACCAGCTCGTCAACGCCGCCAAGGTGACGGTGCCCAAGGGTAGCTCGCTTACCTACGACAACCCGGTCGTAGCAAAGGTAGGGAGCGCCACCATCACGGCCGCCGAGCTCGATCGTGCCACCTACACCAATCCGCAGATCCAGCAGGCGCTATCACCCCAGAGCGCCAGCCTGGTGACGCAGTTCTTCAAGCCGGCCGTGCTCGGGCAGCTCATCGACACCTACGTGGCGGACCAGGGCGCGCAAAAGCTCGGGTTGCCGCTCGTCGGCACCCGTCAGATGGTGGCCCAGGCGGCCCTCAACTATGTCGCGCGCGATGCCAAGGCGACGGACGCCGCCATGAAGAAGTACTACGACAGCAACAAGTCGAGCTTCACCATCCCGGCGGAGGCCGAGGCGACGCGCGTCGACTTCACGAAGAAGGCCGACGCCGAGGCCTTCCGCAAGGCTCTGCTGAGCGGCAAGGCGCTCGACGCGACCGCCAAGGCCGACGGTGGCACCGTCAAGAACCTCGGCACCGTGCAGCCGGGCGACCTCGTGACCGAGCTCGACACCGCGCTGTTCAAGACCGATGCGTTCACCTCCCTCCCGAGCAGCAAGCAAGGAATCTCCGACGTCCTGGTGCTGTCGCAGCCGGTGAAGAACGGGGGCACGAGCACGCCCAGCAGCACCTCGGGGAGCGCGGTGACGCCCAGCAGCACCAGCGGCAGCTCCAGCTCGAGCTCCTCCTCCAGCAACACGGGCGGGGAAGCCGGTAGCAGCGCCTCGAAGCCTGCGACCAAGGACACCTACGTGGTGCTGCTGGCGATCCGGACGCCCCAGCGCACCCGGACCTTCGCAGAGGTCAAGGATCAGGTGAGCTCGTCGGTGCTGGCGAACCAGCAGCAGACGCTGCGAACTGACTGGCTCGACAAGATGAAGAAGGACATCAAGATCGAGAACCTGCTGGCGCAGATCCAGCAGAAGCAACAGCAGAAGGCGCAGCCTTCGGGCTCCTCGAACGGCGCCTCCTCGGGCGGTTCGAGTACGCCGGCCAGCGGCGCGGCGGGCTCGACCTCGGGGAGCTCCTCGGGTACGAACGGCTCCGGCTCGACGTCGTCGTCCGGCGCCAGCTCGTCCGGCACAAGCTCCACCGGAACGGCGCCCTCCAGCTCCACTCCGTCCAGCACGACCCCGTCCGGCTCGGGAGGCTCCGGGTCGGGCTCCGGAGCCGGCTCCTCCAAGCCGTGAGTCCCAGAGGCGGGCGTCCCTTCCAGGCGCCCGCCTCGTCTTGGAAGGTGGTACAACGATGCCCCGAGCACTCCTGAGCGTGTCGGACAAGCGTGGCCTGGCGCCGTTCGCGCGGGGGCTGGTGGACCTGGGCTACGAGATCGTGTCGACAGGCGGCACGCTCGCAGCCCTTCGCGAGGCGGAGGTCCCAGCGACCGCCGTCTCCGAAGTCACCGGCTTCCCGGAGATCCTGGACGGGCGGGTGAAGACGCTCCATCCCCGGATCCACGGTGGCCTGCTGGCCCGGCGTGACGACGCCCACCTGGCCGAGTTGCGCGAGCACGACATCACGCCCATCGACCTCGTCGCCGTCAACCTCTACCCGTTCCGGGAGACGGTGGCCCGTCCCGATGTCGGCTGGGACGAAGCGCTGGAGATGATCGACATCGGGGGCCCCAGCATGCTCCGGTCGGCGGCCAAGAACCACCCGGCCGTCCTGGTGGTCGTCGATCCCGACGACTACACGGTCGTCCTCGAGGGCATCCGCGGAGGGCCGGACGAGGCTCTCAGGCGCCGCTTGGCGCGCAAGGCGTTCGCCCATAGCGCCGCTTACGATGCGGCGATCGTGGCGTGGATGGAACGCGACGAGGCGCTGCCGGAGCATCTGAACGTGGCGCTGGAGCGGGCCGACGTGCTCCGCTACGGCGAGAACCCGCACCAGCAGGGAGCCCGTTACCGCGAGGTGGGTCAGCGCGGCTGGTGGGACTCGGTCGTCCAGCATTCGGGTATGGCGCTGTCGTTCCTCAACCTGTTCGACGCGGAGGCCGCCTGGCGGCTCGCCCACGACCTTGGCGAGGGCCGGTCGGCCGTCATCGCCAAGCACGCCAACCCGTGCGGTGCCGCCGTGGCCGAGGACCTGGCAGGGGCCTACGCCGCCGCCTTCGAGGCCGACCCCAAGTCGGCGTTCGGGGGCATCGTGGCGCTGCCGGGCGTCGTCGACGCGGCCCTGGCACAGGCCATCGTCGGCAACCCCAAGGCGGACGTCCTGATCGCCCACGGGTACGCACCGGAGGCGCTGGCGCTGTTCGCGCGCAAACGCAAGAACATGCGCGTGCTGGAGGCGCAAGCTCCCGGGGAGCGCGCACTGGAGTTGCGTCGCATCGACGGAGGCTTCCTGGTGCAGGAGCCCGATCCTGTGCGGGTGGACCGGGCGAGCTGGCGGGTCGTGACGGCGGCCCAGCCCACCGACGAGCAGTGGCGCGACCTCGAGCTCGCCTACCGCGTCTGCGCCTTCACCTCGTCGAACGCCATCGTCTTCGTTGCAGGCGGCAGCGCGGTGGGAGTCGGGGCCGGTCAGCAGAGCCGCGTCGACGCCGTGGAGATCGCCGCCCGGAAGGCGGCGGGCCGGGCGCGCGGTGGAGCGTGCGCCAGCGACGCGTTCTTCCCGTTCCGGGACGGCGTCGATGCGGCGGCCGACGCCGGCATCGCCACCGTGATCCAGCCGGGTGGCTCGATCCGCGACGAGCAGGTGATCGAAGCCGCCAACGAGCGTGGCCTGGTCATGATCCTCACCGGGGAGCGTCACTTCAAGCACTGAGGCGGCCAGCAGGTACCAGATGTTGTAGGGGCCATGGTGGTTCGGCTCCGGCCCGGCGCCACGAGCGCCCGCCAGGGCGCGATTCGAGGCGCCCTTGGAGGCCGCTGCCCAGGTTGGGCATACAACATCTTGTACCTGCTTCTAGGCTGGTGTCCAGATGATGGCCATCGGGCCTTGAAGCCGATCGTCGCCGGTGATACCGTGGAGCCCTGAAGGCGATGGGGCCGACGGGAGGCGGTGGCGGAGTGGGGGATGGCTTGAAATTGCGTTGTGAATCCGCTTACCGCGACAACATCTTGTATCTTGTTAGGATCTAGAGACTATATCTAGCTGACTGGACAAGGGGCGACACGCTATCGTCGCCGAAATCGATCGAACAGCCTTCTCGGGCGCCGTGCCAGGCGCTTTCGGGACTGGGAGGATGATTGTGGCCAAGGCACGAACGTCCCACGACGCAGGCACCCTCGCGGGTTTCGACGACCACGCCCGGGCGATCGCCAAGCGGCAGTACTTCCAGCCGGGCGATGCCACCCTGGAGGACATGTTCGCGCGTGTCGCGAGCTGGGTCGCCGGGCCCGAGGACGAGGGCGTCCGTGCCGAGATGGCCGATCGCTACTACGACCTGATGGTGAGCAAGCGCTTCTGTCCCGGCGGTCGGGTGCTGGCGGGCGCCGCCACCGGTCACGGTAATGTCCTCAACTGTTTCGTGCAGGACGGCAGCCCCGAGGTCCCGGCGACCACCGCGTGGGTGATGCGCCTCGCCACCAAACTGGCGCTCGTCACCAAGGTGGGAGGAGGCAACGGTCTCAACCTCGATCCCATCCGGCCCAGGCGAGCGTTCTCGGGGCGCAGCGGCCACCTCTACCTGACCATCGACCCGGCGCACGACGACTACGACAAGGTCCGCTCGGGTACCTTCTTCGACCTCGTCCGCGGGGAGTACGTCACCCGCGGCTACCGGGCCGCGACCTTCGTCGAGCGCCACGACGCGCCCTCGGGCGTCAAGGTCGAGACCATCGGCGACTCGGTCGAGAGCATCTGGCAGGGCGGCAGCGCCATGATCGAGGGCCTGCTCCGGGGTGAGGACATGCTGCTGGACCTCAGCGCGTTGAGGCCCGAGGGCACGCCCGTCCAGGGCTCCGGGGGCAGCTCCAGCGGGCCGTCGAGCTTCGCGGTAGAGGTGTTCGACAACTTCGCGATCTGGGCGAGCCTCGGTGGCGCCGAGACCGCCGGCCCCGTGGCAACCCTGCGCTACGTGTTCGCGCCGACCCTGCGGGTCATCCGCCAGGGCGGAACGCGGCGCGGCGCGGGCATGGCCACCATTTCCATCACCCATCCCGACGTGCGCGACTTCATCACCGCCAAGGACCTCGAACGGGAGCAGGCCGAGGGCGACATCAGCACGTTCAACATCTCGGTCCTGGTGAGCGACGCCTTCATGAGCCAGAGCGTCGCGCGCGAGGGCGGCGACGTGCTGGAGGAGATCGCGCGGCATGCGTGGCAGACCGGCGAGCCGGGGCTCATCTACGTCGATCGCATCAACGAGTTCAACCCCATGCGCTCGACCCTCGGCGAGATCAAGGCGACCAACCCTTGTGGCGAGATCCCACTCTACCCGGGCGAGCCGTGCGATCTGGGCGCGATGAACCTCGCCGCCTACGTGCGGCGACCCGGAGAGGGCATGGCCGGCTTCGACCGGGAGGCGTTCCGCGCCGACGTGGGTACCTGCGTCCGCTTCCTCGACAACGTCCTCGATGTGAACCGCTTCGCGCTTGCCGACAACCGCGCCATGAGCATGAAGCTGCGGCGCCTCGGTCTCGGCGTGATGGGCCTGGCCGACGCGCTCATCCGCATGGGCTACGCCTACCACACCGACGAGGGCCGGGAGGCCGTGCGGAGCATGATCACCGAGCTGCGGGAGGCCGCGACCGCGGCCAGCGAGGCCCTGGCCGACGAGCGCGGATCCTTCCCTCTCTTCGACGAGAGCGGCCTCGATACGCCACGTCGCAACATCGCCGTGCTCACGGTTGCGCCGACGGGCACCACCAGCATGCTCATGGGCGTGTCGTCCGGCGTCGAGCCCGTGTTCGCGCCGTTCATCTACCGCAAGATCGGCAGCGATTACGTCGCGCTGGTGCACCCGCTGTTCCGCGAGCTCATGGCCGAGCACGCCCCCCACCCCGACTACGCTGCCGGCGACGAGTGGGACTGGGACAAGGTGGTGGACGCGGTCCAGGCCAACCACGGCAGCGTGCAGGGGCTCGACTTCGTTCCCGACGCCGTCAAGACGGTGCTCATCTGCGCTCACGACATCGCTCCGTCGGACCACGTCCGCATGCAGGGCGTGGTCCAGCAGGCGTTCGACGGCGGCAAGAAGGTGGCCAACTCGATCTCCAAGACCATCAACCTGCCGCGGCACGCCACGGCGCAGGACGTCTTCGACGCCTATGCGCTGGCCTTCGAGACCGGCTGCAAGGGCATCACGGTGTACCGCGACGGCTCGCGCGAGTTCCAGGTCCTGTCGACCCAGGTGGCCAAGGACCCGGTGGCCAACGACCAGGTCGTCAAGGACTCGGGCGCAGACCGGTCGGCGGCAGAATCCGAGCCGGTGCAGGGCGCCGGGGGCCTCACGCCCGTGGCCGACGCACCCCGCACCTTGGGCGGCGCGTTGCGCGACCCCCGCCTCGATCGACTCCCTAGCGAGCCGCTGTTCGAGCGGCCGCTGCGCCTCACGGGCTTCACCGACGCCATCAAGCTCATGCTGCCGAACGGCGAGAAGCGCGGCTTCTTCGTCACCGTCAACAAGCAGGATGGATTGCCGACGGAGGTCTTCATCGTGTCCGGCAAGGCCGGCGACGAGGCCAACGCCGACAGCGAGGCGCTCGGGCGGGTGGTGTCGATCGCGTTGCAGTACGGCGTGCCGGCCGAAGCCCTCATCAAGACGCTGCGCGGCATCAACGGCGGGATGTACGGCAGCTACCACGGTCGCCTGGTCGCGTCCAAGGCCGACCTGCTGGCCGTGGCGCTGGAGACGGCCGGCGCGGAGAACGTGCTCAACCGCGGCAAGGCCTGCCCCGACTGCGGCGCCCCGCTGCGGTTCGAGGAGGGCTGCCAGAAGTGCGAGAGCTGCGGCTACTCCAAGTGCGGGTAAGGGGCGGCTGAGCCGCCAGCCTCAGGGACGTTCGAGGAGGCCGGCCCGCGGCGCGCATGCCGCGGGCCGGCCTCGTCCATGCGAGGCTGGGCCCCGGGGAGATCGCCCGTCTCAGCCGGGAGCGCCGAGGTAGCGTTCCAGGCGCTCGAGCGCCTCGGGCAGGCTGGCCCTGCCGTAGCCCACCCGCAGGTGGCCGGGCTCGTCGTAGACGGTGCCCGGTAGCAGCAGCACGTCTGCGCCCTCGGCGACACGGGCACAGAACGCCTGGACGCCTTCCTCGCCGTGGAAGCGTACGAAGCCGATCGGCCCCGCGTCCGGGCGCACCCATGAGAACAGGTCGCCGCGGCGCTCCAGGAAGGCCTCGAGCAACGGGAGGTTGTGGTGGACGATGGCGAGGTTGCGCGCGGCCAGCGTCTCGCGGTGGCGCAGTGCCAGCTCGGTCAGGAACTCGCTCGGGGCCGGGCTGCAGATGGTGGTGTAGTACTTCAGCTCGCGCGCCTTGGCGAGCACCGTGCGGTCCTTCGACCCGAGCCAGCCCAGACGTAGCCCGGGGAGGCCGTAGGTCTTCGAGATCGAGCCCAGCGACACCGCGTTCGGGGCGAGGTCGCAGGCGGCAGGGAGCCGGTTCGCCGGATCGTGCTCGAGCTCGCGGTAGACCTCATCGCAGAAGACCGTGAAGCCGCGCTCGCGCCCCAGCGCGAGCACGCGGTCGTAGACCGGGCGCGGCATGAGCAGGCCGGTCGGGTTGTGGGGGGTGTTGATGTAGACCACGCGGGTGGTGGGGCGCAGCAAGGCCTCGAGCGCGTCGACATCGTGGGCCCAGTCGTCCTCGGCCCGGCGCTGCCAGACGCTGACGTCGGCGCCGGTGCTGCGGGCGAGCTGGAGCGCGGACTCGTAGCACGGGGTCTCGACCACGGCGTGGTCGCCAGGGCCGAGAAGCGCGTGGTAGACGAGAAAGATCGCCTCCTCCGCGCTCGAGCACACCAGGGTATCCTCCGGTGCCAGGCTGTCGTAGACGCGGGCGACCTCGCGACGGAGGGCGGGAGAGCCGGACGCCTCGGTGTAGCCGAGGCGCTGCTCGGAGAAGCGCTCGAGAGCGCCCGGCTCGAGCGCCAACAGCTCCCCGACGCTGCGGCTCTCGGCGTCCGAGCTCGACAGCATGTGTCCGACACGGAACTCGTACTCGTCGTAGTACTGCTCGATACGGAAAGGCGGGATACGCATGACCCGAGCCTACCGGAGACGCGGCCGCACTCAGCGATCGTCGCCCGAGCCGCCGATCACGCCCCGGTCGCGTCGGCTGGCGAGCTTGTCGAGGTTCGTGCGTCCGATCGCCTCCAGCGACAGCCCCAGGTCGGCGGCCAGGTTGGCCACGTACCACAGCACATCGCCGATCTCCTTGGCGAGCGCGTCGCGCTGCTCCTTGGAGAGCCCGGCGCCCGGCAGCAGCCCCTCGTCGCGCATCAGCTTGCCGAGCTTCTCGGCGACCTCGCCGGCCTCTCCGGCGAGCTTGAGGGTGGGGTAGAGCACGCGTGCCGCCTCCGGGTAGATGGCCGTGGTGCGGGCCTGGGCCTGGTACTCATCGAGCGTCATGGCGTCATCCTACCGGCTCGGCTCGTCGGCGCGGCCGCCGGCGCGGCAGGGCGTGTGGAGCGGCGCCTGGGCGCCTCCAGGCGCCTTGCGCCCGCCTGCGCCCTCTGGTAGACTACGCTTCGCTTTCGGCGGGGCCCCGCCCCCCCCCAGGCGCGCGGTCGGCGGTAGCTCAGTGGTAGAGCGGTCGGCTGTTAACCGATTGGTCGTAGGTTCGAATCCTACCCGCCGAGCCAGGCTAGGCACAGACGCGAACGAGAAAGCCCAGTTGTGGGCGCTTCGTTCGCGTCTGTCTTTGTAGGGGTGCCGCGGCGCGTCGTGTCAGCCAGGGCGCGCGGCTCACCCTTCCCAGGGAAGGAGCACGAGCTTCCCGACGTGGGTCCGCTCGAGGAAGTCCCGCTGCGCCTCCATGATGGAAGAGAGGGGGAACGTGGCGGCCACGATGGGGCGGATCTCTGCCCGCTCGATGTAGCGCACGAGATTCGGGAACACCGGCTCGTCCCAGGCGGTGGTGCCGACGAGGGTGATGTCCTTGAGGTACAGCTCCCGCAGGTCCAGGTCGACCCGGGGGCCAGCGACAGCGCCCGAGGACACGAGCCGTCCGCCTCGCGCCAAGAGTTGCATCATGGTCGGGAACCGCCTTCCGGCCACGTTGTCGACCACGACGTCGATCGACTCGCGGCCTAGAGCGCGCGTCAGTTCACCGTAGCCGAGGACGGCATCCGCACCGAGTCGGGCTACCTGCGTCCGCTTGCTCGGGCGGGTCACGGCGACCACGTGTGCGCCGCGGCGGCGGGCCAGTTGGACGGTGGCCGAACCCACGCCACCCGAGGCGCCGGTCACGAGGACTCGGTCGCCCGCGGTCACCCCGGCTCGGTGGAGCATGTTCTCGGCAGTGCCGTAGGCGCAGGGGATGGAACCGAGCTCGGCGTCCGTCCAGGTGCAGCTCACGGGGAAGACCTCGCTGGCTCGCACGCAGACGAACTGGGCGAAGGCCCCGTCGAAGTCCGAACCCATCCAGAGGGTGTCGAGAGAGTCGAAGCCGTGCTCGCGCACGCAGGGGCGGACCAGCACGCGTCGCCCCGTCAGAGCTGCCTCCACACCCTCCCCGATCTCCGCGACCCGGCCACAGGCATCGGCGCCCTGGATGAGCGGGAACGGGGGCGGCCGGTTCCAGCCGCCGCCGGGCGGCGCATCGGACGCATCGGAGACCACGTCGGACCCGCTCGCGTCGGCGTCGGGCGCGGGCGCGCCGTACCAGCCGACACGGAGGTTGATGTCGGTATTGTTGACGCCTGCGGCCAGGACCCGGACCAGAACCTCCCCGGGACCCGGCCGTGGGACCGGCACGTCCCGATAGCTGAGCCTGTCCTCGCCGCCGTGACCGACGGTCACGGCGGCCTTCATGGTGGAGCGGCTCACCCCATCACCATAGCTCGCACTGTCACGAAGAAGAGCGGCGCCTGGGCGTGCTCCCGCACGTGTGGCGCCGAAGGGAGTCGACCGCCGCGCGACGGAGCCGGCTCAGCGGGTCAGGCCCAGCGGGTTCGACACCGCGTGCCGGGCGGCGTCCCACGCCCGCTTCAGCTCGAGCTCGTCGGGGCCCAGCTGCGAGGCCGCGAGGTCCGCGTAGCGCGCGACCTCCTCCTCCTTGGCGTTCAGGATCTGGTTCAGCACGGCGTGGAGCGACTCCCGCACCGCCAGGCCCTCACGCAACATGTCCTGGAGCTCCAGGACGCGGTTGACGAGATCGTCGTGGCTCGTGGCCTCGAGTTCGGCGCGCGTGCGCTGCATGGTCCCTACTCTAGCCTGTCGACGTGGTGGTGCGGCGCTGCGGGGTCGCCGCACAGACGCCGTGGCAGGCAGGCCCTCCGCGGGCGCCGGCGGCGTGCGCGGTATGCTGCGCCATGGCTGCCGATCCCACGTCCCTGACCGTCCTCTCGCTGGCCCGGGCCTACCGCTCGGGCGAGCTCGATCCCGTCGAGGTCACGGAAGCCTACCTGGCGGCGATCGACCGGCACCCCCAGGGCGACCTCGTCTACCGCCGCGTCACCGCCGAGCGAGCGCGCCGGCAGGCCCAGGAGGCTTCGCGGATGTTCCGGGCGGGCGTCGACACCGGCCCCCTGCAGGGCGTGCCCCTTGCCGTGAAGGACCTGTTCGACATGGAGGGCGAGGTCAGCGCCGCGGGCTCGAAGGTCCTGCTCGAGCGGCCGCCGGCCGAGCAGGATGCGCCGGTGCTGGCGCGCCTCGATGCCGCGGGCGCGGTGTTTCTGGGGCGCACCACCATGACCGAGCTCGCCTTCTCCGGGATCGGCATCAATCCGCACTTCGGGACCCCGTCGTGCGTGCGGGATGCCGATCGCGTGCCCGGTGGCTCGTCGTCGGGCTCCGGCGTGGCGGTCGCCTCCGGTCTGGCAGCGGCCGCGCTGGGGTCGGACACGGGTGGCTCGGTGCGCATCCCGGCCGCCGTGAACGGCATCGTAGGCCTCAAGACGACCGATGGTCGCATCCCCACCGAGGGGGCGGTGCCGCTGTCGACCACCCTGGATACCGTCGGCCCGCTGGCGCGTGATGCCGACGACGCCTGGGCCCTGTTCCAGGCGATGGCGGCCGAGCCCTACCGCGGGCTGGCCGAGCCTCCCGAGCGGCTGGTGCTGCTGGCGCCCACCACCGTGCTGCAGGACGATCTGGAGGGCGCGGTGGAGGACGTGTTCCGGTTCGCCCTGGCGCGCCTGGAGGCGCTGGGCATGGAGGTGCGGGAGAGCGATCTGCCGATGCTGGCCGAGGTGCCGCAGCTCTACCGGCGCTACGGCAGCTTCGCCAGCCACGAGGCGTTCGCGCTCTACGAGGACCTGCTGACCGAGCGAGGCGATGCCATGGATCCCCGTGTGGTCGCGCGCATCCTCCAGGTCGGTGGCAGGCCGTCGGCCGACTACATCCGCCTAGGGTACGCGCGGGCCGACCTTCGGAGGCGCTTCTGGCCCGAGCTGGCGGGTGTGGATGCGATTCTTGCGCCGACCCTGGCGATCCTGCCTCCGCGCGTCGACGCGCTGAGCTCGGACAGCGACTACTTCACGGCGAATGCGCGCATGCTCCGCAACACCACGGTCTTCAACGTGCTGGCGTCGCCGGCGGTGAGCGTGCCGGCCGGCGACGCGCCCAACGGGCTGTCCGTCGGGCTGATGGTGGTCACGCGTCCAGGCGAGGAGGCGCTGGCTCTCGGGATCGCGCGGCGGTGGGCGCGTAGCGGCGGCCCGGCCGGCCACGCCGAGGCGGGCCCCGGTGACGCGGCCAGGAGCCGGCCGCAGGGACGGTAGGGGCGGCGCTGGCGCTGCGGCGGCCCTGCTCAGCCCGGAGCGATCAGCAGGTGCAGGACCTGCGCGACGAGGGCCGGCCCCGCCACGTCCTCGATGTCCACCGTGCACTCGAAGCTCACCAGCAGGCGGCCCTCGCCCTTGGGGCGAACGTCGCTCACGGCGGCTCGCAACCGAACCCGCGAGCCCGAAGGCACCGGCGTCAGGAAGCGCAGCCGATCGAGGCCGTAGTTGACGACGGTCGTGCCGTCGTCGGGGAAGGCACCCAGCGATGCCAGCAGGGGCACGAGCAGAGAGAGGGTGAGGTAGCCGTGGGCGATGGTGCCGCCGAACGGCCCGGCCGCCGCCCGCTCCCGGTCGACGTGGATCCACTGGTGGTCGTCGGTGCAGGAGGCGAAGGCGTCGATACGCTCCTGATCGATCCGCATCCAGGGCGACGTGCCGAGCTCGCGCCCGGCGGCGTCCCGGTAGCCGGAGAACGACATGGTGGCCATGAGGCTCCTTCCGCCGCGCCGGTTCGTCCCGTCGCCGGTTCGCCGTCGGGGCCGGCCTCCGCGGCTCGCGGCCCGGCACGTGAGGAGACGCCGGCGGCGGGCCCCGGAAGAACCGTGGGCCGTGCCCGGCAGGGCGACCTCAGCCTACCAGCGGAGGGTACGCCCGGCGGGGCTCAGGGTGTGTCGACGGGCGCGACGCGGCGCGCCAAGACGGCCGGCAACTCGAACAGGCGGGTCGCGGCAATCATGCTACTGCCGTACTTGACCACGATGTCGGTGGAGATCACCTGGAGGAACCACCGGGGGGTGGCGAAGTCCTGCCCCAGGAAGGCGAGGAAGGTGAAGATGAGGGTGTCCATCGGGGCGCTCACGGCGTTGGAGGAGGCCACCCGGGTGATCCAGCGGCGGTGGATGAGCCGCTGGTAGATCTCGGTGTCGGTTGTCTCGGAGATCACGATCGACAGGAAGCTCACCCCCACGTAGCGCAGCGGCGTGCCGAGGTGCGACGACAGCAGCACGTTGGCGAGGGCGGCGCTGAGGATCATGGCGTACACCGCACGCCGGCCGAAGCCGTGGACACGGTCGCGCTGCGTGAACGTCACGCCGAAGAACAGGGTGCCGACGTTGAGGAGGAAGAAGCCCCCCACCGGAAGGAAGCTGTCGAAGGTGTAGTTGGCCAGCAGCGTACAGCTCACGTACACCGTCATGGCGGCCAGCATCACGGCGTGCTTCTTCGCAACGAAGCGCAGCACGGCCGCGGCGGCCGCCGCAACGAGGGGTGCCAGCGCGTAGCGCAGGTCGGCGAACGGCAACGACCACGCCGCCAGTGCGCCCGCGGCCAGCGCCGCGCTCAAGACGAGGGCGGCGCGACCGGCCCGGAGGCCCAGGCTCAGGTCGACGAGCAGGCCGGTGAAGAGCAATCCGAAGAGGGTGACCAGGGCAAACGGCAGGACCGGGTACGGGTGCTGACCGAACTGCGAGAGCCGCCACAGCAGGCCGTTGCCGAGCGCGGCGGCGAGACCGATGACGAGCGTCGCCGGCAGAGCCTTGCGGACGGGCAGGGTCTGGAGCAGGGTGTTGCCACGGGACACGGGGGCCTCCTCGAGAGAGTCTCGGGGCGGTCATGTCACCTCCCGCCCGGGTCAACGGCCGCCAGTATAGCAAGCGCCGCAACGGCGACCCCACCCCCCTGCGGTTGCCGCCAGCGCCCGGTGTAGCCTGGCTCCATGGCCGAGCACGCGCCCCTCAAGCAGATCCTGGGAACCCAGCCCGACACCCTGATGGAGACCCTGGGCATCGTCATCACCGAGGCGACCCCCGAACGGGTCATCGCCACCATGCCGGTCACGCCGAAGCACCACCAGCCCTACGGCATCCTTCACGGAGGCGCTTCCGTGGCGCTGGCGGAGACGGTGGCCAGCTTCGGGTCGACGGTCAGCATCGACACCTCGCGGCAGCAGGCGGTCGGCCTGGAGATCAACGCCAACCACGTGCGACCGGTCCGGGAAGGCACCTTGACGGCCGTGGGAACTCCACTCCACAAGGGGCGCACCACGCAGCTCTGGAGCGTCGAGATTCGCGACGAGGCGGGCCGGCTGGTGTGCGTGTCGCGCTGCACGTTGGCGCTGCTGAAGGCCAGGCCCCGACCGCCGACGCCACGTGAACGCGGGACCTCCGAGTGATCAGAGGCCCCGCCGTGTGGTCGGGGCGAGAGGATTCGAACCTCCGACCCCATCGTCCCGAACGATGTGCGCTACCAGGCTGCGCTACGCCCCGACGCAACTAACAACTGTACTCGGCAGCGGGCGGGGGGTCAAGGCGACAGGCGTCCCTCCGGGGAGCCCTTCGCGGACGCCTCAGCCGCCCTCCAGCCACCACCCGAGCTCGTGGATCGCCGCCGTCGCCACGTCGGCCGTGAAGCCCCGGCGGGCCAGGAAGGCGAAGGCTCGTGCGCGCTCCTTGAGGGCGCGGCGGCGCGCCTCGGCTTCGGAGCCGGGATCGCCCTCGTCCTCGGGTGCGAGGTCGGCGGACGCGCTGGCGTCTCCGCCGGGTGGGAGCGCCTTGCCGCCGGCCGCTCGGGGCGCCGAGCTTCCGGGGCGGTAGCGCCACGCATTGCGCTGCAACAAGGCCGTCGCGGCCGCGACCTGCTGCGCTTCGGACAGGGGGTCGAGCTCCCGCTCGACCAGCGACGCCTCGACGCCCTTGCGACGCAGCTCGGCCCGGAGTGCAAGCCGCCCTCGCGAGCCCCGCCGTGACGCCACGTACTGCTCGGCGAACCGCGCGTCGTCCGCCAGGCCCAGCTCCCGCAGGCGTGCCAGCAGGCCGTCGGCGTCGTCGTCTCCGACGCCGCGCCGGCGGAGCCGGTCGCGGAGCTCGGCCTCGGTGTAGTCGCGTCGCGTGAGGAGGTCGAGCAGGTAGGTCCACGCCCTCTCACGGTTGAGCGGCAAGCGGCGGGTCATCAGCGGAGGACGTCGACCGGGTCGAGGTTGGCGGCCCGGCGCGCCGGGAAGAGCCCCGCCAGGACGCTGGTTCCGATAGAGAGGCCGCAGACCCACAGCACATCGGTCCATTGCACGCGTACCGGGAGCTGGGTGATGAAGTAGAGGTTGCCGGGCAGGGGGTAGGGCTGCAGCCGGAAGTAGGTGGCCACGCCGAGCCCGAGGAGCGCGCCCAGCAGGGTTCCGGTGGCGCCCAGCAGCAACCCCTCGAGCGTGAACACCGCCAGCACCTGCCGCTCGCTCGCTCCCAGGGCGCGCAGGATGGCGATCTCCTCGGTCTTCTCGGACACCGTCAGCACCAGGATGTTGGCGATCCCCATGGCGGCGACCAGCACGATCAGGAAGACGACGACGGCGATGACCGCCTTCTGCAGCCGGAGCTGGCTGATGAGGCTTGCGAACAGGCTGTCCCACGAGACCGGACGGAGCCCGAAGACGTCGCCGAGCTTCGTGCCGATGGCGCTCGCGCGCTGCGGGTCGGCGAGTCGCAGGTGGTAGCCGCTGATGCGGCCGCCGACGTGCATGTACTGCTGCAGATTCGCGAGGGACATGTAGGAGACGACGCCGTCGATGAGCTCGTTGCCTACACGGAAGGTTCCGGCGACCGTGAGCTCGGACGTGTGGCCGGTGATGTCGCGCAGCATCACCTTGTCGCCCGGCAGCACGCCGAGCTGTTGAGCCAGGGAGGCGCCCAGCACGATCCCGTCCTTCTTCTCGAGCGCGCTGGCCTCGCGCGAGAGCACGGGCAGGTTCAGCACCTTGGTCTCTTCCGCCGGGTCGATGCCGACGATCTGGGTGTAGCCCTGGCGGGCCGTGAGGCCGAGGCTGGCGCTGGCGCGCCGGGCGATGAGCGCCTGGGTGCTCAGGTACGGCGCCACCGCGGTGACTGAGGGACGTTCGGCAAGGGCGTGGAGCACCTGCGGATCGTTGGCTACGGTCTGGCCGGAGACGTAGCTCTCCAGCGTCAGCATGGGGGTCGCCTTGAGGGTGCTCTTGATCAGCTCGTCGACGAAGCCGTTGGTGAGTGACAGCGCCACGATCAGGACCATGACGCCGACGGCGACGCCGAGTACCGTGAGCCCCGACTGGAGCCCGCGCCGGCGGACGTGCCGCCACGCCAGGTACGGTACGAGGGCGCGCACGGGCCAGTCTACCGTGGCTGCAGCGGACTCCTTGCGCCGCCTGGGCGCGCGCCTGGATCCTTCGGTCCAGCGTTCCGCCGGGGGCCGCTCGGGTCCCGCCGCCCTCGCGGGCGGCAAGCGACGGCGTCGAGGTCGGTCAGCGGGAGGCCAGCAGGCGCGGGGTACCGGTGAAGCTGCTGGCTCTGGAAGGCTCGAGCTTGGGACCGTTCCGGCCGTAGCGGATGACCTCGACCCGCACCTTGCGCATCCCCCAGTTCACGGCACTGGCGTAGTCGCTGAACCAGATGTCGATCTGGTCCCGCTTCTGGTAGTGCATGGTGTCCTCGACGATGAACAGGCCCTGGCTGTCGAGCAGGCTCTGGTACCGCCCGTAGCCGCGCCCCGTATAGTAGTTGCCGAGGTCCTGGATTCGAACGAGGCTGCCGTACGGGAGCGTGTGCGCGAGCAGGTCGGGGCTCACCGCGATGATTCCGAAGCGCGTGTGCTGCCCCGTCGAGGTGATGTAGGGTGTGGAGTCGGTCTGGTCGACCATCGAGTTGTAACCGGTTGCCCGCAGCACGTACACCGGGTTGGCCTCGGGGCCGATCATGCCGGAGTGCGCGGCATCCGCCTGCGCCGGCGAAGACAGCACCCTGGCCGTCGGCGAGATGACCAGGGAAACACCCGGGTCCTTCGCGCTGCGGGGGGCGCTGAAGGCGGTGATCAAAGCGGCGAGCACGAGGCCGAGCGCTAGGACCTTACCGCGGACGTGAAGTGCCATCCGCACCTCCCAAATCACATGATCGTAAACCGCCCTGCAGGGGTCGTTGTGACGGTTGGGCGACAGGCCATGGTGCGCAATGATACACAGAATGCGAGATGTTTCACACGAGGATGTCACCAGCGCGTGATGTTCGAGTACCTGCCGGCTGGCGCCACTGACGCCTCGAAGTAGCGTGACGGATAGGACTTCTTTTTGATGCCAAGGTTCTTCGGCCTGTCCGCAATGCCCACAACTCTGCTCAACAGCATCTTCGCTGCCTTGCCCGACCGAAGTATGCCAGTTCGCGGACCCGATCGCCTGGCGGTTGTCTCGCCGATGTACAACGAGGAACGCGGGGCGCGCCGGGCGCTCGGCTCGCTGCTTAGCCAGAGACCGCTTCCGGACGAGCTCGCCGTCAGCATCAACGGCGCTACCGACGGCACCTACAGAGTGGTGATCGCGACGCTGGAGGCGTTCGGGTTCCAGAGGCTCTCCTCGGAGCACGCAACAGCGTTGCCGGCCACGTTGGAGCGGTGGCATCGGCCCGGGCATGCCATGGCCGTCTTCGTGGTGGTGTACGGGCAGCAAACGGCGAAGTCCGAGGCCATCAACAACCTGGTAGCGAGTGGCATCCTTCGTGCCGAACGGGTCCTTCTCGTGGACGGGGACACCGTCTTCGACCGCGGTTTCATCGCGGCACTAGAGCGGAACTTCTATCGGCTTCGGTGGCAGGATGACGAAGCGGTGCTGGAGGACTATGCGGTTCAGTCCGGGGCGGTCACATCCTTCGTGCCTCCGGGCGCCTCACACACCCAGCGGCTCATCTCGGCGGGTCGGGCGGCGGAGTACGCGTTCTCCGGCGTGCTGCGGCGGGGGCAGGTCCGCATCTTCGGACGCGGCGCGGTCTGGGGAGCGACGCGCCTGTATACCGTGGTCGGCTGCGGTTTCGCCGTTCGGCGGGACCAGCTTCCGATGCCTCCGGACACCCTCACGGAGGACCACGATCTGACACTGGCTGTGCAATCCTCTCCGCGTACCGTGGAGCGCCTCACCGCTCCCGAGCTGACGCGACGGGGCTTCCGCTTGGTCGTGGAGGGGAAGGAGGTGCCGTTCGAGGCCGCCTTCGACCGGGAGGACAGGATCGAGCTGCGGCACGGCGGTAACGCGCGCTACGTGGGCGACGCCCTGATGCACACCGAGGACCCCGCCCACGTAGGAGGATTTCTCAGGCAGATCGAGCGATGGCACAGCGGCGGCATCGAGAACGTCCTGAAGCGGCTGTTCGGGGGCCCCTCCCAACGGGCCATCACGCCGAATGTCCGCTTCACGCTCATCGCCGCCCAGATCGAGAACCTCCTGGGGCTGCTCCTCCTGCTCGTCGTACCGGTTCTGCTGGGGCTCGGAGTGGTAGGCGCGCTCGCCGCGCGAGATGTCGTCTGGGGTCTTGCCCTGTGGGTCGTTCTCGACCTGGCCGCGATGGGCCTGATGAGCTTCTCGGGTTTCTACGTGCAGGCGCGCGACCGCCGGCACGGACGTTGGGGCGCGGCGCGCCGGGCGTTGGGCCGGACCGTGAGGTCCTGGCTGCCCTTCATGCTCTTGAGGGTGGCCAACCCGGTGAGCTTCGTGGCTGCCGCGAGCCGCGTCGTGCCCGCCTTCGTTCGGCGCTGGCGGGACCTGCGTCAGCAACCCGAGACGCGCACGAGCGGCGTGTCGTGGGAGCGACCGACGACGAGGACGGTCGATCCGCGGACGCTCGGCGTGGCAGCGACCATGGTCACGTCCCTGGTAGGAATCTTCGTGGGCGTGATGGCCCTGGTGCCCGGCCTCAGTGTGGAGCAGCTTGCCACGCAGCAGTTGCTGGAGCGAGCCGTTCACGTCGATATGGCGCAGCACGCGGCACTGCCGCTCGGTACGCTCGCACGCATCCCCGATCCCCGCTACGAAGCCGGGACGATGGTGACACCTCCGCTGTTCAAGGCGTCGATCGTACTACCGCTGGCCGGAACGGGCAAGCCTCTCGGTGCCCTGCCCTCCTCGAGCGCCTCGACAAGCGTTCCCGTTCGGGTCGTGCTCAAGGTACCGGCCGCTGTCGCCCTGGTAGGCCCGCGTCCTGGCGGCGTATCTGGATCGATTTCGTCGAGTCCCACTTCGATCGGGTCCGGTTCGTCCGTTCCTACGCCGCCGTCGTCGGGAGCGGGCGTGTCGGTGTACTGCCGGCCCGCCTTCGTCCGGCACCCCTTGGCGACGCCGCAACCCCTTCCCGGGGCGGCGGCCAACTACCGCCCGCTCAACCACTTCGAGCTGTTGATGCTGGGGCGGCTGGCGCCGATCGAGCCGTTCGTGGAGGAGGCGGCGACCGCCTACCACGTGCCGGTCCGATTCCTTCTGCAGGTGCTGATCAACGAGTCCTACCTGAACCCGCTGGCCGTGGGCGAGACGGGGGACAAAGGGCTGTCGCAGATGACCTCGGACGCTCTCACGCTGGTGCGGGCCATCTCGGAGGACCCGAGCTCGCCCTACTACAACCCCCACCTGGTCGACCAACGGTTCAACGTGTTCGATCCGGACTTTTCGATCTGTGCTGGCGCGGCCAAGCTGGCCTGGGCGATGGCGAAGCCGGCGGTCACCAATCAGAAGATGGCCTACGCTCTGTACATCAACCCCGTCTATGGCCTCACGCGCAACGGCGTGATCAACGGCAAGCTGCAGGCGCCGGTGGACGCGATGGTTCGCCTCGGTCCGCTGGTGGACGCGCTAGGCAGCGCGTATCACGCCTACCGGAACGACCCCGCCAGCGTGGCTCCGGCGGAGCGAGCTCTGATCGGCGTCAGCACGGCCGTGGCCCAGGGAACGCTCGGACTGCCGGCGGCCTACCGGCAGAGCCGTGCGGTCGTGACCGAGCACGGCGTGGACGACCGCCCGCTGTACGACGCGGTGATCCAGCGGCTCTTCGCCGGTACGCGTGCCGATGCGGTGGGTCCGATGCAGGCTAGCGCACCGTGATGCGCTGAAGCGATCCGCCCATCGTCGTGAAGTAGAGCTGTCCGTCGGGCGTCTGCGCGAACGACGTGATCTGGAGGTGCGTGTCGGCGAGGAGCTCGAGCCGGTGGGGTGCCGGCCCGTCGACCATCAGCGACCAGATGCGGCCCTTCACGAAGTCGCCGAACAGGTAGCGCCCGTCGAGGGCGGGCCAGCGCCGTCCGCGGTAGACGACCCCCCCGACGATGGCGTTCCCACCCTGGGGGTCGATGGAGGGATGGGCGTACGCGGCGATCGGCGCGCGCAACGGTAGCAGGGCGCAGTGGGGATCGACGAGGCCAGGCGTGTCGGGGAAGGCCTGGCACTCCGGCCCTTCGCGGATCGGCCAGCCGTAGTTTCCGCCCTTGACGACCTTGTCGACCTCCTCCCAGCGGTCGTTGCCGACGTCGCTGAGGTAGAGCGCGCCGGTCTTGGGGTCGAACGTGAACTTCCAGGGGTTCCGGAAACCGATAGCCCAGATCTCGCCGCGCGCACCCTTCCGACCGACGAAGGGGTTGCCGGGCGGGATCGCGTAGGGGTTGCCGTGGTCGACATCGATCCGCAAGACCTTGCCGCGGAGGGTGTCCAGGCGCTGCGACATGAAGGGCGGCTGGTGCAGCCAGTGGTTGGCCTCCTGCCCGTCCCCGGTACTGATGTACAGGTAGCCGTCGGGGCCGAAGGCCAGCTGACCGCCGTGATGATAGGGCTGGTCGACGGGCTCCCGCAGCACCAGCTTCCGGTAGGAGGGATCGGTGCGCCCGGTGGCCGGATCGAGGCGGAACTCCATCACGACCATGGCATCGCCGCCGACCGGTGTGAACGCGGCGTAGAAGCGGGGGTCTTTCGGATAGCCGGGGTGGAAGGCGATGTCGTAGAAGCCGTCCTCGCCACGAAGGGCGGTGACCTCGCCGGCCAGGTCCAGGAAGGGCCGGGGAAGGAGCGCGCCCTTGCTGAACACGCGCACGATGCCGTTGAGCTCGGAGATATAGAGCTTGCCGTCGCCACTCCCGTCGGTCGTCAACGAGACGGGGAGATGGAGGTCGTGGGTGACGGTCGAGGTCTGGATCCTGACAGTGGCGGGGGAGACGGGAGGAATCGGCTGCAGGGGCGGCGCGGCGAAGGCGCACGCCACCACCGCAACGATTGCCACCGCTGCCCATGCGCGAAGAATCCTCGGGGCAGCGGATCGAGAGAGGCTCACCTCGTCAATCTACCTCGCGGCGCGTGCAGTCACACACGCGTGCTGCTCGCTCAGCGGCTGGCGAAGGTCTCTGCGCTCGGCGCCAGGTTGGCGCGGGCGGACTGGATCACGGCAAGCGAGTTGTCGAGCCGCCAGTCCATGTCGTTGTTCTCGTTGAACCAGATCAGCGCCTTGATACGCGGGAAGCGCGTGCTGTCGAGCATGTTCGCGACCCACTTGGCCTTGTCGCCGCCCTTGCCGGTGGAGGCGACCTCTGCGATCCATACGGGCTGGGGGCCCAGGGCCGTGATGCGGGCGTAGGGAACCTGGAAGATATCGTTGAAGCTCCGCCAGGAACTCCAGCTCTGCGTCGTGCCCCAGTTGTAGCCGTCCAGCGCCAGGACATCGACGTAGGCCTTGCCCGGGTAGTAGAGCTCCATGGCGTTGGAGGCGGTACGGGGCTGGTCGGTCACGTTCGGGCACCATACCCAGCGGACGTTGGTCGCGTGTTCGGCGCGGAAGACGTCCACCGTGTGTCGCCATGCCTTCACGAACTCGACAGGGTGGCCGTTCCAAGGCTCCCAGTCGCCGTTCATCTCTGGGAAGGGGCGCAGGTAGACCAGGCCCGGGGTGTTGCGAACGCCGTCGGCGAAGGCGCGGATGATGTTGTCGTACTTGCCGGCCGCGATGTCGGCGACGGACTGGTGGTGCGGTTGCCAGGTGATCAAGGGGATGCGTCCGCCTGCGGTGACCTGCTCGACCTGCGCCACGTCGTAGGGCGTGTCCCAGCTCATGAACCAGTGGACCACGTCCAGCTTGCGGCCGAGGAGGTCTTCGAGCTGGTGCACCGGCCCCATGCCCTTCCATACGCCCCCGTAGGTGAAGGCGCCGAACATCGGTTTCGCGGCGGCGTTGGGTGTCAAGGATGTCCCTCCCGGAGGCCGGCCGGCGATGCTGGAGCACCCGGTGACCAGCAGCAAGAGCAGGACCGTCCCCGCGAGGGCCACGAACGAGCGCACGGAGCGTCTGCGGGCGCTGCCGGCCGGAAACCGGCGGCCTTTCCCCACGCGCTCTGTGCTGAACGTCAACGGCACCCTCGCCACCTGAGACTCTCGGGGCGCCTGACCGACAATGGGAAGCCTGCATCCTGCGGACCTGCCTGGCCGGTTGCGCTACTCGCTCCACCTGCCCCAAGCGCCCAAATGCAGGACAGGCTTCATCGCTTCCGAGGGCTCGGCACGCTTCCGCACGCTCGGGGCGTACGGACCGCCCAACGATCCCTCCGGTCGGCCCTGTAAGGGGCCGGCGTGGGCACACGGTTCGGCTGTGGATGAGGTTCAACTCATCTTGGCCGGTTGCGCTACTCGCTCCACCCGTCTCAAGCGCCCACGTTGAGAGACAGGCTTCATCGCTTCCAAGGTCGGGGCCTGCCCGACAGGTAGAGGTTACGCCATCCTTCGATGAGGACGCGTGAAATCTGCCAAACAGAAGCTTAACATGCGCTTTATGCCGGGGCAGCGGGCCGCGATCGGCCGTCGACGGCGCGCGGAGACGTGTCGAGCGCGGCCTCCCGCGAACCCGCTGGCCCCGGGTAAACGGGTACAATCACCGGGCTCGCACCATGGACCAGGGCGCACTCACGTTCACGATCGACGCTCGCTCCGGGGCGGCCCGGCTGGGCAGCCTCACGACCTCGCACGGCACAGTGCACACGCCGGCCTTCGTGGTGGTGGGGACCCAGGCCGCCGTGAAGGGCGTGCCTCCCGATGCGGTGGCCGAGGCGGGCACACAGCTGCTGTTCGCCAACACCTACCACCTCTACCTGCGGCCCGGTGCCGCGGTCGTGGAGCGCCATGGCGGACTTCACCGCTTCATGAACTGGCGCGGCCCGATCCTCACCGACTCGGGTGGGTTCCAGGTCTTCTCGCTGGGCGCATCGATCGAGCACGGGGTCGGAAAGGTGGCGTCGATCTTCCCCGGAGAGACACCGCCGCGGCTTCCCGGCGGCACGCCGATGGTCCGCATCGGGGAGGACGGCGTGCGCTTCAAGAGTCACATCGACGGCAGCCTGCACACCTTCTCGCCCGAGAGGTCGATCGCGGTGCAGCGCTCGCTCGGCGCCGACGTGGTGCTCGCCTTCGACGAGTGTACGAGCCCGCTGCACGACGAGGCCTACACCCGGCAATCGATGCACCGAACGCACCGCTGGGCCGAACGTAGCCTCGCCGCCTTCGAAGGCTCGTCGCCACGCCACGGCTACGCACAGGCTCTGTTCGGGGTCGTGCAGGGTGGCGCCTTCGAGGACCTTCGACGGGAGAGCGCCGCCACCATCGGGGCGATGCCCTTCGATGGGATGGCCATCGGCGGCAACCTCGGTCGTACCCTGCGGGACATGTACGAGGTCCTCGACTGGACCATCCCCGAGCTCCCCGAGGACAAGCCGCGGCACCTTCTGGGGATCGGCGACGTGCCGAGCATCCTCGAGGCCGTCGAGCGCGGGGTGGACACCTTCGATTGCGTCACGCCGACCCGCAACGCCCGCAACGGGGCGGCGTTCGTGCGCCGGGGCGACGACGGCGAGCGGCCGAACGGGTTCCGGATCAATCTCCGAAACGCGCGGTTCGCCCAGGATCTGCGGCCGTTGGAAGCCGGCTGCGACTGCGCCACCTGCCGCCACTACAGCCGCTCCTACCTGCGCCACCTGTTCAAGGCCAACGAGCAGCTCGCTCAACAGCTCGTCACCATCCACAACCTCCGCTTCATGGCGCGGCTGATGGCCGACGTCCGGCACAGCATCGAACGGGGGCGGTTCGGCGCCTTCAAGGCGGAGCTCCTCGGCGACGCCTGATCACCGAGGCGCCACCTCGCGTTGCGGACGCGTCAGAAGTTCTTGTCGATCAGGTCGATGGTGGTGCCGTCCTGCGTCACGAAGCGGACCACGCCCACGCTGGGGACGAAGAAGAGATCCATTACGGTCTTGCCGCCGTTGCTGGTGAGGGTGCGCTGGCGGATCTGCAGCGCGTTGAACCGGCCCGCCTCGGTCTTGACGCCGCGAATGCCCACCACCTCGGAGGAAAGGGTGATGTCGAACGACGGGAGCTTGGTGGTGCTCTGCCACTGCATGCCGGGCTTGAGGGGTCCGGCGGGGTAGACCGTCAGCGGGGTCGGGTACAGGGTGATCTTCCCGCTCGCCGCGGTCCCGATGGTCGTGACGCCGTCGGGGCCGAACTGGAGGTAGTCCTCGGAGACCGGCACGCCCTTGAAGTAGTGGGTCAAGACCATGACCTTGTGGCCGTCGACCTCTCGAGGGCCGGAGAGCTGCTGGGTCTCCCCGCTCGAGTAGGTCCAGCTCATCCCCGAGCGGTCCGGGTAGTAGCCGGCCGGCGTCGCGGCCAGGGCGGAGGCGACCAGGGCCAGCAGAGCGATCGATGCCAGAACGAGGCGCGGCGCCCGAGGGCGGGCCGGCATCAGCCGTCCTCGCGGCTCAGCGCTGCAGCGCGTTCCGCCGCCTGCTCGACGGCGTCGATGAGCGCGTAGCGCAGGCGGTGGCGCTCCAGCGCGCGGACGCCGGCAATGGCGGTGCCGCCGGCGCTCGCCACCTCGTCCTTGAGCTCGCTGGGGCGCTTCGTTTCCAGCAACCGTGAGGCGGCCAGCAGGACCTGCCGCGCCAGGTCTCGCGACGTGTCGCGGTCGAGCCCGGCCCGCACGCCACCGTCGGCGAGCGCTTCTGCCACGACCGCCACGAACGCCGGACCGGAGCCCGCCAGCCCGGTGAACGCGTCGAACAGCTCCTCGCGGACGTCGTACACGCGCCCCACGGCACCGAACAGGGTGCGCGCCATGGTGACGTCCTCCGCCGTCGCCTCCGGCAGGGCCGAGAGCGCGGTGGCGCTGACGCCGATGCTGGCGCCAAGGTTGGGCATGGCACGGATGACCCGTTGCGAGCCGACCCTGCGGGCGATGGTGCGAGCCGTGACGCCCGCCATCAGCGAGACGAACGAGGCGTTGCGCTGGGCGACCAGCGGCGCCACGCTGTCGAAGGATTGGGGCTTGACCGACAGCAGGACGCGCTCCGCATGGTGCAGGGCGTCGTCATCGAGCCCTGCCACACCGTAGCGCTCGGAGAGCTCGGCCAGGCGCCTGGGGTTGGGGTGGAAGATGCCGATCTCGTCGGCGCCGAGCACCTCCGCGCGCAGCGCCCCCTGAAGCACGGCGCCACCCATCTTGCCGGCGCCGACGATGGCCAGTCGGATGGCGCTCACGTCGCGCGCGCTCGTGGGGCAGGGCTTGCGTGAGGGCAGGTGGTTCGCGTCACGGCGCCATTCTATCCGCCGGCCGCCGCCGCTCCGTCGTGGATAGGCCACAGCATCATCGTCCGGACGCGCGCGCTCAGCCCTCGACCAGCTCGACGAGCACCCCTTGGGTGAAGCGCGGGTGCACGAACGCGATGCGGGTCCCCGCGCGACCCGGGCGCGGCTCCTCGTCCAGGAGCGGGGCGCCCATGGCGCGGAGCCGCGCCAGCAAGGGTTCGATCGCGGGTACCCGGAGCGCGATGTGGTGCAGTCCGGGTCCCCGCCTGGCGAGGAAGCGGCCCACCGGCCCATCGGGGCGGATAGGCTCCATGAGCTCGACCAGTGTGTCTCCGAGGCGCAGGGCCCGTACGCGTACCCCCTGCTCCTCGATCGTCTCGTCCTCGCCCGCCGGGCTCAGGCCCAGCGCGAGGTAGGCGGTGGTGGCTTCGTGCAAGGCTTCGACGGCCACCGCGACGTGGTCGAGCGCGAGGCCGGCGAGCGGCTCCGGAAGACGCGGATCTGCGCTCACGCGGGGCGTGGGGCCATCGCCACCAGCAAGACGACCTTGCTGGTGGACTCGTTGCTCACGCCGTGGGCCTGGCCGGCGCGGGCGAGCACGGCCGTGCCCTCGGGCAGCAGCTCGGTCTCGCCGTCGACCTGGAACAGCGCCTCGCCTTGCAGCACCACGTACACCTTGTCGGCATCGGCGTGGCTGTGCACCTTCTGGCTCTGGCCGGGCTGCAGGCAGTACAGATCGAAGAGCATCTGCTGGCTGTCGAAGAGGGGAACCTTGGTCAGCGTGTCGCCGAAGAAGCGCTTCTGGTCGAGGGTGACCGTGTCCATGGGCCCAGCATAATGCCGGGGTCGCGGGTCGCGCTCAGGCGGTGAGCTCGCCGCGGAGGTCGCGCTGCAAGGTGCGCTTCACCGTTTCGGTGTCGAGCCCCTGACTGAGCAACCACATGAGCTTGGTCAGGGCAGCTTCCGCCGTCATGTCCGAGCCGCTGATCACGCCCGCGTCCCGCAGCCGCCCCCCGCCCACGTAGCCGCCCATGTCGACGCGTCCGCGCAGGCATTGGGTGCAGTTGACGATCACCACGCCGCGTGCGGTCGCCGTGGAGAGAGCTTCCAGCAGGGCCTCGTCGCGGCTGGGTGCGTTGCCGGATCCGTAGCTCTCGAGCACCAGGCCCGCGACCGGCGGGGCGAGCACGTTCCTGAGCAGCTCGGCTCGCACCCCGGGGAACAGGCGCAAGGCGGCGACGGACACGTCGGCGAGTGGCGTTACTCGCAGCGGCGCGGCCTGCGGCGGGCGCAGCAGCTCGCGGCGCAGCTCGAGCGTCACGCCGGCCGTCCCAAGCGGCGGCTCGTTGGGCGAGGCGAAGGCGTCGAAGCCGCTGGCGGAGACCTTGGTGCTGCGGTTGCCCCGCAGCACGAGCCCGTTCAGGTACAGGCACACCTCCGACAGCTCCTCGCGCGCGGCCAGCAGCAACGAGGTGACGAGATTCTCGCGGGCGTCGCTGCGCGGCTCGACCAGGGGGATCTGCGAGCCGGTCAGGACCACCGGTTTGGCGAGGCCGTCGAGGAGGAACGACAGCGCCGAGGCGGTATACGCCATGGTGTCGGTGCCGTGCAGGATCACGAAACCGTCGAAGGCGTCGTAGCGTTCGACGATGGAGCGCGCGATGCGCTCCCAGTCGCTCGGCTCCATGTCGGCGGAGTCGAGCAAGGGCTCGAACTCGATGAGCTCGAAGCGGGGGAGTGCGGGGTGCTCGAGCTCGCGCATGGTGTCGAGCTGCTGCGCCAGGTGGCCCGGCGCGGGCTCGTAGCCACGCGGGCCGCGATGCATGCCGATGGTGCCGCCGGTATGGATCAGCGCGACGCGCCGGCTCTCGCTCACCCGGGGATTGTACGGCGCGTGCGCAGCCGCCGGGTCAGCGGACGCCGGGCGGCACCTGCGCGGGTGGTGGCTCGGGCAGGTTGTGGGGCATCGGGACACCCTCGATCCGCTTGACCACGCCGTTCTCGTTGCATCCCACGTAGAACGGGCAGCGCAGGCACTCCGACCACACGCGTGGATGCAGGTCGCGCGACTTGTCGATGAGCTCGAAGCCGCAGCGCTCGAAGAAGCCCACCTCGTAGGTCCAGGCGAACAGGACGGGGATGCCCACCCGCCGGGCCTCCTCCTCGCAGGCCTCCACGATGTGGCGCCCCACCCCGCGCGCCTGGACACCCGGTGCCACGGCGAGCCCCCGCACCTCGGCGATGTCCCCCCAGAGGATGTGCATGGCACCGTTCCCGGCGAAGACCGGGCCCGCCCCCTCGTCGAGCTCGGCGACGAAGAAGTCTCGAAGGTTCTCGAAGATGTTCTGCATGGGACGGACCAGCATCCGCCCCTCTGCGGCCCAGTGGCCGATGTTCTCGAAGATGAGCGGAACGTCCTCGGAGCGGGCTCGGCGCACCGTGACGACCGGCTTCCCGGACATGGGAGGCAGCAGGGGGGCGCCGCTCACGGCTCCCCTTCCGCCGCCAGGGTTCTCCGGAGGCGCTCGAGCTGCCGCTCCACCTCGCGCCTGGCGGTGCCGCCGTAGCTCGTCCGGGCGTCCACCACGCTCTCCAGCACCAACACGCCGTAGACGTCGTCGTCGATGTGCGGGTCGGCTCGACGCAGCGTCTCGAGGGGAAGCCCTTCGAGGTTGGTGCCCGCTTCCAGGGCCTGCCGCACCAGCTCGCCGACGACGCGATGGGCGTCGCGGAACGGCAGTCCCTTGCGGACCAGGTAGTCGGCGAGATCGGTGGCATTGCTGAAGGCGCGGGACGCGGCCGCGCGCATGCGGCCTCCGTGCACGTCGATGCGCGGGAGCATGTCCAGGTAGAGCCGGAGCGCGTCCTCGGCCGTGTCGGCGGCGTCCATCACGCCCTCCTTGTCCTCCTGCATGTCCTTGTTGTAGGCGAGGGGCAGGCCCTTCATGACGGTCAGGAGGCCCATCAACGCTCCGTAGACGCGCCCGGTCTTGCCTCGGACGAGCTCGCACACGTCGGGGTTCTTCTTCTGCGGCATGATCGAGCTGCCGGTGGTGTGGCTGTCGGGCAGGGTCAGGAAACCGAACTCCTGGCTCGACCAGAGGATGAGCTCCTCGCTGAGCCGCGACAGGTGCATCATCAGCACCGCCAGAGCCGACAGCGTTTCCAGCGCGAAGTCGCGATCGGACACGGCGTCGAGGGAGTTGGGGCTGGCCGCGTCGAAGCCCAGGTCGCGCGCGGTGCGCTCGCGGTCGATGGGGAAGCCGGTGCCGGCGAGAGCGCCGGCCCCGAGAGGGCTGACGTTCGTGCGGGCGCGCGCGTCGCGCAGGCGGCCCTGGTCGCGGCCGAACATCTCTGCATACGCGAGCAGGTGGTGCGACAGCCGCACCGGCTGGGCCACCTGCAGGTGGGTGTAGCCCGGCATGATGACGTCGAGGTGCTGCTCGGCCAGGGCGGCCAGCACGGTGCGTAGATCGTGGAGCAGGCGCTCCAGCGTGCGCTGGCGGCGCCTGAGGTAGAGCCGGAAGTCGGTGGCCACCTGGTCGTTGCGGCTGCGGGCGGTGTGGAGCCGGCCGCCAGCGGGGCCGATGCGCTCGGTGAGGGCCCGCTCGATGTTCATGTGGACGTCCTCGAGCTCCTCGCGCCACACGAACGTGCCTGCGCGGATCTCCTCGCGGATGGCCTGCAGTCCTTCACGGATGGCGGAAGCATCATCGGCGCCTAGGACGCCCTGTTCGGCCAGCATCGCGGCGTGGGCGAGGGAACCGGCGATGTCTTCGTCGGCCATCGCCCGATCGAATCGCACCGAGGCGTTGACGCGTTCCACCAGGGCGTCGGTGGCTTCCTGGAAGCGGCCGCCCCACATGCGGGTGTCGCCGGCCCGGTCCGCGGCAGGTTTCTGCGGAGTGTCGTCGTCCCTGGTCAACGCCCCTCCTCCTGGACCTGCCAGGTGCCGCCGACGCGTTTCACCAGCGTGGACGGGGACCCGTCGGGATCGGGTCGCCGGTACCCCATGCGATGGTAGTAGGCGAGGGCCTCGGAGGAGGGAAGATCGAGGGTGAGGATGGGGATGTTGGAGCGGATGGCGTGGGCCTCGACCTTGGTCATCAGCCAGCGACCGTAGCCCATGCCGCGCTCCTCCGGCAGGCTGGCGACCGGGTCGACGCGCCAGCCCGCGCCCTCCTCGCGCCAGCGCAAGGCGGCCAGCGCCCGCCCTTCGGCCTCCAGGACGATGGCGCCGCCGTGCTCGAGCCACGACGTCATCTCCGCCTCGTCGCTCCCCTGGTCGGGTCGGGCAGCTCGGAACAGCTTGCAGAGCTCCTCGAGGTCCCGCAGCCCCGCCCAGCGCAGACGCGCTCGCTGCGCCGCCGCGCGGTCCGTCCCGGAGACGGGGTCGCCGACCGCGGCCATCACGCCGCCTCCGGCCGCAGGGCTGCCGTCATCATGACGGCGTGGCCTCCAGCTCGGCATCCTGGAGCTGGCGGGCGATGCGCAGGCGAAGGGCGTTGAGCTTGATGAAGCCGTCGGCGTCGCCCTGCTGATAGACGTCGTCCTCTTCGAAGGTGACCACGTCCTGGCGGTAGAGGCTGTTCGGCGAGCGCCGCCCCAGGACCGTCACGGACCCCTTGTAGAGCTTGACGCGAACCTCCCCCGAGACCGGTTGCTGGATGTCGTCCATAAGACGCTGCAGCGCCTCGCGCTCGGGCGCGAACCAGAAGCCGTTGTAGACGGCGGCCGCGTAGCGCGGGACGAGCTGGTCGCGAAGCTCGAGCACCTGGCGGTCGAGGGTCAACGACTCCACCGCCTTGTGGGCGTGGAACAGCAGGGTCCCGCCCGGCGTCTCGTAGCAGCCGCGCGACTTCATGCCGACGAACCGGTTCTCCACGATGTCCACCCGGCCGATGCCGTGCCGGCCCGCCAGCTCGTTGGCACGGTCGAGCAGGGCGGCGGGCGACAGCGGCTGCCCGTCGATCGCTACCGGCGTACCGTGCTCGAAGGTGATCGTCACGACCTCGGGCGTGTCGGGTGCGTCCTCCGGGTCGACGGTGCGCCGCCACATGCCTCTGGGGGGCTCGGCCCACGGGTCTTCCAGCACGCCCCCCTCGTAGCTGATGTGATACGCGTTGGCGTCCATCGAGTAGGGCTTCTCCCTGGTCACCGGCACGTCGATCGCGTGCTCGGCGGCGTAGGCGATGCAGTCCTCACGACCGCGCAGGTCCCAGAGGCGCCAGGGGGCGATCACCTTGATGTCGGGCTTGAGGGCGTAGGCCGAGAGCTCGAAGCGGACCTGGTCGTTTCCCTTGCCGGTAGCGCCGTGCGCGATGGCATCGGCTCCCTCGGCCTGGGCGATCTCGACCATCTTCCTGGCGATCAGCGGCCTGGCGAAGGACGTGCCGAGCAGGTAGTACCCCTCGTACACCGCCGCCGCCCGCAACACCGGGAAGACGAAGTCGCGTACGAATTCCTCGCGGAGATCCACCGCGAACGCCTTGCTGGCGCCGGTCTTGAGCGCCTTCTCCTTGGCCTCGGCGACCTCCTCGCCCTGCCCCACGTCGGCGGTGAAGGCGATCACCTCGGCTCCGTAGGTCTCGCGGATCCAGTGCAGGATCACCGAGGTGTCGAGGCCTCCGGAGTACGCCAGGACGACCTTCTTGATGGAATCGGATTCGCTCTGCATACGTGCCTCCCGCAGCAAAAGACCCCGCCCGGGCCCCCAGGGGCCGCCACGTCGCACCGACCGCTCCGAGGAGCGGCTCAGTATCGGGCGCGGGGGTGGGTCGGGGTCGTACGCATCGGATTCATTCGCGGAGGCGAACCAATATGCAACGCCTCCGATAACGATGCAACGATAGCACCGCCCCGGAGGCCGGTCAAGGTGACGGCGTACCCTCGTGGCCCGAGCCGTCGCCCTCGTCTCCCTGCCCGCCGTCGGCGTCCACGGCGGTGGTGGGATCCGCTCCCGACGGCTCGGGAACGGCGCCGGCCACGGCCGCGGCGCTCGCGCCTGCCTCCACCGATCGTGCCCGCCGACGGAGCGCCCTTCGTTCCAGAGGCCGGCGGCGGAGAGCGGGCAGCGCGGACAGCAGGGCCGAAGCGAAGATCAACGCCGCTCCGACCAGCCCCCAGGACCCGAAGCGCTCGCCGAACAGGAGCGCTGCCAGCGTCGTCGCCACCACCGGCTCGAGCGTCGCCACGAGCACCGCCCGCGAGGCCTCGATGCGCTTGAGCCCCGTGTAGTACGCGAGGTAGGCGAGGTAGGTGCTGATCAGGGCCAACGCCAGCAGGAGCAGCCAGGTGCCCGGCCGCTTGGCGTGGAAGTGCACCAGCGGGAGCAGCCCCAACGCCCCGACGGGTAGCACCAGCGCGTAGATGGTGACCGGAGCGTAGCGCTGCAGTACCCACTTCCCGAAGATGTAGTAGCTGGCGTAGGAGATGCCGGCGGCCAGCCCCCAGGCCACCGAGCGAACGTTGGCGTCGATGCCGGCGCCTCCACCGCGCGCCACCAGCACGACGCCGGCGGTGGCCAGCACCACCAGGGTGACCTTGGTGACGGTGAGGCGCTCGCCGAGCAGCAACGCGGCCAGCACCACTACGAAGGCGGGGGCGCTGTACATCAGGATGACCGCCAGACTCACGCCGCCGGCCGCGATGGACAGGTTGAGCGATGCGTAGAACAGGGTCACGCCGACCAGGGCGAAGCCGAGGAACGGCAGCGCGTCGGAGCGCCGGGCGAGTCGCAGCCGGCCGCGCACCGCGGCGTGGATCAAGAACGCACCACCCGCCAGGGTGGCGCGCCAGAACGAGATCTCCAGGGGACCGAGGCCGTCGGCGAGGATGCCCTTGGCGAACACGCCGAGCAGCCCCCAGAGCACGGCTGCGGTGAGGACCAGCAGGTACCCCGACGCGGCGCCGGGCACGGCCCGCGGCGGCCCCGGCAGGTCGAGGTCGGCGCTCAGACCGTCACTCCGGTGGTTTGGACGGGACCCTCATGCCGTACGCCCGGGCGGTCTCCGGACGCGAGCGGCGGAGCTCCGCCATCCGGCGCCGGTACGAGGTGAGCTCGACCAGGAAGGAGACGAGGTTGAGGACGTAGATGACGGCGAGGACCACGTAGTCGGTGGCCAGGGGAATCGCCGGAGCGCCGAGCGGCAGGGAGTGTAGGACCGCATCGATGCCGAAGATCGCCCACGGCACCAGCAGCAGCACACCCCAGAGCTCGTCGCCGAGACCGCTGCCCGGGATGAGCAGCGCCAGCAGGTGGTACGCCGCCGTGCGCGGCGCGTTGCCCGCGAGCCTCGGCCTGGGAGCCACCAGGTACAGCACCGTGACCGCCGCCCAGGCGAGGAACAGCACGACGAATGCGTCCCACAACCAGTTCGGGACCGCGAGCGGGTTGACGCCGGTCAGCTCCGCCCACGGGTTGGAGAAGGCGGCGCCGAGGGCGTCCTGGAAGCCGCCGGCGACTGCAGAGCGCAACACCGTCTCGGTGGGCACCGCCAGCAACGGGAGGTTTGCGGCGTAGGCGGTATGCAGCCGCGACGGGTCGGTCCCGCGGCCCAGGTTGTACAGCGCTGCCGGCAGGTCGCGCGACGCATCCAGCGCCTGCTGGTAGAGAGCGTCGGAGCTCTCCAGCACGCCCAGGTTGTTCAGCGCGGGGGCGTAGCTGCCCGCCGCCTGGTAGGCCTGGGTCGCGGTCTGGGTGTCGCCGGCCACCTGCGCGCCGTACCCTCGGACGAAGTCGGCGAACGTGCCGGTCCGCAAGACCGAGCTCATGGCGTCGCGCGCCGGCACGCTGGCGAGCGTGCCCGAGCGCCAGGCGGCCGGCAGATGATCGCCACGGTTCGCCCACCCCGCCAGGCTCGCCAGCGCCAGTGCGGCGGCGAACATCAGCACCAGGACCAGCTTCTCCGTGAAGCTGTAGTAGCGGATGGCGAACAGCCTCGGCACGCGGCCGGGGCTGCGGCCGCCTTCCTGGCGCTGCTTGAGGGCCAGGCTCTGCGGCCGCCAGTACTTGGCGATCAGCGTGAAGTGCAGGAACACCATGGCGATGAGCAGGGCGGCCACGCCGTACCAGCCGGCACGCCCCAGGCCCAGGGCGGCCCGTCGGAGGGCGCGGCCGAGGCGGAAGCCGTTCCCTTCGTGCGCCCGGGCGCGCCAGAGCGAGGCCTCGCTGCGCTGACCGCCGGCGCGCAGGGCGCGGCTGTACTCAAGCAGCGCGGCCTGTGTCGCCGGCACGTCCGGGGTGCTCATGCGGTAGACCCACGGCGCCCAGAACGACGCCGCCTGCAGGTCGCCGTGGGACACGGCGGCCTCGAGCTCGGGGAGTGCGAAGCCGTAGGCGTCGCGCAGCTGCGGGTCGGTCAGCAGCTCGGCGGCGTAGCCGCGGTCGACGTAGTCGCGGAGGGCGGCATCCATCGCCTCCTTGGCAAGATCGGTCTGACCGGCACCGTAGAGCACCCGGGCGAGCTGGGCCCGCTCGTAGAAGGTGGACGCGTGGTTCAAGGCTTCCTGGTAGTCCACGGTCGCACGCTGGGCGTCGCCGGCCTGCTTGGCCAACGCCACGTAGAGCCAGGGGTTGGTGGGATCCTGCTGGAGGCGCTTCGCCGGGTCGGAGACCTGGGCCTCGTGTTGTAGCCAGCCGTACAGGGCCGTGTCGGTTCCGAAGCGGACCGTTCCGACGATGCCGTCGGGCCCCAGGTCGAGGGTCTTCTGAGTGCCGTCGGCGAAGGTCACGGTCACCGATACGCGGTCGCTTGCCGAGCTCACGCCGGTGACCTGGGCCGGCACGGCGTAGCGCGCCTGTACGCGGCCGTTCGCAGGGTCGAGCACCAGGAGGCTGTTGCCGTGGCCGAGGTAGACCTTGCCGCCGGCCTGGAGCACGCCGGCAGTCTGCCCGCTGTCGGCGGGGAAGTCCAGGCGCCACGCCTCTTGCCCGCTCTGTCGGGCGACGAGGCTGCCCTGCTCGATCGACAGGGCGATGGGGGCGCCGGCCTGGGGCTGCGAGGGCGCGAGCGGCGTGGGTTGCGACGGGGTCGGTTGCGACGGCGTGGGTTGGGAAGGGGTGGGTTGAGACGGGGTCGGCGTCGCGGGTGCCGACGGCTGCGGACTGCTGGCCGGCTGCTGCGTCACTTCGACGTTGAAGGGGGCATCGATGCCGGGACCGCTCAGGCGGACCGTCCAGGTGCCCGGCGTAGGTAGCGCCTTCTCGAAGTGCAGGGTACCGGAGCCGTTGGAGCGCACGGTCGTGCGATCGGAAGAGCCCCCCGGTGCGGTCAGGGTCACGGTGAAGGCGGTATCGGCCTTCAGGCCGCTGGCGTCGAGCCTCACCGTGCCGCCCGATTGCAGGACGTTGTCGTTCAAGCTCACGGTGGGGCCGCTCTGGGCCAGGGCCGGAGCCAGCATGAACCACGCCACGGCCGCGATCAGGGCGATCCAGCGGCCCGGGCGCACGTCCGCGCGACGGGGCCCGCCTCCTGGGAGCCGAGCGGCCTGGGCGAACACGGCAGCGCGCGGCCCGCGGCTGCCCCCGGCCGCGGCGCGGGCTGGCCCCCTCGTGGGGGTCCGCACGTCGGATGCGCGTCGAGCGAGGCGCTTCTGCATGCCACCACCTTACAGCACCGGCACGTGGCGGACGCGCGCCGTCGTCGCGCGACGTGACTTCGCGGGGCCCCTTCGGGACGAGGAAAACCTCATCCTGAGCGTCGCGTGACCGCTGGTATACTTGCCCCGATGCGGCGCGACGAATGGACTCGACTCGCGGCACCGTTCCCTGTCACTGCGCTCGATTGGTGCGTCGCCCAGCTCGATCGGGAGGGCGGCGCGGCCCGTCTCGAGCCGGTGCTGAGCGAGGAGGCGGTGGTCGAGCGGCTGGATCGTGTCCTCGGCGTTGAGGGCTGGTCCAAGCGGCTGCTGCCGCTGGGTTCGGACGCCGTGGTGTGCGAGCTCGAGCTGCTCGGCGTCCGCAAGAGTGCGTCGGCCCGCTCCTTCGGCGACCTGATCGACATGACGCGCGTGTGCGGCTGGGCGTTGGCGCGAGCCGCCGGGCAGGCCGGTCTGCGTCCGCCGGCGTCGGAAGGCGCCTGGGTCGATTTCGACGTCGACAGTGGCGAGCCGATCACCGTTCCCGAGGTCGGGCACGAGGCCCGCCCCGCGGATGTGGGCGAGGCCGGTGGCGAGGGCGCCACGCGTGCTGGCCCCGAGGGCCCTTCGGAGGACGTTGCGGCCGCCGTCGAGGCGGCCGGTTCCCCGCTCCCGTCGGGCGACGCGAGGAGTGAGGGGCAGCAGGCCATCGAGCGTCTGGTGGACCGCCTGCGGGCGGTGGGGCTCGGCCACGAGGCAGCCAGGCTGGTGGTCGAGCACGGAGGGTACGGGCGCTCGCCCGAGGACGCCCGCGAGCTCTACCGCAAGCTGCGCGAGCTCCTGCTGGCGAAGGGGACGGTCTCGTGAGGACGGCCGGGTCGGGGGCGCCCGGCGGGACGCGACGTCCGAGCGCGCAGGGACGGCGCCGGGTAGGCGCGCGATGATCAAGGTCATTGCTGTGGGGGACGTGCACGGGCAGTGGCCGGAGCTGTGGCGGGTGCTGAAGGCCTCAGCGGCCTGCACGACCACCTACGAGCCGACCCCGGCCGTGACGGAGGGTCGTTACCAGGTCGTGTGCGTCGGGGACCTCGTCCACTACAAGGACGAACGAGCCTACGCCAACGCCGTGGGCGTGGAGCCGTACGACCCGGAGGAGCCCGACCACCTGCGACGCGCCGCCAAGGCGCAGATCCGCGAGCTCTACCGCTTCAAGCGCTTCGTCGACCAGGCCGGCGGCAACGTCACCATCATCCTGGGGAACCACGACGAGGTGGCTCTCGACCACACCTACGAGCTCACCACTCGGGGCGGACTCCGGCACGACGAGTTCAACCCGGAGCGGGGCGGCCTGGCGCTACCCGACGATCTCGCCGACTGGTTCCGGTCGTTCGCGCGTGAGCGCGTGTTCCACGGGGTGCACTTCGCCCACGCCGGGCCCCTGCCCGGCATGCAGCATTTCGACGATTTCTTCTATCACGACGGTGACGCCAAGACCTGGTGGTACAACAAGCCCGAGCTGGTGCAGCAGGCCGGTCACCGCTTCGGGGTCTACGGCCACACCGTCATGAAGGACGGCATCTACATCGACAAGGGCCACGGTTTCGCCATGATCGACGCCCTCGGGCAGCTCCAGTTCCTGGAGATGATCCTGTCCGAGGAGCGGCTCGATTACACGGTGACGACCCTCTGAGCCCCTGGTCTCGAGGCGCCCCCGCGATCAGCTCCGGGGCGTTGGACCCTCCGTGCTAGACGCGTCGAGCACCAGCGCCATCCAGATCTCGTCCAGATCGTGGCCGTCCATGCGGACGGCGCGGGGCTGAACGCCCCAGCGCCGGAAGCCCAGCTGCTGGTAGAGCTCGATGGCCGGAGCGTTGTGGGCACCGACGGCGAGCTCGAGCTGCTCGGCGCCGAGCGCGCGCGCCGCTTCGATGGCCGCCTCCACGAGGGCCCGCCCGACACCGGCACGGCGCGCCTCGGGCGCGACGTACACGCTGTAGAGGTGGGCGCGGTGCCTTGCCTTGATGCGCCCTTCGCGCACGACCACCGCCATGCCCACCAGCGTTCCGGCCAAGTACGCGCCCAGTCCCCGCTGGTCGCCGTCGGCCCGGCGCTCGCTCTGGAGCTCCCGGAATGCCGGCCACGACGGGTGCTCGTCGGGGTGCGTGGTGAAGGCGTGTGGGCTCTCGGTCAGCGCCCGACGGCGTAGGCTCCAGAGAGCCTCGTCGTCCTCGGCGCCGAGGACGCGCACGCTCGGGCCGTCAGAGGGAATACCCGCCACGATCGTCGTCGCGAACCAGCTCGCCGTTGCGGAGCACGATGGTGCGGCGCTTGAAACGATCGACGAGATCGCGCGAGTGGGTGGCCACCACCACCGTCGTCCCCTTGATGTTGACGTCGTTCAGCAGCTCGAGAATCTCCATGGCGGTGTCGGGATCGAGGTTTCCGGTCGGCTCGTCCGCCAGCAGCAGGGGCGGGTTGGTGACCATGGCCCGCGCGATCGCCACCCGTTGCTGCTCGCCCAGGCTCAGCTCGATGGGGAAGGCCTTGCGTTTGTGCGCCAGCCCGACCTGCCGCAGCGCGAGCAGCGCGCGCTGCTCCATCGACCCCCGGTTGCCGGTGGCTCGGAGCGCGAACGTCAGGTTCTCCATGGCGGACAGGTGCTGCAGCAGCCGATGGTCCTGGAAGACCATTCCGATGCTGCGCCGGAGGTGCGGAAGCCGGCTCTCGCGCAGCCGTGAGATGTCCTGTCCGGATACGTAGACGTGGCCCTCGGTCGGTGCGATGCGCCTGAGCAGCAAGGCGAGCAGGGTCGACTTGCCCGCGCCGGAGTGCCCGGTGATGTAGGCGAACTCGCCCTTGCGGATCTCGAAATCCACGTCCCTGAGGGCATGGGTATGGGTCCGCGGGTAGGTCTTGGTGACGTGGTGGAATTGGATCATGGCAGCTCGGTTCCGGGCTCTCCCGACACTCTACACAAGGCCGCCGGCGGTGGGGCGCATCACACGTAGCTCGCCAGGGCCGAGCGGAGGGCTTCGAAGGCGCGCTCGTCGTCGAGGTCGGTCAGAACGGCCGCATTGGGCGGCTGGCCGCGTCCGCCCCCGCGGCGGTCGACGACCGTCATGCCGCGCGTCAGGGTCCCCGCCAGCTCCACGGCGACGTGGCGCTGCTCCGAGGTGAAGAGGTCGGGCTGGGTGAGCGCCAGCACGGCGCACGGGTCGTGCAGCGGCACGCCCGTCTCGGGGCCGAAGGCCCGGGCGTAGGCCGCGCCGTAGGCATCCAGCAGCTCCGCGGCGAACGTCGCGGTGGGGGTCGCCAGGGCGCGGATCGCGTCGGCCCGCGCGCGCGGCATCCGGAAGCGGTGGGTGAGATCGAGCCCGGCCATGGTCAGGCACGCGCCCGAGCCGAAGACCACGGCCGCGGCCTCCGGGTCGGCCAGGATGTTGAACTCGGCGGCGGCCGTGACGTTGCCAGGCCCGTAGCTCCCGCCCATCAGGCTGATGCCGCGCAGGCGGCCGGCCAACGCCGGCTCTTCGCGCAGCGCCAGGGCCACGTTGGTGAGGGGGCCGGTGGCCACCAGCCAGAGATCGTCGCGTGCCTGCGCGGCCTCCAGCAGGAAGCGGACCGCCGAGCCGCTCGCGGGCCGGCGCCGCAGCGGCGGCAGATCCGGTCCGTCGAGGCCGCTCTCGCCGTGGATGAAGGCGGCATGGCGCGGTTCCGCCACCAGCGGCCTGGACGCACCGGCATGCACGGGAACGTCCAGACCGCCGATCTGCGTGACGACGAGGGCGTTGGCGAGCGTGCGATCGAGCGGCGCGTTGCCGCTCACCACCGTGATGCCGACCAGCTCGGTGGTGGCGCCGGCCAGCAGGATGGCGAGGGCGTCGTCGTGACCCGGATCGCAGTCGAGCACGACGGCGGGTCGCGTCCCGGCCGGTGGGCTGGCGGCCGCGCCTTCGTGCCGACCTGCGCTCACGCCGCGGTCACGCCTTCGTGCCCTTGCGCTCGTCCATCCCGCGCTCCAGGTCCTCCTCGTCCGGCATCACCATGGCCGCAACCACGATGTCGCCGTCGCCCAGACGCATGATGGTGACGCCCTGCGAGGCGCGGCCGTAGCTGCTGACCTGGTCGACCTTGGTGCGGATCAGGATGCCCTGCTGCGACAGCACGAAGAGCTCCTCCTCGCCCAGGACGTGGCTCAGGCTCACCATCGCCCCCGTGCGGTCGGTGAGCCGGTGGGTGATCACGCCCTGCCCGCCGCGGCCCTGCAGCGGGTACTCCGAGAGGCCTGTACGCTTGCCGAAGCCACGCTCCGTCACGCTGAGCAACTCGGCGGTCTCGCGATCGGCCGACGAGATGGTCGCGAGGCTCACGACCACGTCGCCGGGTTTCACGCGGATGCCGATGACGCCCTGGGTGGCGCGCCCGGTGTCGCGCACGTCGTCCTCGGCGAAACGGATGGCCTGGCCACCTCGCGTGCCCAGCACGATGTCGGCGTGTCCGTCGGTGATGCGGACGGCCACCAGCTCGTCGCCCTCGACCAGGTTGATGGCGATCAGGCCGGAGCTGTTGATGTTGCCGTACTCGCGGATGGCGGTGCGCTTGACCAGGCCCTGGCGGGTCGCGAACACGAAGGTGCCCGGGATGTCGAACGCCTTGAGCGCCAGGACCGTCTGGACGACCTCGCCTTCGGCCAACGGCAGCAGGTTGCGGATGTGGTTGCCTCGCGCCCCCCGCTCCGCCTCCGGAAGATCGTAGATCTTCTCGCGATACACGCGTCCCTGGTCGGTGAAGAACAGCAGGTACTCGTGCGTCGACCCGACGAGCAGCAGCGAGTTGACGTCGTCCTCCTTGGCGCGCTGCGCCGCCACGCCGCGCCCGCCGCGGGCCTGGGCCCGGTAGCTGGTGATGGGCGTGCGCTTGATGTAGCCGC
>CAZIBD010000006.1:0-66834 GCA_964536935.1 uncultured bacterium | reverse complement strand
GCACCGCCAGCGCCTTCTCCTTGTTCTTGATCTGCGACTTGCCGTCCTGGCAGGTCACCACGATCTCCTCGGGTGTGCCCGGCAGGTAGCTGACGCGCACCGCCGAGTCGGTGGTGTTGACCGACTGGCCGCCGGGCCCGCTCGAGCGGTAGACATCGACCCGGTAGTCCGACGGCGACAGGTTCACGTCGACGTCCTCGGCCTCCGGGAGCACGGCCACCGTCACTGTGCTGGTGTGGATGCGCCCCTGGGCCTCGGTGGCGGGGACGCGCTGCACCCGGTGCACGCCCGACTCGAACTTGAAGCGGCTGTACGCGCCCCTTCCGTGGATCTCGAAGGACACCTTCGAGAGACCCCCGACATCGGTCGGGTGCGAGTCGAGCAGCTCGGTGGCGTAGCCCAGCGATTCGGCGTAGCGGAGGTACATGTCGAGGATCTCGCGCGCGAAGAGCGACGCCTCGTCGCCGCCCGCCGCAGCGCGGATCTCGACGATGACGTCCTTGTCGTCGAAAGGGTCCCTGGGGAGGAGCATCCGTTCGAGCGAGCGCTCGAGCTGCTCGATCCGGGGTTGGAGGCGTACGGTCTCCGCGGTCGCCTCCTCCCCGAGCTCGGGATCGGCCTCGAGCTCGTGGGCTTCGGCGAGTTGGCGTGCGACGTCGCGGTACTCCCGGAAGGCGTCCACGATCCCCTTGAGCTCGCTGTAGCGCTGCATCGCCTCGCGGTAGCGCCCGGTGTCGGCGATCAATACCGGGTCCGCGAGACTTCGTTCGAGCGCCTCGAACTCGTCCGTGAGGGTGTTCAGCTTCTCGATCATTGCGCCCAGTGTACCGCGGGCGATTGCGCGTTCCGGTCGCTGCGTGGGTCCTCGCAAAGGCCCGGCCGGACCTCGTGCGGGGCTCGCTCAGGGCGCGGCCACCAGCTGCCCGTCCTTCACCACGGCGATCGCCAGCCCCGCCGGGAGCACCGCGTCGCGGTGGCCTTCGCGCAGGTCGTACAGTCCGCCGGCGCCGCAGGTCTGGTGCAGGCCCACCAGCGAGTCGCGAACGGCCTGGCGCCGGGCGCCGAGATTCCCTTGTGGAAGCCGGAGCGCGGCGACCTGCACGAAGGCCGCGCGCAGCAGGTCGAGGGCGTCGTACACCGGGGCGGCAGGGCCGAGATCGATGACCCCGCCGTAGACCGACTGCAACCGGCGTGCGGCGGTGTCGGCAGCCGCGGCGCAGCGAGCATCGGCAGGCAGGCCCCGCCGAGCGATCGTGACCGGCGCCACGGCGAAGCGGACGCCTTCGAGCTGCGAGAGGTCGATCCCGCCCATGACCGGCTTCAGCAGGGCGCTTCGGCCATAGATGGGGCCTCGGAAGCCACGCCGGCGAAGGCCGTCCACGGCCACCAGCAGGTCGGACTTGAGCCCCCAGACCACCACCGCGCCGGGCTGGCGGGTGGCGATCCACAAGCCCTCGGGCGTGAGATCGTCGGCGCCCGGCGGGTAGCGGGCCACACCGGCCTCGTCGAGCCCCGCGACAGAGAGCAGCGCCTTCAGGTCGGCGTTCGCCTGGTCGCCAAAACCGTTGTCGAGCGTCATCAAGGCGAGGCTCTTGAGGCCGCGGGCGCTCGCGTCGGCGACGATCGCCGCCAGCACGTCCTTGTCACGTGGGGCCAGCGAGAAGCTCCAGTAGGGGGTTGCGTCGACGCCCTCCAACGTCGATGGCGAGAGCAGCGCCACGCCCGCGTGCTCGGCGAGCCCGGCCACCTGCTCGGAAGCCGCTTCGGTGGTGCAGCACACGAGAGCGTCGACGCCGTCGCCGATGAGCGCCCGGGCGGCGGCCAGCGCCTGGCTGGGATCGCCCGCATCGTCCTCGACGCGCACGTCCATCGGCGTGCCGAAGATGCCGCCTGCCGCGCGAATGCGCGAGGCGTAGGCGATGGCTGCCAGCGACTCGGCGTCGCCGGCCACGCGGGCGGAGCCCTCCTTGGCGACGATCACGCCCACGGTGAAGGGCTGGGCGGCGTAGGCCGAGGCGAGCACGAGGAAGATCGCCAGGAGCTGGAGCGAGCGGCGCATGGCCCCTTCTACCAGGAGCGGCGGTGCCCTCGGTGAGAGCGGGGCCAAGGCGTGGTGACGGTCAGAAAAAGTCCCACATCGGTTGTCAAGGAATCGCCGTGTCTGACAGAGGAGAGGGCTCGTAGCGTGGGTTCACGGGCGTGGAGCGGCCGGCAGCATTTGGGAGGCCCGGGTGGCGAGCATCGTCGTCGTCTACGGAACCACCGAGGGGCACACGCGCCGCGTGGCCCAGCGTGTGGCGGAACGTCTGCGCGGGCACGGCTGGGAGGTGCGTCTGAACGACGCCACCAGCCTGGATCGCCCGCTCGAGCCCGGCGGAGTGGCGGGCCTGATCGTGCTGGCGTCCGTCCACCACGGTCGACACCAGTCGTCGGTCATCCACTTCATCCACGACAACCTTCGCCTGCTCGAGAGCGTTCCGAGCGCGTTCGTGTCCGTGAGTCTGACCGCGGCGTTGCCGGAGGAGGCGTACCAGGATGAAGCCAGCGCCTACGTGGAGCAGCTCCTCGACGCCACCGGCTGGCGACCCAGCCACACCCTGCGGCTGGCCGGCGCGTTGAAGTACGCCCGCTACGACTTCTTCAAGCGCCTCCTGCTCGGGCTTCTCGAGCGGAGCCTCGGTCCCGACGTCGTTCGCGGCGAGGATGCCGAGTTTACCGACTGGGAAGCCCTGGACGCCTTCGTGGACGGGTTCGTGTCCGATCGGCTGGCGTTCGCGGCGCGAGGTGGAGGGGGCGCCTGATGACCGAAGCACGCTGGCTCGGTGCCAGCGCGCCGGAGGATCTGGCCGCGGGCTTGACGCAGCGTGGCTACCGCGTGGTCGGTCCGCGCGTCGAGGATGGCGAGCTGCTCCTCGGTGACATTGCTCCGGGGGAGGCCTTGCCGCGCGGCTGGAGCGACCGGGCCTCGCCCGGTCGCTATCGGCTCGAGTCCACCTCCGAGGGGACGACGGGCGCCGCCGAGCGGTTCGGCTTCCGGGTGGGCGCGCACAGCTGGAAGCGCTTCCTGCACCCTTCGGAGGCACTGCTGTTCCGTGCCCGTCGTGACCGAACCGACGGGCTGAAGCTGCAGCCGCCGCCTCCGCCGAAGACCCCGCTGGCCCTGCTCGGCGTGCGCCCCTGCGATCTGGCCGCCATCGGCGTGCAGGATCGCGTCCTATCGGGAGGCCCGCACGTCGATGCCGGCTACGTGGCACGGCGTCGGGGGGCGTTCCTCGTCGCGGTGGAGTGCACCCGTCCAGGTGCCACCTGCTTCTGTGCCTCCATGGGTACGGGGCCCGGCGTCGAATCGGGCTACGACGTGGTGCTGACCGAGCTCGTCGACGACACGCGGCACGGGTTCCTCGCGCGCGCCGGTAGCGACCGAGGGGCGGAGCTCCTTGCCGGGCTGGGCGGCCGGGAGGCCACGGACGACGAGCAGGCGGAGCGGGCGGCCGCGGTCGAAGCAGCAGCGCGCAACATGGGGCGCAAGCTGGAGGTGCATGCCGCCCGACGGGCCCTGGCGGAGGGCGCAGAGCTGCGGCTCTGGGAGGATGTGGCCGAGCGTTGCCTGGCTTGCGCCAACTGCACCCTGGTGTGCCCGACATGCTTCTGCACGACGGTCGAGGACACGACCGATCTGGAGGGGCGGGTCGCGGAGCGGCGGCGAAGCTGGGACTCCTGCTTCGGCCTTGAATTCAGCTACCTCCACGGCGGTAGCGTGCGGCAGAGCGTCGCTGCTCGCTACCGCCAGTGGCTGACCCACAAGCTCAGCAGCTGGTTCGATCAGTTCGGAGAGGCGGGGTGCGTCGGCTGCGGCCGCTGCATCGCCTGGTGCCCGGTGGGAATCGACATCACCGAGGAGGCTGCGGTGGCGATCACGCAGCAACACGAGGCCGCAGAGGTAAGGCCGCACCGCGGGCCCGCCAGAAGGGGGCGGAAGCGGTGATGCGTGACATGGTGGCGCTACTCAGCGCCAGCCCGGTGTTTGCAGGCCTCGACCACGATCAGCTCGAGTTCATCGCGGGTTGTGGCTGGAACGTCCACTTCAAGGCCGGCGACACCGTCTTCAAGTTCGGCGAGCCGGCCGATCGCTTCTTCGTCCTGCGGGCCGGTACGATCAGCATCGAGATCCGTTACCCGGGTGGCCCGGCCAGGCGCCTCGAGACGCTGGGCGACGGCGAGGTCCTGGGGTGGTCGTGGCTCTTCCCGCCGTACACCTGGCAGTTCGACGCGCGCGCCCTGACCGACGTGCGGGCGACCGCCTTCGACGGGACCTGTCTGCGGGACAAGTGCGACGACGATCCGCCCCTGGGCTACGAGCTCATGAAGCGCTTCGCGGGCATCGTCGCCGCCCGCCTGCAGGCGACGCGCCTGCAACTCCTGGATCTGTATGGACAGCCCCTCTGAGAGCCACGGCACGCTTGCGGCCGGACCGATGCGCCCCCGCCCGTTCGTGGTCGTGCGCCGCTGGGACGAGACCGCCGACACCTTCAGCGTCGAGCTGCGGCCGGCTCTGGGTGACGGGAGCGAGCCGAGCGGGGCGCCGGCGTTCCGGCCGGGCCAGTTCAACATGCTCTACGCCTTCGGGGCCGGCGAGGTGCCGATCTCGATTAGCGGCGATCCCGCCGACGGCGAGCGCCTCATCCACACCGTGCGGACCGTGGGTGCCGTCACCCGCCTCCTGAGCGAGCTCCGGCCCGGCGACGCGGTAGGCGTGCGTGGGCCCTACGGCACCGGCTGGCCGGTCGACGCGGCCGCCGGGCACGATCTGATCATCATCGCGGGCGGCATCGGGCTGCCCCCGCTGCGCCCGGTCCTGTACCAGGTGCTGGCACAGCGCGACCGTTTCGGTCGAGTGGCGCTGCTGTACGGCGCACGGAGTCCCGAGGAGATGGTGTTCATCGATGAGCTCCGTCGCTGGCGCTCCCGGCTCGACCTCGACGTCGCGATCACGGTCGATCGCGCCACCGAGAGCTGGCGAGGGTCGGTCGGCTTCGTGACGACCCTCATCGCTCGGGCCCCCGTCGACGCCGCCGATGCCGTCGCGATGGTGTGCGGTCCGGAGCTGATGATGCGCTTCGCGGCGCTGGGCCTGGTCAAGAAGGGTGTTCCCGAGCAGCAGATCTACGCCTCGCTGGAACGCAACATGAAGTGCGGCATCGGGCTGTGCGGCCACTGCCAGCTCGGGCCGAGCTTCGTGTGCCGTGACGGTCCCGTCTATCCCTTCACAGACGTGAAGGGGCTGCTGCAGGTGGCGGAGAGGTGAGGTAGGAGGTGACCACGTTCCGGCACGGTGCCGACAGCGGCCGCGGCGAGCGCACGGACGGGCACGGCGAAACCGTGCGGCGGCGCCCGCGCCTTGCGGTGTGGAAGTTCAGCTCCTGCGACGGTTGCCAGCTCACGCTGCTGGCGTGCGAGGAGGAGCTGCTGACGCTCGCGGACCGCCTGGAGGTCGCCTACTTCCTGGAGGCTTCGAGCGCCGTCGTCGAGGGCCCGTACGACATCTCGCTGGTCGAGGGCTCGATCACCACGCCCGAGGAGGCCGAGCGCATCGAGCGGATCCGGCGAGAGTCGGGGTTCCTGATCGCGATCGGCGCCTGCGCCACCGCGGGAGGGATCCAGTCGCTGCGCAACTACGCCGACGTCGACGCCTACGCCCGGGCCGTCTACGCCCACCCCGACTACCTCGACGTCCTGCCGACGGCCACGCCCCTCTCGGAGCACGTCAAGGTCGACCTCGAGCTGCGAGGTTGCCCGATCGCCAAGGAACAGCTCCTCGAGGCGGTGGGCGCCCTGCTTCACGGACGCCGGCCGTCCCTCCCGACGGTGAGCGTGTGCCAGGAGTGCAAGCGCCGTGGGACGCCGTGCGTGATGGTCGGGAGGGGCGTGCCCTGCCTCGGTCCGGTCACCCAGGCCGGCTGCGGCGCGCTGTGCCCTGCGGTCGGTCGAGGCTGCTACGGCTGCTTCGGGCCGGCCGAGTCGGCCAACGTACCCTCCCTGATGCGCTGGTGGCGCGACGAGCTGGGCGTCGATCCGCGCGCCACGATGCGTGCGCTGCGGACCTTCAACGCCGCAGCGCCCGCCTTCGGTCGCGCCGAAGCCTTCACAGGTGCCGATACAAGGCCCGGGTCGAGCGGGAGGGGCGAGCATGAGCTCTGAGGACCGCGAGCTGCGCAGGATCAGCGTCGGAGCGCTGGCGCGTGTCGAAGGCGAGGGCGCCATGCGGGTGCGCGTCCACGGGGGCAAGGTGGAAGAGGTGGCGCTCGACATCTACGAGCCGCCCCGCTTCTTCGAGGCGTTGCTCCGCGGACGGTCGTACACGGAGCCCCCGGACATCACGGCGCGTATCTGTGGCATCTGTCCCGTGGCGTACCAGACCAGCGCCGTCCACGCGATCGAGGATGCCTGCGGGGTCGAGGTCGACACGTCGGTGCGCGCGTTGCGCCGGCTTCTGTACTGCGGGGAGTGGATCCAGAGCCACGCCCTGCACATCTACCTGCTGCACGCCCCCGACTTCCTCGGCTACGAGAGCGCGCTGGAGCTTGCCAAGGTGGTCCCCGACGCCGTGCAGCGTGGGCTCGCCCTCAAGAAGGCGGGCAACGACCTGATGACCGTCGTCGGGGGGCGCGCGGTGCACCCGGTGAACGTGCGCGTGGGCGGCTTCTACCGGGCGCCGAGCCGCTCCGAGCTCGAGGCCCTCGTGGAGCCGCTCCAGAGGGCCCTGGAGGCGGCCGAGGAGACCGTCCGATGGGTGGGCGGCTTCACCTTCCCAGACTTCGAGCACGACCACGAGTACGTGGCGCTCCACCACGAGCGCGACTACCCCATGGAGGCCGGGCGCATGGTCTCCGACCGTGGCCTGGACATCGGCCCGGCGGAGTTCGAGGACCACGTGGAGGAGAGTCACGTGGAGCACTCCAACGCACTCCATGCCGTCCTGCGCGGTCGCGGCACCTACATGACCGGACCGCTGGCGCGTTACAGCCTGAACTTCGACCGGTTGTCGTCGCGCGCGCGTGAGGCCGCGCACGACGCGGGCCTCGGCGAGAGCTGTCGCAACCCGTTCCAGAGCATCGTGGTGCGCGCGGTGGAGACCCTGTATGCGGTCGAGGAGGCGCTGTCGATCATCGGCAGCTACCGGCCCCCACGTCCGAGCGCCCACCCGGTGGCTCCGCGCGCCGGGCGGGGTTGCGGCTGGAGCGAGGCGCCACGGGGACTGCTGTATCACCGGTACACGCTCGCGGACGACGGGACCATCGAGGATGCGGTCATCGTCCCGCCCACGTCACAGAACCAGCGGGCCGTCGAGGACGACCTGGCCCGCTTCGTGGAGGCCCACCTGGATCTCGACGACCAGGCCCTCACCTGGCAGTGCGAGCAAGCGATCCGCAACTACGATCCGTGCATCTCGTGCGCCACGCATTTCCTCCAGCTGGATGTGGAGCGTCGAGCGTGACGCGGGTGGTGGTGGCGGGGCTGGGGAACGAGCTGAGGAGCGATGACGGTGTCGGCCCCGCCGTCATGGTGCGGGTGGCGCGCTCCGCGCGGCCCGGCGTCACCGTGCTGATCAATGCCGGCGAGCCGGCCGACCTGCTCGAGGCGTGGCGGCATGCCGACGTCGCGATCGTGGTCGATGCCATGGACGCCGGGCTCGAGCCCGGCACCACGCGCCGCATCGAGGCAGGCGCCGCAGCCGGGGGCCATGTGCTCGCCGACGGGACCACGCTTCCCGGGAGCGCCTCGAGCCACCTCCTGCCGCTGTCCAACGTCGTGGAGCTGGCGCGCACGCTCGACGCGTTGCCGGGGCGGCTGGTCATCTTCGGAGTCCAGGGCGGCGCCTTCGGCTACGGAGAGGGGCTCACGCCCGAGGTGGAGCGGGCCGTCGAACGGGTGGCCGCCGAGATCCTCGAGGAGGTCGGAGCGGCCTTCGCGCCCTGAGCAGGACATCGGGCAGGGCTCTTCGGCCTCCTGCCGGGGACCGAGCGGTCGTGCCCGGCGTCTTCGAGGGTGGTGGGTGCGCGGGTGCGTGGCTACGGCGAAAACGCCTGTCCGCGGCTCGGGGCCGCGGACAGGGTGCGCTAGGAGGTAGAAGGAGAGTCGAGGGTCAGGGGGTTCGGGCCCCGTATTCGGGGGAGGTCACACGACCGCCCCCTTCCAGGTCGAGGAGCGAAACCAGGGCCTGCAGCAGATCGGTGATGGTGAGGATGCCGACCACGACATCGCCGTCGACGACGGGGAGGCCGGAGATCTTGCGCTCGTTCATCAGCAGGGCGGCCCGCTCGATGGGGTCGTCGGGGGAGATCGTCAGCACCGTCGTCTTCATGACGTCCTTGACGGTGAGGCGACTCAGCAGGTAGTTGAGCTCGAACACCGACAGGCTGGTCGCCTTCGACGGTGCTGCCTCGCGCAGATCTCGGTCGGTCACGATGCCGACGAGGTGCCCGCGGGCCACGACCGGCAAGCGCCGGAAGCCGCCATCGCGCATGATCTTCTGGGCCTCGAAGAGCTTGGTCTCGGGCGTCACCGTGACGGGATCTGCGACCATCCAATCGCTGACCAGCATGTCGGCCCCTTCGAGGTCGAGGGCCCGGGCCGGCGGCAGGCACCGCCGCACACCCTGGGGTCGATCCCCGGAGCCACCCGGCTCCGGCCCCATCCCTACGAGGCCAGCCTAGTGCCGGCGCAAACGAGGCCCATCCCCGTCTTTCCGACGCCGTTGTCGGAGATTCCCCTACAGTCGTCCCGGCGTCAACCGCCCTGCATCCAGCGCTTGAACGAGCGCCCGGCGACGACGCCGGCGACCTCGCAGGGGATGCTGACGACCAGGGAAGGCACGATGCCCATGGAATGGCCGGCCACCAGACGGAAGAACGCGAAGACGAAGCCGAAGATGACGAAGGCCAGTAGGTGTCCGATCACGGCACAGTGTAGGCAGGGCCTCGCCGGCGGGGTGTGGCGGACCGCGCATCACCGTGTAGGGGCGCGGCGCGGGCAGGCGGGCATTCGGCGGCCCGTCCTGGCGCCCCTTGCCGACCTCGTAGCGCCGGTGAGCGCGGCCGTGCGCCGCGCCGCGAGCCCACCGTGAGGCCGGGCCCTGATCGGTGCATCCAAGCAGGAACGCGGGAGGGTGGTGCGCCCGGCAGGATTCGAACCTGCGACCTTGGGCTTAGGAGTCCCCTGCTCTATCCAGCTGAGCTACGGGCGCGCGAAGGGAGCCGGCGAAGGGTTCGCCGCGCCCGGCATTGTACGACGCCGTCGGCCGTGCCGGCAATGCGAGGCGGACGACCGCTCGGGGCCGCGGTCACAGCGCAGGCACGAGGGCGGAGAGGTCGATGCGGAGCGCGTCGGTGAGGTCGCGGATCTCGCCAAGAGGCGCGTGACGATCGATGGCGCGCAGCAGCGCCTCGAAGTCGGCCCGCGCGGTGCGGGCCTTTTCGGGGTAGAGGCGCGCCAGGTCGATGGCCTGGTCGAGGTCGGTCAGCCCGCGGCGGGCCGCGTCCTGGGCGGCGGTCAGGCTGGCGCCCGGCTGCGGCTGCCCGGTCGCAACCTGGCCGGTCGCGCGCGCGTACTCGAGGTCGATCACGTCCAGGGTTCCCTGGGCGTGCTGCACCGAGTAGATCGCGGGCGTCAGCTCGGTGGAGAGGTTCGGACTGGGCGCGGTACCGCGACCCAGGAAGAAGGCCCCCGGGAATACGACCACCGCAGTGATCAGAGCGACCAGGGTCGGGGAGACGTTGCGCTGACGTCGGTACAGCATGCTCTCCTCCTCAACTCTCCTTCAACACCAGGGCCACCTGCGCTTCGAGGCGAAAGGCTTCGTGAAGGAAGTGCTTCAGGGCCCCGGGGTCGCTCAGATGGCTGCAATCGATGAGCCGGCGCGGGGTGACGGCGTAGAGGCTGGGTGCGGTTCCCGACGCGAGCCGACTCTCGACGGCGGCCAGCACGTCGCCGGGCGCTCCGGCGAGGGTCGTCGCGTCGTCGATCTCCAGCAGACGTGCCCCGCGACGGTCCATCGCCACCAGCGGGCGAAGCGTCACGCGCGAGAACAGACGTCGCTGCTGCCGTTCGCCGCTGAGTACGACCAGCGCGGGGCTGCGGTAGCGGATCTCGCATGGTGCGCCGAGTTGCTGACGCGCCAGCGTCTTCAGCACGTCGTCGTCCAGGTCCCCTTGATGGCCGTCGACGGGGTGCGCGCCGACCGCGACGGCACGGAGCATTCGCTCCTCGGGCAGGTAGTGGACCTCCGCCTGCAGGCGTGCGGGGTCGGCGCCCAGCCGTACGGCCTCCCCTTCGACCTCGCGCAGCAGGAGGCCGCTCACGGTCGGATCGTCGATGCCGACGTTGCGTTCGCGCTCCACCCGGATCAACGTCAGCGCTGCACCGACGCTGGAGATGACGTCGGGCTCGGGTACGCACTCGAACGTCATGCCCAGACGAGCGGCCACCACGGGGCCCAGGACGCGAGCGGCGCCGCCCCCGCCGAAGAGGCGGGTGCTTCCCAGACGGTAGTCGTCGGCGACCGCGCGCACGGTGCGGGTCAGCTTCTCGGCGGCCGCCTGCAAGACCGCGGTCGCCACCTCGGCGGTGTCGGCGCCCAGGGCGTGCGCCACCGCCGCCAGGGCGGCGCGGGCGGCAGCCGGTGGGCGGTGGCCCGGATCGTCGTCGGGCAGCCGCTCGAGGGCGTTCGCGGCACAGGTGGGGGTGATCGCGAAGCGACCTCCCGCGGCATCGACGACGGCGTAGTCGGCCGGATCTCCGGGGCGCGGGGCGATGCGCTGCAGGCGGGCCCCTTCGAGGGCGGCGGGCTCGGCCAGCGAGGCATAGGGAAGCCCGGCGATGTGGGCGCTCCTCGGCCCGACCTCCTCGATGCGCCGTCCAGAGAGGCGCAGCAGGCTTCCGCCCGCCACGCCGGCGATGCGGATGTCGGCGGCCCGGACGGCGGTGGGGAAGTCCATGACGGTCATGTGCTTCATCACCGGCCGCCCGGCCTGCACCGCTCCGATGTTGGTGCTGGTGCCGCCCACCTCGAAAAGGATGCCGTCGGTGACGCCGTGGAAGAGGATGGCCCCCGCCAACGAGGCCGCCGGTCCACTCACGATCGTGTGGATCGGCGCCTCGCGCAACCCTTGCAGGTCGACGGCGCCGCCGTCGCCGCGCACGACCAGCAGCGGCACGCCGGGGAGCGTGCGCCCCAGCGCCCGGTCGACATGTTCGGCGGTGCGCAGCATCACCGGCAGGATCGATGCGTTGATGGCGGCCGTGCTCGAGCGCATCTCCAACCCGTAGACACCGGTCAGCTCCGCTCCGCCGGTGGCCGGCAGGCCGGCCTCGCGCAGGAGGTTCGCGGCGGTGCGCTCGGCGGTGGGATCGTCAACGGCGAAGGCCTGACTCACCGCCGCCGCCTCCACGCCGTCGGCGCGCCACGACGCCGCTAGCGCCCGGATGCGCGCCTCGAAGTCGGACGCGTCGACGGGGAGGAAGGCCCAGCGCAGGTCGAGGGAACGACCGCCGGCCAGTCGAAGCTCCGACAGCTGCGTGCGCTTGCGGACCAGCCGCTCCTCGGTGGCCGGTCCGAGCGCCAGGAGGCCCACCCGCGCCATGTCGCCCTCGAGCAGGGCGTTGGTGGCCTGCGTGGTGGCGTGCGCCACCAGCGCCACGGGACGGTCGGGGGGAAGGACGTCGAGCAGCTCTTGGAGAACGTGGAGCACGCCCGCCACGACGCCCTCGGGGGCGTGGTGCGTGGTCGGCACCCGGGCCCGGGCGAAGATCGTCCTGGTCACGGCGTCGAGCGCGACGCCCTTGGTGAAGGTGCCGCCGACATCGATGCCGATCCGGACGGCGCTCTCGGGCGGCGAGGGTTCGGGAGTGGTCATGTCGGTACGCACCGAGCTCCTCGTGCGAGCGTTCGCCTCCTGCGAAGGACCGACCCCTCAGCCGGTTGGTGCGTCGCTCGCGGCCGCGGTGGTGGTGCGGCGCTTGAGCCGTTCCCGACGCAGGAGGAATGCTACCATCCCGATCGCGTAGACCCCGATCAGGGAGGCCTGCGCCAGCACGGTCTCCAGGGTGGGATGGAAACCGGTGAGCGAGGCCAGGCTCGGGTTCAGCCGGGGCAGCGTGCCCAGGAGGTTGGTGATTCCGAGCCAGCCCGCTCCCTGCAGGGCGCGAACCGCGTTGCCGGCGAAGGCGACGGCCAGCAGCGCCGTGACGCTGACGGCCACCCGGAAGAACACCTGCAGGGGAAGCCTCCGCTGCAGCCTCAGGATGAGGAAGGACACGATCGCGAGGGCGAGCGCTCCGAGCCCCAGCCCGAGCCACAGGTACCCCATCACCGGGCCGCTGACACCGACCAGCGCCTGGTAGAGCAGCACCGTCTCGAAGCCCTCGCGGTAGACGCTGGCGAAGGCGGCTCCGGCCACCGCCAGGAGGCTGCCGCGTTGCACGGCCTGCCCAAGCCTCGCCCGCATGAACTCCATGTGGCGTCGGCGATCGCTCTGCTGCAGCATCCAGAAGCTCAGATAGAACAGGATCCCTACCGCCACCACGCTGGTGAGGCCGGAGAGGAGCTCCCGCGACGCCGGCGCGACCCGCAGGATGGTCGAGGCTGCGAGGTACGTCAAGGCGGTGGCGAGGAGGGCGGCGCCGAGCCCGTACCACACACCGGGCGCGAGCCGGTCGTTGCGAGTGCTACGCAGGTAGGCCAGGATGGCGCCGAGCAGCAGGACCACCTCGAGCCCCTCCCGGAAGAGGATGAAGAAGCTACCCCCCGCTGCCAGCGTGGGGGCGAGCGCCCCCGTGCCGCTGACGACGGTCTCGGCCCTCAACAGGTTGGCATAGATCTTGGTCGCCGTGCCCTCGATGTCGTGGATGGGAGCGCCGGAGCGCATGGCGTTGCGAAGGTTGGCGAACTGGAACTCCGTGTCGAGGATGAGATCCGGGTCGAGCACGCGAAGCTTGGGCTCGGCGTATTCGAAGTGTTCGAGGTAGGCCGAGCGGGAGAGCCGGTAGGCCTGGTCGGCATGACCCTCGCGGTACAAGCGGAGGCTGCGCGCGACCATGTCGTGGGCCGTGTGCAGCTCGGCCGACACGTCGACCTGCTGAGCGCGGGCCTGCGGCATCAGGATCAGCAGCGCAGCGGCAAGAACGGCCAACCATGCCGCGGTGGCGTGCCGAGCCATCCGCTGCCCGAGGCTCGGCGACGGCCTCGGAGCGCACCTACGCAAGACAAGCAAGGGCATCCTTCAAGGTCCTTTCTCGGCGTCGGGCCGTACCGGCCTGCGCCGCCAGTCTCGGGCGCACGCGCCCGAGACTCGCTCTCGAGTATGCGGAGAGTCTATCGGCGACGAATCCAGAGGGTCAAGCTCGGGATTAGCGGTGGTTGCGGCCCCGGGCCGAGCGTCGGGGCACGAGGAGTTCGACGCCCGGCCCGCCGGCTGGAAGGCGGCGTTCGAGGTAGGCCCTTCGACCGACCGCATCGCGCTGCGCGAGGCGTCCCAGCTCCTGGGCGATGCGGACGTCGGCCCGGCCCAGGAGATGGTGGCGCTCGTCGGGGTCGCCGGCGGTGACCGCGAGCAGGAGGTACGCGAGGCTGGTTTCCTGCACCGCAGGGCCCGTGAGGTGCTGGTGCAGGTCGAAGCGCGCGGCCTCGATCCCTGCGCCGTCCTCCGCCAGGCGAAGAGCCCGCAACCGTGCGGCCGACGCGGCCATGCGCAGATGCGCGCCGTCATCCAGCGTGAGAGTTTCGTCGGTGTGTCGCAGGGCGGCCTCCGGGTCCGGGACCAGGAAGGCGAGCTCCAGTAGGCACCAGGCATAGAACTGGGGGTAGTCGAGGGCAGCGAGCTCGTCGAGCACGGCCTCCATGTCCGCTATGGCGGTCGCCTGCCGCGAGGGAGGCGCGGCCTCCAGTGCGATTCCCACGAGGTTGATGCGGGCGACGAGCGCGCCGCGCACGTCCGAGGCGGCTTCGCGTAGCCGCACCGCCTGGTTCAGGGAGTCGCGCGCCTCGTCGAGGCGGCCCAGGCGCCTCAGGGCGTAGCCGCGCGCGAAGCTGGCCATCGCCGCCGAGCGGTCCGCCCCGAGCGGTGTCGCCACCTCGAGGGCACGCTCGGCGGCCTCGAGGGCGGCGGCGAGCGCGCCACGGCTCACGTGGGTGAGGGCTTCGTTCGAGAGGGCGATGGCGCCGGTTCGGCGGTCCGCGGAGCGCGCGGCGACCTCGGCGGCGTCGCGGAAGTGGCTCAGCGCCTCCTCGTAGGCGCCCTTGCGCTCCCGATCGGCACCGAGGCTGTTGAGCAGCGTCGCGACGAGCGGGGCGTCGTGCCGGCGGCGCGCCAGGGCGAGGGCCTCGCGGTGGTGATCGAAGGCGGCGTCGACGTCGCCCTGCAAGGCCTCGAGCGCGCCCAGCCGCTGGAAGGCGCGAAGGCGGCGCGCCTCGCGGCCGGACGCGGCCACGTCGAGGAAGTGCGCTCGGGCCTCGGCGTTGCGGCCCGAGAAGTAGGCCAGATCACCGAGCGCGAGGCGTGCACGATCGGCGGCGTCGGCGTCGCCCAGCCTGCGTGCATCGTCGAGGGCGGTCTCCGCCAGGCGGATGGCGCCGTCGTGATCGCCCGCGACCGTGAGCCAGTGGGCCCGACGGAGAGCGCTATCCAGCAACAGAGCGGGTTCCTGGAGGGCGCGGGCGATGCCTTCGAGCTCCGTGACGACCGCGTCGCCGTGGTCGCGCCGACCCTGTTGCCTGGCCACGTCGTCCAGACGGGCCAGGGCCTCGGCGCGGGCGTGCGGGTCGGCGGCGGCCCACAGGGCACGGCGATACCAGACGGCCGCCTCCTCCAGGGCGTAGACGGCGTGCGCGTCGTCGCCGGCCCGGAGCAGGTGGCGGTGGGCGGCCGCAGGCTCGATCGCGGCCAGGTAGTGCGTGGCCACCACCGCGGGTGTGGCGGCAAAGGCCTCGAGCTGAGCGGCCAGCCTCCGGTGCCATAGGCGGGCGGCCTCGGTGGGCGTGCGGTCACGAATCGCCTCACCCACCAGCTCGTGGACGAGCTCGCCGTGGTAGAGGAGGCGATGCCGTTCGAGCTCGTCGACCGCGTCCTGGACGGCGGAGATGGGGACCTCCAGGACGGCTGCGGCCACCTCGTCCGTGCAGGCCGGGCCGGCCATGGCCCTCAGCCGCAGCACCTCCCTGGCGATGGGGGAAAGCCGCGCGATGCGGCTCGTGAGTACGGCTGCGGTGCTGGCCGGCCGGTGCGGCGCGCCGTCGACAGCACGCTCCGGCGCGTCCTGCCAGAGGCTCCGGAGGACTTCCAAGGCGTAGAACGGGTTGCCGCCCGACAGGTGCAGAACCTCCTCCTCCGAGGGGGCCCCGGTCCCGAGATCGGCCAGGGAGATGAGCTCGCGAAGAGCGGAGAGGTCCAGCGGCTCCAGCGTCACCAGCTCGGCCAGCCCTGCCTCGAGGGAGCGCTGCAGCGTGTGCCTGCGTTCAGAGGGAAGCTCGTCGAGCCGCACCGTGCTGATGGCCCGCGTAGGGGCGTCTGCAAAGCGCGTGATGAAGTACGCGCCCATCTCGAAGCTGGCATCGTCCCAGAGGTGGAGGTCCTCGTTGACGAGGACCGTTATGCCCTCCAGCGCCCTGCCGTACACGGTAGCGGCGGCCTCGAACAGCCGCAGCTTCTGTGGCTGGTCGACGATCGGGGTTTGACCTTCGGGCCGCTCGAACAGGTCCGGGAGGATACGGGCCAGCTCGTCACGAACCCAGGGCTCGGCGGCGTACTCGGGGTGCTCGCGCACCATGGTGCCCAGGGCCCGTGCCTTGCTGGCGTAGGGTACGTCGCGGTCGCCGGGCATGCCGCGGGTGACCAGCGTCGGTCCCCTGGTCCGGGCGAACTCGTGGACCAGGTGCGACTTCCCGATCCCCGGCTCCCCGGCGACCTCGATGGTGTGAACGCGCGACCAGGCCAGCTCGAGCGCTTGCCAGGCGGCCTCCCTGCCTGCCAGGCGAGGGGGCCTCAGCAGCGTGACCGGGATCTCACGTACCGCCGCTGGACGCGCTCGCGGCTCGGTTCCACGGTCGATCGCGCGCGCCAGCTCGAGCGTGTCCGGCAGCGGCGCCAGGCCGAAGGTCTCCTCGAGCATCGTCTGGCACCGATGGAAGGCCGCCATCGCCTGCCCGCGGTCGCCGGCGAGGTAGTGCAGTCGCATCAGGCGCCGGTAATCGGCCTCCGAGAGTGGGTCGAGGGCGGAGAGCCGGAGTGCCAGGCGGACGGCGCGCCCGATGTCTCCGGCGGCCTCGCTGCGGTCGGCCTCCGCCTCGAGCGCCCGCCGCACGATCTCGAGCACGCGCTCGCGTTCGGCGATCAGCCACTCCGCCAGGTCGGGGCAGTCGTCGTAGGTGTTCCCCTCCAGCAGGATCGGCGCCTGCGCGCCCCAGCGCTCGACGAGCGCCTCGGTATCGTCCGCGGCGTGGAGGTCCTGGAGCTCGATCACGTCGACGGAGGCCGAACCGAGGCTCACCTCGCTGTCGGCGTCGACGAGCCCCTCGTAGCTGCGGAGGCGGTGGAGGAGCTGACGCAGGTTGTTGCGCGCCCGGGCGTCCACGACGTTGGGCCACAGCAGACCTGCCAGCGTGGCACGCGGGGTGGGCCCCGCGATGGCCGTGTAGGCGAGGAGGGCCGCAGCCTTGCGCTCGAGCGTCTCCGGCTCGCGACCCGTGCCCGAGAGCGTGGCAGGACCCAGCACGCTCAGCCCCCAGCGGTCTTTCACAGTGGAGACATTGTACGGGATGCCGGGATCAGTAGCGCTTGAACAACGTCAGCGCGTCCCCTTCGGCTGTCACCTCGGCGAGCGCTGCCAACGCGGTCCGGAACGGCGATTCGGCCGCGGCCCGGCCGTTGATCGAGCGCACCGTCAGGTGACGGCTCGGCTGCGTCGCCCGCGTCAGCAGGTGGGGCACGAATCCCAGCAGCGTGGAGAGGTCGGGGTCCTCGGGGTCCGCGTCGATGCGGAGGTCCGCGACCGTGCGGCGCGACACGACGACGAGCTCCTCGCCACGGAAGCCGAGATGGGTCGAGGGCACACGGCTGGGCAGACGGCCGCGCCAGGCCTCGAGCCCCAGTCCGGTGACCGCCGCCGGATCGGCCGCGTTGAGCCAGAAGGGCCGGGCATCGGGCGGCGAGCGCAGCCGGGCGAGCGCCCGGCGGTCGGCGAACTGCAGCCCGGAGACGCCCTCGAAGAAGTGCCCCCCCACCACCTCGCCCGCCAGCTCCAACAGCCGCAGAGCCCGGAACAGGCGTCCCCAGCGCAGGGCGGGCAGCTCGCGCTCGAGCAGCTCGCGAAACACGACGCCGTAGCGTTCGACGACCAGCCGTACGCGGTCCTTGTCGCGCTCCAGCGCGGCGAGACCGTCCTCCTCGGGCTGGGGCTCCTCCAGCAGACGCCAGCTTCCGGTGAACGGGCGGCTGCTGCGCCAGCGTGCGAAGGCGGCTCGCCCGCGCGGCGGCCTGCCTACCGCATCGGCGGCGGCCGCCCGGCCCCCTCCGGCGGGTCGGAAACCGCTGGCCAGGCCCTGGCGCAAGGTAGCCAGGGCGTCGTTGGCGACGACGCCCGCCCAGGTACCGCGCCACAACAGCGTCGTCAGCTCGCCCGTGCCGAGCCCCGCGCGGCCGAGAAGCGTCTCGAAGTCGTAGCGGCCGAGCGGGTCGGGGAAGAGCTGCGCCAGGCGGGTACGGAGCCGCCCACGCTCGGTCTCGTCGACGGGGTTGTCGAGAAGGCCCAGCTCGTCGGGGAGCGCGAAGGTGATCCTCTGGTCGCCGACGCCGAGCCACGTCAGCCCGGTCTCGCCCGCGAGCGCGTCGAGTCGCCGGAGGTCGTAGCCGGGCACGCGCGCCGGCAGGATCTCGCTTTCCCACAGCCCCGCCGCGGCCGGCAGGCCGAGCAGCGGCTCGAGCGCCTCGCTGAGCGTTGCCTCGCGCCCCACCCGTTGACGGTCGGCCAGGAAGGGCTGGAGGGCCTCCGGAGGCAGCGGCTCCAGAGTGGGTGCCTGCTGCCGGCGCAACATCCGCAGGAGCGCCTGCAGGTTCTCGGCGTCGCAGACCTCGTCCACGGACACGGCCGTGATGCTGCCGCGAACCACCCGATCGGTCTCGACGAGAGCGTCTAGGACGCCGTCGAGCTCGGAGTCCCCCAGGCCCCACACGCCGCGTACGTAGGCGGTGTCGACCGGTCCGTAGGCCTGGAGCCAGCCGCCCAGCAGGCGCTCGAGCTCCCCGGGCTCCCCGGCTTCCGGACCGATGCCCAGGGCGGTTCGCAGACGATCCTCGTCCTCCAGCGCGACGACGGCGCGATGCTCGGCGCCGGGCGGCTCCAGCCAGGTCAGCGGGCCCGCCAGCGCGTCGCCCGCATCGAACGTCAACCGCTCCGCCAGGGCGCGCCACTCCGGCTCCGGTACCAGGACTCGTTCCTTGACCCAGTCGAAGAGCTCGCGCACCGTCTCGGGCGCGTAGCCCAGCTCGAGCCGCTGCCGCTTGCGCTCGAAGCGCTCGACCAGCTCGGGATCGACGAGCGGCCGGAGGTCGGGCGAGCGCGCCACCTCCGCCAGCAGGTCCTGGCTCAACCCCGAACGCGCGCCGGGCAGGCCCGACGGCGTGTCGTCCATGTACATGAAGGCGTTGGTCTGGCCCCATACCAGCGAGGCCGCGAACGGGCTGGCCTCCAACGTCGACGCGTAGCCCACCCGGATCTCACCTCGCGCCAGCTCGGCCAGCCGCTCGCGCAGCGCCGGAAGGTCGAAAGCGTCGTGCAGGCAGGTGCGCCACGCCTCCAACAAGATCGGGAAGTCCGGCGTGCCCCAGACCGCACTCAGCAGCTTCTGGGCGCGGAGGCGCGTCACCCACAGCGGCAAGCGCTGCTGCGGGCCGGCGCGCGTGACCAGGAGCGCCCGGCCCGCGGCCTCGCGGAAACGGGCGCCGAAGAAGCCGCTGCGCTCGAGCCCGGCGCGCAGGAGAGCGTCGAGCCGGGTCCCGTCCACGAGCTCGAGCAGGGAGGCGGGGTCGGCATCGGCGGGGAGCAGGACGCCGACCGCCTGGTTGTCGGGGACGACCTCGAGATGGTGGCCGTGGCGCTCTTCCCAGGCGGCCGCCAGCGCCAACGCGAACGGGCGGTTGAGGCGGCCGCCCCAGTGCGTGTGCACGATCACCTGCAGCGCCTCTCCCTCCCCCCAGCCCGCCTCGACCCGCTCCACCAGGACGTGGTGTCGGTGAGGGAGCGGCGCCGCCGTCGCCGCCCGCTGGCGCTCGAGGTAGCTCGCCATCGCCTCGGCGGTGGCGCGGTCGACGGGAAGCTCCGCGGCCAGGCGCTCCGCCCCCTCGCCCGCAGCCAGCCAGCCCTCCGCACGTTCTAGAAGGCTCGCCACCAGCTCGGCGTAGTGAGGGTCGCGGTCGAGCGCCTCGCCCTTCCAGAAGGGGGCGCCTGAGGAGCGCGCGGCCGGCAGCACCAGAACGTCGTTGTGGCTGATCGACTCGATGCGCCAGGTCTGGCTGCCGAGCGTGAAGACGTCGCCGACGCGAGCCTCCCACACGAACTCCTCGTCGAGCTCCCCGATGCGGGCGCGGCTGCTCGCGTGTCGGAGCTGGTAGTAGCCGCGGTTGGGGATGGTGCCGCCCGAGGCGTAGAGCGCCTGGAGGGCGCCCCGGCGCGCCTCGACGGTGTTTTCGAGGCGGTCGATCGACAGCCGCGGACGGAGCTCGCGCACGCGGGTGTCTTCGAAGCGGCCCGCGAGCATCTCCAGCACCAGGTCGAACTCGCGGCGGGGCAGCTCGTGGTAGGGCCAGCCCTCCCGGACCGCGGCGTAGAGCTCGTCGATGTCCCAGCCGCGGAGCCCCGTCATCGAGACGAGCACCTGCGCAAGCACGTCGAGTGCGCCCTGCACGGGGCGGAGCTCCTCGATGTCGGCCCGTGCCACGGCCTGTGCCAGCACCGCGGCGTCCACGGCGTCCTGGCCGAAGGTCGCGAGGATGACGCCGCGGCTCGTCTCGCCCACGCGGTGCCCCGCCCGCCCGAGTCGCTGGAGGGCCGCCGCGACCGACGGCGGAGCCTGCACCAGCACGACCTGCTCGACCGCGCCGACGTCGATGCCGAGCTCCAGGCTTGCGGTGGCGAGGATCGCGCGCAGCTCGCCGGCCTTCAGGCGCCGTTCGACCTCGAGACGAAGCTCTCGGGACAGCGCACCGTGATGGGCGTAGGCGATCGGGGTGGGCTCGTCGCGGTTGAGCAGCATGGCGAGGCGCTCGGTGAGGGCGCGGTTGTTGCAGAAGATCAGGGTGGATCGCGCGCTCGCGAGGCGGCGCTGGAGGTCGCGCACGACGGCCGGCCAGATGGAGCCCTCCACCGGATCCTCGGGTCGCCGCCGCGGGAACGCCACCGTGAGCTCGTAGCGCTTGGCCATGGGTGCCTCGACGATGCGCACCGGGCGAGGCTCGTAATCCGCGGCGGCGCCGTGTCCCGTGCGGCGGTAACCGCCCACGAAGCGCGCCACGCTCTGCAGGGGGCGCACGGTGGCGGAGAGGGCGACGCGCTGTACCTCGCCGGAGAGGGCGGTGAGGCGCTCCACCGCGGTGATGAGATGGGTGCCGCGCTTGCTGTCCGCTACGGCGTGGATCTCGTCCAGGATGACGGTTCGCAGGTCACCGAGCAGCCCTTCGCCGCCGCGGCTCGACAGCAGCAGGTTGAGGCTCTCGGGCGTGGTGATGAGGATCTCCGGGGGCCGCCTCAGCATGCGGCGCCGCTCGCTCTGAGGCGTGTCCCCGCTGCGGGTGAGCACGGTGAGATCGGGGAACGCGGCGCCCGTGGCCTCGAAGGTCCGTCGCAGTCCGGCGAGCGGGACCAGCAGGTTGCGGCGGATGTCGTTGTTGAGCGCGCGGAGCGGGGAGACGTAGAGCACGCGGGTGCGGCCGGGTTCCCAGGCGCCGGTCACGAGACGGTCGAGCGCCAGCAGGAAGGCGGTGAGGGTCTTCCCGCTCCCGGTGGGCGCCGTGACGAGGGCGTGCTCACCGGCGGCGATCACGGGCCAGGCCGCCTCCTGCACCGGCGTCGGCTCGCCCATTGCTTCCAGGAACCACCGCCGGACCAGGGGATGGAACGGGGCGAGCGCGTCGGCCACGCCCCGAGTGTAGCTCGACCGTCCTCGCCGCTCGTGGTCGGGCTCCGTCGTACGTCGCCGCCGCGTGCTTGGCCCGGCAGGCGGAGCGGCTCAGGGGAAGCAGGCGCCGAGCAGGTCCAGGGTGGCGACCGCGGCCAGGTAGGCGGTGGCGCCGTTCGCATCGACCAGCGGGTTGGTCTCCATCACGTCGAAGCCGACGATCTCGGTGCGCTCCGCTGCCTGCTGGAGAAGCCGGCGCACCTCGGGGTAGGTGAAGCCGCCGGGCTCGGGTGAGGAGACACCTGGCGCGATGGAGGGGTCGAAACCGTCCATGTCGAGCGTCACGTAGCAGCGCTCCATACCGGCGAGCGCCTCGAGCACGGCGTCCCAGCGTGCAGGGTCCCGCATCTGCTCCCGCGTGAGCACCAGGTTCCCGCGCGCACGCGCCTCGCGGTAGGCCGCCTGCGTGATGCGGGCTCCGCGGACGCCGACCTGCACGATGTGACCGACACCCTGGGTCTCGGCTGCTCGCCTCAGTGGGCTGCTACTCGTGTCGCGACTCCCCATCACCTCGTCGCTGACGTCCAGGTGAGCGTCGATCTGGAGAATGCCGAAGTCCTGGCGCGTCGCCAGCGCGCGAACGGCGGCGCCGGTAGCCGAGTGGTCGCCGCCGATCAGCACCGGGAAGGCGCCGGCGCGGGCCAGCGCGGCCACGCTCGCCTCCACCCGCTCCAGGGTCGGCCCCGGCTGGGTCCGCAGCACGTCCACGTCGCCCGCGTCCACCAGCCGCTTGCCGCTCAGCACGCGGCGGTTGCGCTCGACATCGAACAGACCCCCCTCGGGAATCGGTCCGAGGCGCGTCGATGCCTCGCGGACGGCACGTGGGCCGAAGCGGGCGCCCGGCCGGTAGCCGACGCCGAGGTCGTGGGGCACACCGAGCAGCGCCACGGTCCCTCCGCAGGCCTCGAAGCGCTCGACCAGGGGCGCCTTGAAGAAGGTGGCAACGCCGGTGGGCGCGAGATCGGCGGAGTAGCGCTCGCTCATCGCCAACCGCCCCGTTCCCACGCCACACGACCCGCGGCGATGACGCTTTCGGCCAGGTTCGTCCCGTAGTGGTAGGGGAGGTAGGCGTAGCCGGGCGCGTCGTAGAGCACCAGGTCGGCACGCTTGCCGACCTCGATGGAGCCGACCTCGGCGGCGAGGCCGATGGCGTGCGCGGCGTTGATGGTGGCGGCCACGATGGCCTCCTCGGGGGAAAGGCGAAGCTGCAGGCATGCCAGGTTGAGGATCATCTGCATCGACTCGGTAGGGCTCGAGCCGGGGTTGGCGTCCGTGGCCAGGGCGACGGCCACGCCCGCCTCGACCATCCGGCGCGCCGGAGCGTAGCGGTTCCCCATAAGGCTGAAGGTCGTGCCCGGTAGCAGCACGGCCACCACACCGGCGGCCGCCATCCGCTCCAACCCTCGATCGGAGGCGTGAACGAGGTGGTCGGCGGAGATGGCGCCGAGCTCCGCGGCGAGCTCCGCACCGCCCCCGGGCGAGAGCTCGTCGGCGTGGAGCTTGGGGCGCAGCCCGGCGGCGAGGCCGGCCTCCAGCACGCGACGCGACTGCGCCACCGTGAACACCCCCGGTTCGCAAAAGACGTCGCAGAACGCAGCCAGATCGGCGTCGGCGACGGCGGGGATCATCTCGTGGACGACGCGGTCGAGGTAGCGGTCCGGCTCGCCCGCGTCCTCCGGGGGCACGGCATGCGCGCCCAGGAAGGTGGCCACCGCCCGCACCGTGTGGCCGCGTGCGGCGCGCCGTGCCGCGCGCAGCTGCTTGAGCTCCGCGTCCGTCGCGAGCCCGTAGCCGCTCTTGATCTCCACCGTGGTCGTGCCGTAGCTCAGGGCGGCGTCGAGACGGGCTCGGGTGAGCCGGGCCAGCGTCTCCTCGTCCTCCGTCCGCGTCGCGCGCACGGTACTCATGATGCCGCCGCCGGCCTGCAGGATCTCGAGGTAGGAGGCGCCTGCGAGGCGCTGCGGGAGCTCGGACTCGCGGCTGCCGGCGAACACCAGGTGCGTGTGCGGGTCGACGAATCCGGGCAGCACCGTCTTGCCCACCGCGTCGATGACCTCCGCTCCGTCGACGAGCGATATCGAGCGTTCGACCTCGACCGTAGGGCCGGCCGCGAGCACGCGGTCCCCGGCCACCGCCACCGCTCCGTCGGCGACGAGGCCTACCTCGCGCAGGCCCGTCCCTGTCGCCGGGTGGTCGCTGTGACCGGCCACGGTGACGAGCTGATCGGCGTGACGGACCAGCAGGGTGGCGTGACGCTCGCGCCCGTCTGCCGGTACGGGCGTCACGCTCAAGCCTCGTCGGAGAGGAGCATCGGCAGGTCGATGTCCTTCTCGCGCGCCGTGCGGATGGCCTCGGGGTAGCCGGCGTCGGCGTGCCGCATGACGCCGCTCCCGGGGTCGGTGGTGAGCACGCGCTGCAGGCGCTCCGCGGCCTGCGGCGTGCCGTCCGCCACGACCACCATCCCTGCGTGGATGGCGTAGCCGATGCCGACGCCGCCACCGTGGTGCACCGACACCCAGCTCGCGCCGGCCGCGGTGTTGAGAAGAGCGTTGAGGATCGGCCAGTCTGCGATGGCGTCGCTGCCGTCCCTCATCGCCTCCGTCTCACGATTGGGCGAAGCCACCGAACCGCTGTCGAGGTGGTCGCGACCGATCACGATGGGAGCGCTCACCTCGCCGGAGGCCACCAGGTCGTTCATGATGCCGCCGAGGCGGGCACGATCGCCATAGCCGAGCCAGCAGATGCGGGCGGGCAGGCCCTGGAAGGCCACCCGCTCGCTCGCCATGCCGATCCAGCGCCTCAGCCGCTCATCGTGAGGGAACGCTTCCAGGATGGCGCGGTCGATCCGCGCGATGTCCGCGGGATCGCCCGACAGGGCGGCCCAGCGGAAGGGTCCCTTGCCCTCGCAGAACAACGGCCGGACGAAGGCGGGCACGAAGCCGGGGAAGTCGAACGCGTGCTCCACCCCGGCGTCGTGCGCCTGCTGCCTCAGGTTGTTGCCGTAGTCGAAGACGATGGATCCTTCGTCCTGGAGGGCCAGCATGGCGCGCACGTGCTCGGCCATGCTGCTCATCGCCCGCTCGATGTAGGCGTGGGGGTCCGTCTTGCGGAGCGTCGCCGCTTCGGCGAGCGTGACGCCCCGGGGCACGTAGCCGTTGAGCGCGTCATGGGCCGAGGTCTGGTCGGTGGTGAGGTCGGGGACCTTGCCCAGCCGGACCAGCTCGGGGAAGACGTCGGCCGCGTTGCCCACCAGTCCGATGGAGCGGGCCTCGCGCGCGGCCGTGGCGCGGTCCACCCGGGTGAGGGCGTCGTCCAGATCGTCCGCGATCTCGTCGAGGTAGCGCGTCTTCAGGCGGCGCTCGAGCCTCTGGGGGTCGACCTCGACGATGAGGCACACGCCGCCGTTCATGGTGACCGCCAACGGCTGGGCCCCGCCCATGCCGCCGCACCCGGCGGTCAACACCCAGCGCCCGGCCAGGTCGCCCCCGAAGTGCTGAGCGGCGGCCTCGGCGAACGTCTCGTAGGTGCCCTGGAGGATGCCCTGGGTCCCGATGTAGATCCAGGAGCCGGCCGTCATCTGCCCGAACATGGTGAGCCCCGCGGCCTCCAGCCGCCGGAACTCCTCCCAGGTCGACCAGGCCGGTACCAGCATGGCGTTCACGATGAGCACGCGTGGCGCCATCTCGTGGGTGCGGAAGACGCCGACCGGCTTGCCCGATTGGACCAACAACGTCTCGTCGTTCTCCAGGCGCTTCAGCGTCGCCACGATGACGTCGAACGCCTCCCAGCTGCGAGCGGCGCGCCCGCTGCCCCCGTAGACGACGAGCTCGTCCGGCTTCTCGGCGACCTCGGGATCGAGGTTGTTCATCAGCATCCGCAGAGCGGCCTCCTGCTGCCAGCCCTTGCAGGTGCGCTGGGTGCCTCGGGGGGCCCGTACCGTTCGCGCGTGGGATGTCATGCCGGTACCGTTCCTCTCGCAGAGTGCCTACACATCACGGTACCGCCCGTGGGAGTGCCGGAAACTGCCTCAAGGGGTCGTGCAGGACAAGCCTTGTCTGGGAGCGCGAGGCCCCTCGCCCGAGGCCCGTGCCGAGCCGACCGGGGGAACCCTCACACCCTGAACCCCAACAGCCTCACGACCAGGACCGCGATGGCGCCGAGGATCACGAGCGTGACCACCGCAGCCATGAAACCGCCACCGAAGCCGCGCTCTTTCGAGTACCAGCTCCACAGCAACAGCAGAACGATGATGCCGGCGAAACCCAGGAAGGCGTTGGTGTCCATGGCCACGCTCCGGAGACCCGCATGTCCGGCCGACGGGGAGTCGCCACGGATGGCGTCGAACCGGGCGTTGAGGCCCCTAGCATAGACCGGGCGGCCGCGACGTCGTTCAGCCCAGGCTTCAGCTCACCCCTCGAACCCGTCCAGGAGCCGGTTGAAGGTCGCGCTGGGACGCATGGCGTGGGCCGCGCGCTCGTCGTCGGCGCGGTAGTAGCCTCCCAGGTCCACCGGGGCGCCCTGCGCGGCCAGCAGCTCGTCGGCGATGGTCGCTTCGTTGGCTGCCAGCGACTCGGCCAGGGCCCGGAAGCGGCCGGCCAGCGCGGGATCGTCCTGCTGTGAGCTCATCTCGCGCGCCCAGTACAGCGCCAGGTAGAAGTGGCTTCCGCGGTTGTCGATCTCGTGCACCTTGCGCGACGGCGCCTTGTTGTTCTCCAGCACGGAGGCGTTGGCCCGGTCCAGGGTGTCGGCCAGGATCTGGGCGGCCGGGTTGCCGGTGGCGTGGCTGAGGTGCTCGAGCGACGCGGCGAGCGCCAGGAACTCCCCGAGCGAGTCCCAACGCAGGTGACCCTCTGCGACGAACTGCTGCACGTGCTTGGGTGCCGAGCCGCCGGCACCCGTCTCGAACAGCCCGCCTCCCGCCATCAGGGGAACGATGGACAGCATCTTCGCGCTGGTGCCCACCTCGAGGATCGGGAACAGGTCGGTCAGGTAGTCGCGCAGCACGTTGCCCGTGACCGAGATGGTGTCCTGCCCTTGGCGAAGGCGCTCGCACGAGAGGCGGGTGGCTTCTTCGGGCGCCAGGAAGCGGATGTCGAGGCCCTTCGTGTCGTGGTCCTCGAGGTAGCGCTTCACCTTGGCGATGAGCTGCGCATCGTGCGGGCGCTCCTGGTCGAGCCAGAACACAGCCGGGGCGCCGGTCGCCCGCGCGCGCGACACGGCCAGCTTCACCCAGTCCCGGATGGCGGCGTCCTTGACCGCGCAGAGCCGCCAGATGTCTCCCTTCTCGACGCCACGTTCGAGCAGGGTCGTGCCCCGCGCGGAGACCACACGGATGGTGCCGTCCTCCGGCGCTTCGAAGGTGGTGTCGTGCGAGCCGTACTCCTCGGCCTTCATGGCCATCAGGCCGACGTTGGGCACGCTGCCCATGGTGCGTGGGTCGAAGGCGCCGTGCACCTTGCAGTCCTCGATCACGGCCTGGTAGACGCCCGCGTAGGCGCTGTCGGGGATGACGAACTTGGTGTCGTGCTGCTTGCCGTCCGGCCCCCACATCTGGCCCGACGCGCGGATGGCGGCCGGCATGGAGGCGTCGACGATGATGTCGCTGGGCACGTGCAGGTTGGTGATGCCCTTGTCGGAGTTCACCATCGCGAGCTCGGGGCGGCGGCCGAGGGCGGCCTCGAGATCGGCCTCGATCTCCCGGCGCTTGGCGTCCGGGAGGGTGGCGATCATGCTGTGCAGCGCCGCCAGGCCGTTGTTGGGGTTCACCCCGAGCTCCCGGAAGGTGTGTGCGTGCTTCTCGAACACGTCGGCGAAGAACACCTCGACCGCGTGCCCGAAGATGATCGGGTCGGAGACCTTCATCATGGTGGCCTTGAGGTGGATGGAGAACAGCACGCCTTGCTTCTTGGCGTCCTCGATCTGCTCTTCCAGGAACGAGCGCAGCGCCGAGCGGCTCATGAAGGTCGCGTCGATCACCTCATCGGCGTCCAACGAGACCCTGTCCTTCAACACCGTGGTCCGGCCGTCCGAAGCGACCAGCTCGATCCGCGCGTTGCCGGCCTCGCCGGCCGGAACGCTGCGCGAGACCTCGTTCCCGCGGAGGTCGCCGGATCTCATGTGGGACACGTGCGACTTGGAGGCGGCGCTCCAAGCTCCCATGGAGTGCGGGTGCTTGCGCGCGTAGGCCTTCACCGCGGCGGGTGCCCGGCGGTCGGAGTTGCCCTGCCGAAGGACCGGGTTCACGGCGCTCCCCTTGACGCGGTCGTAGCGCTCGCGCACGTCGCGCTCGGTGTCGGTCGTCGGCTCGTCGGGGTACTCGGGCAACGGGTACCCCTTGTCCTGCAGTTCCCGGATGGCCGCCTTGAGCTGCGGCAGCGACGCGCTGATGTTGGGCAGCTTGATGATGTTGGCCTGCGGCGAGCCGGTCAGTCGGCCCAGGTACGCGAGGTCGTCCTCGACGCGCTGCGCCTCGCTCAGGTAGTCGGGGAAGGCCGCCAGGATGCGGCCTGCCAGCGAGATGTCGCGCGTCTCGACCGCTACGCCAGCGGCCTGCGTGAAGGTCTGGATGATGGGAAGAAGCGAGTAGGTGGCGAGGCCGGGAGCTTCGTCCACCTTGGTGTAGATGATCGTGGGGCTGACGTCTCGCTCGGTGTTGGGTCGGTCCATGGTGTGTTGTGCTCCTCGCTGCCGCGCGCGTCCGAAGCGTACGGGACACGTGCGATCGGTTCGTTCGATTCGACCACGAGGACCGCCGAGCCCCCGCCGGCCTGATCAACCTTTCCAAGCCTACGCCACGTGGCGGGCCGAAGGGGGGCGGGTCCGGGGCTCGATGGACAAGGACCGGCGCCCGCTGGTCCCCGCGGGCACCGATCGCGTCGAGAGGGGTGGGATCGGAGCTCCCGAAGGCGACCCCCGTGCCGGAAACGCGCTCGGGAGGGATGGTAGACGGGTTCAGCCTCGTTCCAGACCAGGCTCAGCGCGGGAAGAACGGCAGGTCCAGCGAGGCCAACTCCGCGTACGGGATCTGCCAGCCGGCCTTGGTGTTCGTCACCGTGACGCTGCCCTGGCGCACCAGCGTGTGAGGGCCGCCCCCCTCGTCGACGACCGCCTGGAGGCGGAACGTCAGGCGGGCCGTGGACGCGCCCAGGGAGGTGATGCTCGGCTTCAGTGTGAATCCGGCGAGCGCCGGTTCGGGCGCCGCGGAGAACGCATGGGGCGCGCCCGTCAGAAACCGTAGGCTCCATCCCCGGTCGCCGCAACGCAGCCCCTCGAACACCTGCCGGAGAGCGTTCACGCTCAGGTAGGCGGGGTCCGGCGGGAAGCCGACGAAGATCCCCGCGTGGGCCACCTTCGCTACCGCCTTGGCCGCCCAGTGGCACGGAGGCACATCGGCGAAGAGCGGGGCCGGCGTCGCCGTGCTCGAGCCGGCAACGTTACCGCCTGGGCGGGCCCCCTGGGCCAGGACGTAGCCGGACCCGGCGAGCCCCGATGCCAGCGCGCCGATGGTGAGGAGGAGCAACCACGGCTTCACGGTCCCAGCCTAGGCCCGGAAGGGTCGGCGGTTTGCGGCCGGGGTGACCAAAGACCGGTCGACCCGGACCTGCGGGTCGCAGGCTCGTTCCTCCTCGCTATGGGCCCGTCCAACGCGCCTGCAACGACGGTGCCCCACCGTCGCCGGACGACGCTTCACCCGGGTGGCAGAGCGTAACGTGGGCACCCGAGTGCTCAGCATGAGAAGCGTCACCGCCTGGGACGGCTCGCAGGCGAGATCGAGCACGGATGCGAAGCGGCGGTCAGCGCGCCGCCGCGAGCCGGCAGCGCCTCCCGAGAGACGCCGCCGTCGAGGAGGCCAGGGATGGGTGAGTGTCCGAGGAAGCGTCGTGCGATCGGCGGAACGTTGGGCGTGCAGCGGGTGGGCGACGGTCCGGTCCATGCCGGGCGGGCGCGTGGGCTTCGAGAACGCCGCAGCGCAACGGGTGCCGCCATGCTCATCGTCGCCGTGGCCGTCGCGCTGCTATCGTCCCTCGGGTCGCGGGCGGCCGCGGCCCAGTCGCCGAACGTGCTCCACGTCGGAATCACGGCGCCGACCGTCTCCTACACCACCCCGGCCGGCGCCTCGCAGACGCTGGATCTCCACCATGGGCAGGCGACACTGCTGTGGTTCGTCACGACGTGGTGCGCGCACTGTCAGCAGGGAACGCAAGCCGTCGCGTCCAACCTCGACGTGCTGTCCGCCGACGGGGTGCGGGTGGTGGAGCTCGAGAGCTACCACGACTTCGGTCGCAAGGGGCCGTCGATCGCGGCCTTCGGCCGCCAGTACGCGGGAGCGGCGTTCGCGAGCCCGCACTGGAGCTGGGGCGAGGCTTCGAAGAAGACGACGAGGGCCTACGACCCGGGCGGGTACGACAACGTCTACTACCTGATCGGAACGAACGGGCACATCACCTACGTCAACGCCTCGCCGGCGGCGACGATGCAGGCCCTGGTGGTCGCCACGACGGACCTGAGCCGCGGCTTCACCGGGCCGATCGGCCCGGAAGGCGTGCCGGTGCCCGCAGCTCGGCCGCTCGCGGGTCTGGGTGCCGCGGCGACGGGCAAGACGGTCGACGGGATCTCCTGCAGCACGAACGAACAGCTGCTGTTCCATGTGCACACGCATCTGACGATCTTCGTGGCCGGCAAGGCGGCCGATGTCCCGGCAGGGATCGGCATCGCCCCGCCGCGCTCGGCCCAGAGCTCGCCCTACGGGGCGTTCGTGGACGCCGGCAAGTGCTTCTACTGGCTCCACACGCACGCCGAGGACGGGATCATCCATATCGAGTCACCCGTGAAGCGCTCCTACACGCTGGGCGAGTTCTTCGACATCTGGGGAGAGCCCCTCGGCGCCAACCAGGTCGGGCCCGCGAAGGGGAAGGTCACCGCCTTCGTCAACGGGCAGCCGTATAGCGGGAACCCCCGGACCATCGCACTGGGCAAGGACGTCCAGGTCCAGCTCGACGTCGGCGCACCCGTGGTTCAGCCTCGGAGGATCCGCTTCCCGAAGGGACTGTGAGTGGAGAAGGACGGCCATGCGCCGTCGAACGGCGGCGCCGTCCCGTGAACCTTCTCACGGTGTTCTTGGTTACGTATGGAGCATGAGCGGCCGGCGCGCCCGGCGCGAGCCGCTGTTTGCCGGACGACCGCGGACCGCAGGGGTCGTCGCGGGCCATGGAGCGTGGGCCGGGACGGCGGCGATGCTGAACACCCGATCACCGCACGATCTGGCAAGCGTGGCAGGGGAGGACCTGGAATGAAGCATGCCTTTCGATTGGCCGTAGCGCTGGTGCTGGTGGCGGGCGCAGCAAGCCTTGCCGGCGCGGCGTCGGCCCAGACACCCGACGTCCTCCGTGCCACGCTGCAGAACGGGCTTCGCGTGGTCATCGTGCGTGACACGCTTGCCCCGGTGGTGACCACGGAGGTGAACTACCTGGTCGGCTCCAACGAGGCGCCCAAGGGCTTCCCCGGAACCGCGCACGCTGTCGAGCACATGATGTTCCGCGGCAGCCCGGGGCTCACCAAGGACCAGCTCGCGGCGCTGGCCGCGAACATGGGCGGCGATTTCAACGCCGACACCACGGAGGGCGTGACCCAGTACTTCTTCACCGTGCCCGCGCAGGACCTGGACGTCGCGCTGCGGATCCACGCGATCCGCATGCGTGGGGTGGACATGGCGCCGGCGCAGTGGGCTAAGGAGCGCGGCGCGATCGAGCAGGAAGTCTCGCGGGACATGTCCGACCCGGGCTACAAGTTCTACAGCGAGTTGCGCGCGAGGATGTTCCAGGGCACGCCGTACCAGCACACGCCACTGGGCACCCGGCCGTCGTTCGACAAGACCACGGCGGCCGCGCTGAAGACGTTCCACGACACCTGGTACGCCCCCAACAACGCCATCCTGGTGATCGCCGGCGACATCGACCCGCAGGCGGCGCTGAAGGAAGTGAAGGCGCAGTTCGGGTCGATCCCCTGGAAGCCGATCCCGCAACGGCCGTCGTTCCAGTTCCAGCCGGTGCAGGCGCATACCGTCAAGCTGCCGACCGATTACCCGTACGGCGTCGTGTACGTGTCCTACCGCATGCCTTCGCTGCGCTCCAAGGACTACGCCACGGCTCTGGTGCTTTCGCAGGCGATGGGCTCACAGCGCGGCCAGCTCTACGCCATGGGCCTGAACGGCAAGGCGCTGTACGGCACGTTCTCCAGCAGCTTCCTGCCGCACAGCGGCCTTGCCTTCGCCGTCGGCGTGTTCGCGCGGGGTGGCAAGCCGGACGGCGTGCTGCAGACCATGCAAGGCATCCTGCAGCAGGCACGTACCAAGGGGATCCCTGCCGACCTGGTCGAAGCCGCCAAGGCGCGCGCCATCGCCGACCTGGAGTACCAGAAGAACTCGGTCAGCGGCCTGGCCAACGCCTGGTCCCAGGCGCTGGCGTTCGAGAACGCCAGCTCTCCCGACGCCGTGAGGGGGGCGATCGCCGCAGTGACGCCGGCGCAGGTCGATGCGCTGGCCGCCCGCGTGTTCGACCCGGCCCACGCCATCACCGCCATCCTGACGCCTCAGTCGTCCGGCAAACCGACCTCCAGCAAGGGCTTCGGCGGCGCCGAGCACTTCGGCAGCAAGCCCACCGGTCCGGTCACGCTTCCGAGTTGGGCCCAGAGCGCCTTCGCCAAGCTGCAGGTGCCGTCCTCGGCCATCGACCCGACCAGCTTCACCCTGTCCAACGGCCTGCGCGTGATCGTGCAGCCGGAGAGCGTGAGCAAGACGGTCGAGGTGTACGGCCAGATCCGGACCAACCAGGACCTTCAGGCGGCCAAGGGGCAGGAGGGCGTCGCCTACGTGCTGGGCGATCTGTTCGACTTCGGCACCACCAGCTTGGACCGCTTGCAGTTCCAGGCCGCGCTCGACAAGATCAGCGCGCACGAGAGCGCCGGCTCCAGCTTCTCGCTGGATGTGCCGGTCGCGAACTTCGAGCAGGGCATGAAGCTGCTGGCGGACAACGAGCTCCACCCGGCGATGCCGCAGCAGGCGTTCACCACCATGCAGCACAACGAGGCTGCGGCGACGTCCGGCGAGCTGCAGACGCCGGACTTCCTCAATGCCATCCATCTGGACAAGGCGCTGCTGCCGGCTCAGGATCCCGGACTGCGCTACGCCACGCCGCAGTCGATCAACAGCCTGACGCTCGCCGACGTGAAGCACTACTACGCCCAGACCTTCCGCCCCGACATGACCACGATCGTGGTGATCGGCGATGTGACGCCGGCCCAGGCGCGCACGGTGGTCGATGCCACGTTCGGCGCCTGGAGCGCCACCGGTCCCAAACCCGACACCTACTACCCGGCGGTGCCACTGAACACCAACGCCACCCAGTTCGTCACCCCCGACAAGACAGCCGTGCAGGACTCGGTGACGATGGCCGAGCAGGTCGACGTCACCAACCACAGCGTCGACCGCTTCGCCCTGAACGCCGGCAACATGGTGCTCAGCGGCGGTTTCTACGCGGCGCGCCTGCCGCGCGACCTGCGTGAGAAGCGCGGCCTGGTCTACAGCGTAGGGAGCCAGTTCAGCCTCCAGCACAACCGCAGCCGCTTCCAGGTGACCTACGGCGCCGATCCGGGCAAGGTGGCCGAAGCGCGGGCGCTCATCCTGCGCGACCTCAAGCAGATGCAGGACACGCCGATCTCGGCCACCGAGCTCCACCAGGTCAAGGGCATGCTGCTGCGCCAGCTCCCCCTGGGCGAGTCGAGCTTCGGCAATATCGCGGGCCTGCTCCTGCAGTTGTCGATGGAGGGAAAGCCGCTCGACAGCACCACGGTTGCGGCCCAGCACTACCTCGACCTGACGGCCGCGCAGATCCAGGCGGCGTTCAAGAAGTACGTGCGGCCGGGCGCCTTCGTCACCGCGGTGAAGGGGCCGGCGCCGACGCAGTGAGCGACCCTGCGCGAGCTGCTGCCGGGGGCTAGGGAAGATGCCCGCGCAGCAGCTCGCCGGTGGTCAAGAAGTGATTGAGCCGCACTTCCCAGTCGCGCATGAAGCGCGCGTAGTGCTCCTCCGTGAACGCCGCCACCACGGCGTCGCCCTCCGGTCCCAGGCTGGTGTGCGTGTAGCGCACTGTGGCCTCGGAGCCGCCATCGGCGGCCCGCACCTGGATGGTGAGCCGCGTGGCCGTGACCTGGGGTGTGATCCGGATCATCTCGACGAAGCCCGCCTCGGGCTCATGGCGGGTGATGTACCAGACCGACTCTCGTCCGTCGGCGGAGGTCGTGAAGACGCCGTCCGGCTCGGCGACCCCGGAGTGGCTCAGCACCAGTGTCGGATCCCAGCGCTCGAGCCAGTCGGCCTCCCGTACGGGGCACAGGAGCGGGACCACGCGGCCCGGTTCGGCGGCCAGCCGTTGCGTGAAGGTGCGGGTGACGCGGTAGGGGGCGGCGATGCGCATCGGGGGTCCTCCGAAGGGTGCGGGTGCCGGACGTCAGGGTGCCAGGGCGCCATCATAGGTCGCCACGCGTTGATGCGGCCTGGTATCGAGGGCCGTTCGCAAGAGGCAGGGACGGCCCGCTCCGGGCCGCCGGCATCGTGGCCGTCCGTCCCGTCCCTGAGGCGCGCGCGGGCGCCCACCTAGGTCCAAAGTCCTAGATCGCGGACGGCCGATGCTAGGTGCATCGGCACTGGCGCCCCGTGGCACGCGGGCCTATCGTGACGCCGTTCACGAGGAGCGTGAGGCCCATGGCTGTCAGCGAGCGACGCGTCCGAGCACCCCAATGCGAGGGGATGGAGGCGCACTTCAGCGCTACCGACCCCGACCCTCGCTACGAGCTCACCCGCATCCCGTGGCTGAAGCGGCTGGTCAAGAGTCGCAGCTTCCAGTTCTTCTTCATCCTTCCCAACCAGATCATCTTCTGGATCGTGATCTTCACCGGGCTGATCGGTGCCATGAACCCGACCCGGAACTTCTCCACCGTGATCACCTGGTACATCTGGTTCATGGCCGTGTTCGTGCTGATGGTCGGCATCGGACGCGGCTGGTGCCTGATGTGCCCCTTCGGAGGGTTCGGCGAATGGGTCCAGCGCCTCACCCCCTGGGGCCGTCGCGCCAACTCGATCGGCGTCGGAGCCCGCTGGCCGCGGAGCCTGAGCCAGATCGGCATCATCACCTCTGCCGTGGTGTTCGTGGGCCTGACCTGGGCCGAGGAGTTCTTCAACATCGCAGGGCCGGGCGTTCCCGCCTACACGAGCTACATGGTGCTCGGGATCATCTCGCTGGCGCTCATCACCTTCCTGGTCACGGAGCGCCGGACCTTCTGCCGCTACCTCTGCCCACTCACGTCGCTCATCGGCACGGTCGGCTCCACCGGCATGGCGACGGGATTCCGCACGAAGGATCGCAACGTCTGCCTGAGCTGCCCGACCAAGGACTGCATCCGCGGCAGCGAAGACGGCTACGGGTGCCCCTGGTACGAGTGGCCCGGTAGCGCCACCTCCAACGCCTTCTGCGGGCTGTGCACCGAGTGCATCAAGAACTGCCCGTACGACAACATCGGGCTGTTCGTGCAGCCCCCGCTGACCTCGGTCACCGAACCGTCGCGCAGGCGCTGGGACGTCTCCGTCGCGGCGGCCATCCTGCTCGGTCTGGTGCTGTTCCAGCAGCTCAACGCCCTGCCCTTCTACGGGCCGTTGGACGACACGCTGAACAAGTGGATGCACTTCCCCGGTTACCCCAATCCGGTCGATTACCTGGCCCTGATCGCGGTTGCCGGCGGCATTGTGATGCTCTGGGCTTGGCTGCTCAAGGTGGCGCTGCAACGTCGCCAACCGGCCGCTCTGATCGTGAGGTCCGGCGGCCAGGCATCGGGAGAGATGGTCCAGGTTGCGGGAGGCTCGGCTTCGTCGCCGAACGCCTCGTCGAACGCCTCTTCCGGGAGCCGGGCCGGGTACTTCGCGTGGTTCATGCCGGTCATGTACGGGCTCCTGCCCCTGATGGCCGCCGACTACCTCGCCAGGCAGCTCCCTCGCTTCTGGGATCACGCTCTGCGCATCGTGCCCGCCATCTCGGACCCGTTCTCGGTGGGGTGGAACCTCTTCGGTACGGCGCACTCGAAGCTGTACGGCGTGCACCTGCTGTCGCCGTCCGGCATCGTCGTCAGTCAGGTGGTCGTGGTGCTGCTCGGCACAGTGGCGACCTGGTACACCACCGATCGAAGCCTGAAGCGGGACGTGGCGGCGTTCACCGCCCGGCCGCTCTGGCTGCGCGTGCTCGGCGCCCTGTTCGTCCTCGCCCTCGGCGCTGCCATGATCGCTCTGTACATCGCGATGGGAGGTGCGGAATGACGATCCCGACCCAGGGGCAGCCCGACGGTGGCCGCCGTCCCGAGACGGCACGGCCGGTGAAGCTCCCGAGCCGCAACGGAGGGACCGGAACGGCTGCGCCTCGCATCCTCGTGAACATGGAGCGTTGCGTGGGGTGCCAGGAGTGCGTGATCCGGTGCCCCACCGGCGCCCTCGACCTGGACCCCGGCGCCTGGAAGGCGGCCGGCACCGACGCGTTGTGCGTGGGGTGCCGCCAGTGCGTCCGGACGTGCCCGTTCGGCGCCATCGAGATCGAAGGCCCCGTGCTGGCGCCGCCTCGCGTCGCAGTGCAGCATCCCGCCGTGACCGACCTCGCGGGCAGCACCGCCCCGACGCGGCGAGGCTTCGCGTATGCCGAAGCGCTGCAGGAAGCCGAGCGGTGCCTCCAATGTCCCGATCCGACGTGCGTGCTCGGGTGTCCCGCCCACAACGATATCCCGGCCTTCATCGCGGCCATTCGTGAGGAGGACTGGGAAGGGGCCCATGCCGCTCTGCGCCCCACCACTGTCCTGCCCGACATCTGCAGCATCGTGTGCGACCAGAGCCTGCAGTGTGAGGGGGCGTGCAGCTGGAAGCTGGCGGGCGGCGAGCCGGTGGCGATCGGATTGCTCGAGCGCTTCGTCACCGAGCAGCAACCCGTGCCGGAGGTCCGAGCTCCCGAGGCCACGACATCGGGGCAACGTGTTGCGATCGTGGGCAGCGGGCCGGCCGGCATGGCGGCGGCCTGGGAGCTGCTGGAGAGCGGCGCAACCGTATCGATGTTCGAGCGCGAGAACGATACCGGCGGCGTCCTGTCGTGGGGCATACCGAACTTCACGCTTCCCGAGAGCGTCGCGAGGCGGCCGATGGAGGCGCTCGTGCGCGCCGGCCTGGACGTGCGAATGGGGATCGACGTCGACGACGCGGCGCTGGAGCGCATGCGGAGCGAGTACGACGCCGTCATCCTGGCGCAGGGCGCCAGCAACCCGGCCCGGCTTCCGGTGCCGGGAGCCGACGCGAAGGGGGTGGAGGACGCCACGCGGTTCCTGAGGCGCGCTCGACTGGCCCTCTTGGACGGGAGGCGTAACCTTCCCGACCTGCCCCCCGACACCCACGTACTGGTCGTTGGGGCTGGCAACACCGCGATGGACGTGGCGCGGAGCGCGCGGAGGCTGGGTTGCGAGGCGACCGCCATCGACTGGTTCGACCGCCGCTTCGCCGCCGTGCGCGACGACGAGCTGGACGAGGCGGAGAGCGAAGGGGTCCGCATCGCGTTCAATCGCGTGGTCGAGCGGTTCGACGTCGACGAGGCAGGTCGCGTGGTGGGCGCCGTCTTGTCCCACACGCGTCAGAAGAAGTCGCAGGCGAAGCCGACCGTGGTCCGGGGCACGAGCGAGCGCCTCGACGTCGGTCTCGTCGTGCTGGCGACGGGATACCGCGTCGGCGGGCCGTGGCCGCACGGCGTTGCGGGCACGCTTCCGGCAAGGGTTCCCGACCTGCGCAACACGGTGCCTCCGCGGACCCTGCTGGGTAGCGGCCTGCCCGCCGGAAGTCGGCGCATCGCCGGCCTGGTGCGTCGCAGGATGGCCCTGGAGTCGCGATCCGAAGCGCCCGTGGCCGCGTCGGTGTGGGTGGCGGGCGATGCCCTCTCCGGGCCGTCGACCGTCGTGGCGTCCATGGCGCAAGGAAGGGCTGCCGCGCGCGAGGTCTTGCGGACGGTGGTTGGCGATCACGCACGTCCGGCGAGCTCACATGGTGCGCGAGCCGCGGATGCCGTGGTGCGCCGCACGGGGGATGGACGCCGCGTACCTGCGGCGGGCGGCACCTGGGTGCCGAAGGCCAGCCTGAGCTTCGGGCTCGCCGCGGAGGTCGCAGGCGTGTCGCTGGCAGCAGCCTCCGGCGCGTGGCCGCCGGCGGCCGCCCTGTTCGGCGTGGGCACCGTCGCCGCCCTCGTGGGGCTGAACGGCTGGGTCGGCGGCTGGGTGAGGATGCAGGAGAGGTGATGCCGGGCGGCGACGGCGCTCGATGGCTCGCTGGACTATTCTGAGACCGGAGGACACGGGTCGGACACCGGGAGACCGGAGTTGAGCGCCGAGACAAGCGAACCATCCGAGGTGGTTACCGGGAAGCCGCGGCCGCGATTCTTCCAATCGCTCCGGTGGGTGATCATCGGCTTCCTGGTGCTCCTCGAGCTGGTGTCAGGGCTGGTGCTCGAGCCCTGGGCCGACGCAGCGGGCGGGCGGTGGGAGAGCTTCTTCGAGCACTACTCGTGGATCCTGCGATTTGGCGTGCTCGGCGCGGTGGTGTGGCTGACGTTCGCGCAGCTCGAGCGCATCGAAGCCGTGCTCGTCCGGCAGCGCGACCGGATTCGGGACCTCTACCACGAGACTCGCCAGCAACGGGATGAGCTCCAGACCCTGTACCAGGCGTCGCTCGAGATGAGCAGGGGGGGCGATGATCGCGACATCCTCCGTACCATCGTGGAGGTGGCTGCGCGCCTGGCACACGCCGACTACGGCGCGCTCGCGGAGTTCGATGAGAGCGAGCGGGTGGTCGAGTTCGTCACGGTGGGGGTCGACCCGAGGACGGCCGCGATCATCGGACTGCCGCCGACCCACCGTGGCCTGCTGGCTCGGCTCTCGGAGCGCTCTGCCGTTCGGGTCGACGACGTCGCATCCGAGCCCGACATGGGCGGCTTCCCGCCGGGGCACCCGCAGATCAGGGGCTTCCTGGGGGTGCCGATCCGCTACGAGGGGGAGCTGTTCGGTCACCTGTACCTGGCGAACCCCGAGCACCGGACCTTCTCCGAACGCGACGCTCGGATGCTGGAGATGTTCGCGCATCAGGCGGCCGTGGCGATCGGACGCAGCCGCGTGGACCGGCAACGGCGGGAGCTCCTGCGGGCCGAGGAGCACCGGCGGGTGGCGGTGGAGCTCCACGACGGCGCTCTCCAGGCGCTCTACGCGGTGGGCATCCAACTCAACCGCGCGAAGCGCCAGGGCGTGACCTCGCTGACCGAGACCATGACCACCGCGAACGCCATCGAAGCCGTCGAACGGGCCATGGCGGCCATCCGGGGCGAGTTGAGCCTGCTCACGCGCCGGTCGCACGGCGTTTCGGAGTGGGCCCAGCTACACAAGCACGTGGCGGACGTGGCGGCGCTGTACGGCGTGACCCTGTCGTGGACGGGCCCAACGACCCCGGTCCTGTCCCGGGACGTCGCCTCGGCCCTGGCCCCCGTGCTGGCGGAGCTGGTGGCGAATGCCGCGCGCCACGGTCGCGCAACGACGGTGACCATCGAGGTTCACGGCACGCTCGAGCAGCTCGCGGTCCGGGTCGGAGACGACGGTACCGGGCTGGACGGCGACGCGGTGATGGAGGAGGGGACCGGACTCCGGGAAGCCCGGCGACGGCTGGCACGCGTGGACGGCGAGCTGGCCCTGGCCCCGGCTGGTCCCGGGTTCGAGGCAACGATCGTGGTGCCGAGCGGACACGTCGCCGCCCTGAACGCCGCGCCGTCCGGTGGGTAGCGTCGAGCGAGAGAGCGTGCACGCGAGCGTGCACGGGGAAGGCTGGTGGCATGCCGATCACGGTTGCGATCGTCGATGATCACGAGGTCGTCCGGGTGGGTCTGGCCTCGCTTCTCGAAGACGACCCCGACATCCAGGTCGTCGGGCTGGCGGGCAGTGCGAGGGAGGCCGTTGCAACCGTGCGCAGCGTTCGGCCGGACGTGCTGGTCCTGGATGTCCGGCTGCCGGACGGGAACGGGATCGAGGCCGTTGCCGACGTGAAGGCTGCTTCGCCCAATACCAGGATCCTGGTGCTGACCTCCTATGGGGCCGACAACACCATCGCGGAGGCAGTGGCGGCGGGGGTCGACGGCTTCGCGTCGAAGACCACGGATGCGGAGTCGCTGGTGAGCACCATCCACGACCTCGCGCAGGGGCGGGAGGTGCTGGGTGCGCAGGTGAGCGAGGCCTTGATCCGCTACCTGCAGGAGCCTGTCGCGCAGAAGCCTCCCGTCCTGCGGGAACGGCTCACCCTGCGCGAGTCGCAGGTGGCCGCGTACGTGGCCGAGGGTCTGTCGAATCGGGAGATCGCCGAGCGCGTGGGGATCTCGGAGAAGACCGTGAAGAACCACGTCAGCAACATCCTGAGCAAGATGAACGCGCATCGCCGCGCGGAGATCATCCACTCCTTCTGGTCCCTCGCCAAGCGGGGCCAGAGGACCTGAGGCACGGACCGGTGGCGCGACGGGAAGGGGCGTTCCGGCGGCCGCAGCGGTAAGGCGGCGCTGACGCGGCTCGCCGGTCCGGCGTGCGAGGGGGGTCACTCGTAGCGAAGCGAGGCGACCGGGTCGAGGGCGGCCGCTCGACGGGCGGGATAGTAGCCGAAGAACACCCCGACGGAGACGGCAAAGGCGAAGGCCAGTAGGGAGCTGCCCACGGAGGGAATGGCGGTGATGCCGAAGTGGGGGATGATGAGCATCGCGATGCTGAGCCCGAGGGCAAACCCGAGCGGGCCGCCGCCCACCGAGAGTACGACCGACTCTGCGAGGAACTGCGCCAGGATGTGACGCGGCTTGGCCCCGAGGGCCTTCCGCACGCCGATCTCGCGGGTGCGTTCGGTGACGGACACAAGCATGATGTTCATGATGCCGATGCCGCCGACGAGCAGGCTGATGCCCGCGATGGCGCCGAGGAAGAGCGTGAGGGTCTTCGTGACCGAGTTGAGGGACTCCAGGCTGTCGGCCTGATTCTCGATGCGGAAGTCGTAGTCGCTGGCCTTGAGCGTGTCGTGGCGCCCGGCGATGAGGTGGGTGAGGTCGGACTGCAGGCTGTCGATCGTAGCGGTGCTGCTCGCCTGCACGTAGATGGCGGACAGGGTGGTGCTGCCGAGCAGGGAGTCGCGGTGGACGCGCTGCAGGTAGGTGGAGAGTGGGATGAGCACGCTGTCGTTGGTGCTCCCGAAACCGCTGCCCTTGTCGGGAAGGACGCCGACCACCTGGTACGAGACGCCCTGGATCTGGAGCGAAGCCCCTACCGCGGCGCCGTTGGGAAAGAGCTGGCTTGCCACCTCGGAGCCGATGACCGCGACGCGACTAGCGCTTTCGACGTCGAGATTGCTGAAGAAGGTGCCGGTTTGCGTCTCGCTGTTGCGGACCTCTGCGTAGCTGGCCCAGGTGCCGAGCACCGTCACATTGAGGTTGTTGGCGCCGGCCTTGACCTGTTGGCTCGTCTGCGCCACCGGTGCGATGCCGGCGATGCGCGGATCGTTCAGCGCGGCGATGGCGTTGGCGTCGCCCGTGGTGACCGTTTGCACGGGCGGACCTCGAACCAGGCCGGGGTGGAAGCCGCTCGAGCCGCTCTGGACCGTGAGCAGGTTCGTGCCGAGACTGGCGATGCGCTGGGTGATGTTGGCCGTGACGCCGGCGCCGATGGAGGTGAACGCGACTACGGCCGCGACGCCGATCACCACACCGATCGTGGTGAGGACGCTGCGCATGACGTTGGCGCGGATGCTGCGCCAGGCTATGGCCAGCAGCTCGCGTGGTTGGACGCGTGCCCGCGCCCGTGAGGACGGTGGTTGTGGCGCCGGCCGGGCGGAAGGGGAGAGATGGAGCGTGCTCATGTCGCACTCCGCTGCGCCATCGTCGCCTTCGCGAACGGAAGGTGCGGAACCTGGCGCGCGTCGCTCTCGATGAAGCCATCGCGCAGGACGACTGTGCGGGCGGCTTGCGCGGCGATGTCGGGCTCGTGCGTCACGACGACGATGGTGGCGCCTTCGGCGTTGAGGTCGTGGAAGAGCCCCATGATCTCGTTGCCGGTAGCGGTGTCGAGGTTGCCGGTGGGCTCGTCGGCGAGCAGGAGGGCGGGGCTCATGGCGAGCGCGCGCGCGACGGCGACGCGCTGCTTCTGTCCACCGGAGATGGCGGACGGCGTGCTGCCGGCCTTGTCGCCCAGGCCTACCCGTTCGAGCAGGGCATGGGCGCGTGCTCGGCGCTCCCTTGCGCGCCATCCTGCGTAGGTGAGGGGCACCTCGACGTTCTCCAGCAGACTGGCGCGTGGCAGCAGATGGAAGGCCTGGAAGACGAAGCCGATCGCCTGGTTCCGGGCCTCGGCGCGGGCGTCCTCGGTGAGGTCGGTGACGTCGGTCCCGTTCAGCAGGTAGCGCCCGCCGGTCTGCCGGTCGAGAAGCCCGAGGATGTTCATCAACGTCGACTTGCCCGAGCCGGACGGCCCCATGAGGGCGAGCATCTCGCCGGCGTCGACCTCGAAGGACACGCCCTTCAGGGCCCAGAACATCTCGCCGGCGGAGGGGTAGGCCTTGGTCACGTCGCGGAGCGAAAGGACGGGCTCGTTCACGGAATGCCTCCCGGGCCACCGCCCAGAACCGGGATGCCGGATCGTCCGGTGGTCCGTGTCGACCTGGCGGTGCCGGTGGTCGATCTCGTCGCGGTGCCGGTCGATGAGATCAGCACGATGTCGCCGCTCTTGAGGTCGCCGGTGACCACGGCGTTGTAGCCGACGGAGTCGACCAGCTCGACGACGTGAGGCGCGAACGTTCCATCCGGCTGCTGCACCATCACCACGCGGCGGTTCGCGGTGGCCGTGGCCGTGGCGGCGCTTTGCTGTGTGGCAGGCTGCTCGGCGGTGCTCGATCGGGCTCCGGTCGACGGCGTACCGCTGGGCCGAGCGCGTTGCGTGCTCGGGGTCGTGCTCGTAGTGGCGGTTCGCTGGGCGCCGGACTGTGCCGCGGTGGTCGACGTGCCGGCCGAAACGTCCTGGAGGGCCGTCAGGGGAAGCGTCACCGCGTCAGGCACCGTTCGGACCGCGATGTCGGCCTGCGCCGTCATGCCCGGCCGCAACGTGAGGGCCTGGTTGTCGAGCGTGACGGTCACGTCGAAGATCGGGATGTTCGACACCGCCTGCCCGGTCGGCGCGATGGCCGTCACGGTTCCGCTGAAGACCTGGTTGGGCATGGCGTCGAGTGTGACCGATGCGCTCTGGCCGACCTTCACCTTGGAGATCTCGGTCTCGTCGATCTGGGCGGGAAGGTCGAGCGTGTGGTCGTCGATCAGCGTGAGAACGGTGCCGTCCTCGGGCACGTAGGCGCCGACTTCGGTGGCGACGCTCGACACCACTCCGTCGAACGGCGCGACAGTGGTGATGGAGGCCAGATCCTCTTGAGCCTGCTCGACGGCGATCTGTTGCTGCTGCACCGCGAGCTGCGCGTTCTTGAGATCCTGCGTGGCGGAGGCCGCCTGCAACTGCTCCGAGGTCTGCAAGGTGCTCAACGCGCGGCGGGCGCTCACGAGCGCGCTGTTGGCATCGTCGAGGTTGTTCTGGGCTGTCTGAACCTCGGAGGCGCTGACCGCGCCGAGCGCCAGCAGATGCTTCTGGCTGCTCAACGTGCTGCCGGCCTGCTCGGCGGACCGTTCCTGCGCGACGATCTGCGCCTGTGCGTCGGCGATCTGCTTGGCGACCGAGGCGGCGTTGACGCTCTGCGTCGCCTTCAGCGACGCCAGCTGGGCCTGCGCCTTCTGGAGGGCCAGATCGGCGTCCTGGAGGGCGCGCTGGAAGGGAGTGGGGTCGAGCTGGGCGAGGATGGCGCCCTTGCTCACGCGCTCGCCCACGCTCGCGAGCTTCGCGATCGTGCCCGCGGTGGCGTTGGTGACGCCCAACGTGCGGGCCGCTTCGAGCGTGCCGGGGCCGACGACCGTGACCCGGTAGACGTTGGTCGTCACCGTCACGGTCGCGGGCGCCGCCGGAGTGGCGGAATGGTGCCCGAACGGCCAGCGCAGCGCCCCCGACGCGAGCAGAACTGCGAGGACCGTGATGGCCACAACGGCGGCGCCAACGCCCCAACAGATTCGGCGGGGTCGACCGGACCTCGTGGAGGCCGTCGATGGCGCGCTCATGCTTGCGCTCCCTCAAAGGCCCAGCGCTCTCGGCGTGGAAGGGTCATGGCGATACTCCGTTCCGGCGCGGGAGGCCCGCGTCCATCGGGGCCATGGTGCGCGGTCGCCGTTTGGGCCTCGCTGATGGATTGTTTGCGCTTCGTTTGGGCGCTCGTTCTTCCAGCCTGGACGGGGCTACCGCGTGGCGGTCGGTGGTGCCGCTTGCGGGCTAGGCCCGCAGTGCCGGGAGACGGATGGTGAACTCGGCTCCGCGTTCGAGATTCGCCGCCGATACGCTGCCGCCATGCAGGGTCACCAGCGTTCGGACGATGGCGAGGCCGAGGCCGCGTCCGCCCGCCTGGGTTTCGCGTCGACGCCCGTGCGAGAACCGTTCGAACAGAGCGCTCTGCTGCGCAGGGTCGATGCCGGGGCCCTCGTCCCGGACACGCCACACGGCCGCGTCTCCCTCGCGGCGCAGGACAATGGTCACCGCGCCCCCGGCCTGCATCGCCTCGGCCGCATTGTCCACGAGGTTGCGCAGTACCTGGTAGAGCCGATCGGCGTCGGCGCGAACGTGCAGGTCGGCCGTGGACGCATCCACGACCAGGGTGCAGCCGCCGCGATGGGCGACGTCCCGCAGGGCGTCGCCGACACCCGCCCCCCCCACGCGCAGCGCGGTGTCCGCGAGGCGCAGGGACAGCTGGCCGGTGTCGGCGAGGGAGAGGACTCGCAGGTCGTCGACGAGGCGGGCGAGCTGACGCAGGTGTTGCTGCATGAGCTGGGCCTCGCTCGTGCTCCAGGGCACCAGGCCGTCTTGGATGGCATCCAGACGCATCTGCATGGTGGCGAGCGGCGTGCGCAGCTCGTGGGCGACGTCGGCCACCATGGCCTTGCGTTCCCGCTCGTAGTTCTCGAGGGAGGTGGCCATTGCGTTGAAGGTCGCGGTGAGCTGGCGCGCCTCGCGCGTCTGCAGGCGCCCGGTCCGGAGGCCCATGCGCGTGCCGAACTCGCCCTGACCGATGCGACTCGCGGCCCGGGTGAGGGCTTCGAAGGGAACCGCGATGTTGCGCGCCAGTGCGAGCGCCAGGCCGACCCCGAGCAACAGGGCGGCCGCGATACCGATGGCCACCGCGCGTTGCTGTGCGGCCCTGAAAGACCCGAGCAGCTCGAAGAGGCGCTCGTTCTGCGTAGCGAGCGACTGGTTCGTGCTCGAACCGGTGCCGGTGGTGGTGCCGGTTGCCGGCGGGCGGGGCGGACGGGCGCCCTCGTGCGGCGGGGCGGGGGGCGGGCGGAAGAACAGGTGGGGCGTGGTCCGCTCGATGACCTGCTGCCTGAAGGCAGCCGGGAGGCTGGCGAAAGTCGTGTGCGAAGCGATGGTCTCGGCCACGGGAATGGCCACGAAGGACACCGCCGCAACCAGCAGCATGGCCACGGTCAACTGGAGGCTGAGGCGGTTCATTTCGCCTCGACCAGCGCGTAGCCAACGCCGCGCACGGTCTCGATCACGCGGTCCGCGCCGGCCTCGCGGAGCTTGCGGCGCAAGTTCGTGACGTGGATGTCGACCGCACGCTCCAGGGCGTCCCCTTCGGGGAGCGCCGCCTCGTACAACTCGGTGCGTGACGTCGCCCGGCCGGGCGCGCGCGCCAGGTGCTGGAGCACGCGGAACTCGGTGGGGGTGAGCTCTACCTAGGTGGAACCCACGTGCACTTGCCGCCGGTAGCCGTCCACGCTGAGGCGCCCGACGTGCAACACCTCCTGCTCCTGACGCTCGTCCACGACCAGCGCGCGTCGGAGAACGGCTTTGACATGGGCCATGAGCATCCTGGCGCTGACCGGCTTGACGAGGTAGTCGTCCGCCCCCTGCCCGAGGCCCAGCAGCTCATCCACCTCCTCGGACCGGGCGGTGAGGATCACCACGGGCACGTCCGACTCCTTGCGGATGGCGTGGAGGACCTCGCTGCCGTCGAGAACGGGCAAGCCGAGATCGAGCAGGACGAGATCCGGTTTCGCGGCCCGGAAGAGCTCGAGGGCACGTGCGCCGTCCCGTACGCGTTCCGTCTGGAAGCCCGCCTGGCGCAAGTACATCTCGATCGTCTCGGCGAGCGTCAACTCGTCCTCGACGACCAGGACCCGAAGGCCCGCAGGGATCTCCGTCGGCGCTGGCATCTCTTCCAACGATAGCGCCCGGTCACGGTCTGGGGAGGGCTCGTGCTGATCCATGGCAGCTCCGACCTGGTGGGAAAGGGGCGTACACGCCCATCGGCGCCGGCTTCGTCAGCGGCGACCTGGCCGGAACGCAGACGGGCGGCCATTCGTGGGTCGGTCGCTGGGACGCAACAGCTCTGGCAATGCCACCGAGCCGAGTATCGGGAGCGGCTGTTTGGTCGCCGCCTGGATCGTGTTTGCGTTCGGTTTGGGCGGCCGGGCGGTGGCGGCCGATGTCGGCGTCAAGCGGACGCGGACCGGCCGGGCGCGATGCGCGGCCGCGGCGCATCGGCTCCAGAGGGGGCACGCGACAGGTCCTCGCGCACCCCCTCTTGTCCCCGCATGCCCAGCTACGTGCCGGTGCCCCTCTTCCTACTGGGCGTAGCTACTCAGTGCTGAGATCAGGGCCCCTGCCTGCGGGCTGCCCAGCCCGGTCGTCAAGTCGTACCCCGAGCACGTCGTGGAGCCTGTGCTGGTATTGCCAATAGCGCCCCCCTTGGGGCTGTGCCCGTGGCCCTTGCCCGAGCCGCCGCCGGTACTGGAGGAGCAAGTGATGTCGTGGAAGTCGTTCGAGTAGGACGACGACGACCCAGCCAGTACGTACGTGGGTGACGTGAGGCCGGAAGACGTCTCGGTCGTGCCGCTCAGGGATGCCAGGGGTGTGTTCTGATCGAAGCGCCCCTGGTCGGCCAGCGCGAAAAGCGCCGCCCATTGCGGCGAGCCCGCGCTGGTGCCGCCCACCACGAACCAGCCGGAGGTCCCCTGGTAGCCGGTGCTGTCGTAGACGGAGAACCCGGTACTCGGGTTGGCGTCGTACGCCACGTCGGGTACGGCACGCTTGCTCGCCGGCAAGACGCCTCCGAGGTCGGCCGCGTCGGTAGATTTCAGGGAACCCTGGTAGTACGGCTCCGACTCGACCGCGCTGATGCCGCCACTGCTCCCGCTCCAGACCGTCTCGTTGCCGCTGGGGTACGCGTCGCTGTTGCCGAGGGGAAGCGTAGTCCCGCCCACCCCGATCACGTAGGGCGAGGCCGCGGGCCAGATCACGACACCCGGGCCGCTGTCGCCGGAGGATGCCGTGAAGGTCACGTTGCTGGCGCTCGCGAAGGTTTTGTCAAGGGTGGTCTCGCTCGAGAGCTCGCTACCTCCCCAGCTCATGGAGACCACGTTCGCACCCAGTGTGTTGACCGCTGTACTGACGGCCGCGAGGAGGTCCGTGAAGGAGCTGCTGTTGGCTTCCACCAGATCGACGGTGGCGTTCGGCGCCATGGCGCACGCCCACTGCACGTCCAGGGAGATCTCCAGCGCCCACCCATGGTCGACGTGGGGGTATGGGCCAACATCACTCCCGTCCTGGTTGTACTTATTGAACTTGCAGGCGATGGCCGGCGTCGTGCCACCGTTGTTGAACACGTTCTCGAATGTGCCAAGGTCAGCGCCCGCGGTGGGGTCATCGTAGGCGTCCACCACTGCGATCGTCACGCCGCTTCCGGTGTTGCTGCCATAGACGCCGCTGAAGCCGTACGCCGTCTGGATCTGTGCGGGTGCGTACCCCTGGGGCGTCCCCGAGGTGCTGGGCTTGCCCTGCTTGTTGATGATCACCCGCGAGGTGCACCCGGCCGATCCGCGCGCCACCGGCCCCGGGCAGACGGGCTCGTTCGCCGGGCCCGCGGGATGGATGCCCAGCGGGTTGCCGTGCCCGGCAGGCACGGCCTGCATGCCCAGGGTGTTCCCCGAGTTCGGCTGCGCACAGCTTGCCAGTACCAGCGCCAGTGCGGCCACCGCACCGGCCAACCCTAGCCCACGCCGAAATCCCATAGCACGACTCCCTTCGGGACGTCATGCCCCTCTTGGGCGCCCAAGTATCGCTCACCCGGAACGAATATGCGACGAGCCGGTCACACCGCGATCGGGGTCGATCCGACCTGCGGTCGTGGAGCAGGTCGGCATCTCGTAGAACGGGCCGCGTGGCACAGGGAGCGAGCACCAGGTCATCACTGTGCCGAGCGTGGCCAGGTCGGACACGCCGGCCATGGTGCACGCCACAGGAACCCGGGGCCCGCTAGGTCGAGCGTACGAACGGATGGGGTCTAGCTTGGAGCCTACGACGTGCTCGGGGAGGTGCCGAGGAAGTCGCCGTCGACCGTTCCCCCGACGCGTGGCAGCAGGGGGGGTGCGCGACGGCTGAGAAGCTGGGCCGCGCCGTCGCGGATGACGATGTCCTCCTCGTGGACGAGGCATCGGCCCGGCGACGTGGTCAGACTTGGCTCGAGCGTGAGAACCATGCCGGGCGACAGCACCGTGTCGTCGCCGGGTAGGATCGATGGCCACTCGGTGAGCTGCATGCCGAGCCCGTGCCCCATGCGGGCGGCGGTGTCGACCTCGTACCCATCGGCCGTCATGACGACCCGCATGGCGTGGAAAACGTCAGCGGAGGTGGCGCCAGGACGCGCTGCACGCAGTCCGGCCTCGGTGGCCCGTTGCAGGGTCTCGTAGGCGCGCAGCGCGGCGTCGTTGGCGTGGCCGACAGCGAAATTCCGGTTGAAGTCGCAGAAATACCCGTCGTGGACGGAGCCAGTGTCCATCGTCACAATGTCGCCCGGCGCAAGCGGCCGTTCGTGGGGTGGCGAGATCACGTCCGGATACCCGCCCGGTCCTGCGTTGGCGGCGAGATAGGCGACATCATCGGCACCTGCTCGCAGTAGCTCGACCTTGAAGGCGCGGCAGGTCGCGGCAAGGGATCGGCCGGCGAGGTCCAGCGACGGGACGGCTTCGAAGGCGGTCGAGGCGATCTCGCAGGCGCTGCCGATCTTGGCGATCTCGGCTTCGGACTTGACCATCCGGAGCTTCCGGATCAGGGGGGTCGCGTCGACGAGATGTGCCTGCGGCAGGGCCCTCCCGAGCCTGACGTAGTCGGCGAGCGGCATGCGCAACGTCGTTTCGGGTCCCGCGAGCATGCCGATGCGACCGGTTCGCGTTGCCATCGCACGAAGCGTGTCGGCGAGCAACGACACACCGTCGTCCTCCGGGCGAGGTGACGGCCAGGTTCGAACGTCGTCGATCCAGGTTCTTAGCATCAGCGGAGCGCCGATCTCGGGGATGACGGCGATCGGCTTGCCGGTCGCGGGGACGGCCAGGAACCAGGGTCGGGTCGGGCTCAGCCAGAGCGGGGTGACGAAGCCGCTGAAGTAGCGGACTTCGGCCTCGCTCATCAGCAGGAGCGCGTCGAACCCGTCCTGCTTCATCAGGAGCTGCGCTCGCTCCAGACGTGCTTCGTACTCCCGTTGCGGGAAGCCCCGCGACGGCTTGTCAGGGACGCCTTGGCGCGGTGTCGCTGAGCGCTGGGATGCCGCGCCGAGGTCCCCGTCCGGATCGAATGCCATGGTCGTCTTCACAGGAGAGCGCCAATCCAACGTCGTCGTCTCATCCTAGTGCGAATGCGACGGCGCGGGGCGAAGGCACCGACGAGGCCGACGATCTGGACGCGAGTGATGTCACCGTCGCCAGTGTCATGTAGGCGTGCGGCCGCGGTGCCCGTGGCTTCTGGCAGCGCGTCCGGCCGGGCGTCGGCGCTTCAGAGGTCCAGCGTCTGCTGGGCGATTCGGATGAGTTCCTGGGCCCAGCGGTCGGGTTCGTCGAACATCAGGTTGTGGCCGGAGCTCTCGAACCAGGTGAAGCTCTTGGCGGGAGCCTGGAGGTAGCGGTAGTACTCCTCGGCGAGTTCGCCCGGGGTCGAGTGATCGTGGCGGCCCACCAGGAAGTGGATGGGGATCGGCGACACCGGGAAGTCCCGGAACAGGTCGTAGTCGGATGTGGCGATCTCGGCGCCCAAGGTCCTGTCCGAGAGCTCCATGCCTGCCATGAAGGTGTTGACCTCGGCTTCGGTGTAGTACGGGCTCCGTCCCTCGAAGGCATACGCGAGGTACTGGTCCCAGAGGCCCTGCGTGTAGACGTCGCCGCCGCGGTAGCGGTCGAGGAGGCCGTCCTTCACGGCCAGGTGGGCGGGGTTGGTGGTATCGAACGGGTCGAGGGCTTCGAGGGCTGCGACGACCTCGGCGTCGCCGGTGTTGCGTGCCTGCTCGAGCACCCAGTCGTACGACATCTGCTGGCGCCGGTTCCAGCTCACGGCCTCGGCGCTGGCGATATAGGCGTGGTAGAGCCCGGGTCGCTGCTCGACGGCCAGGAAGCCCAGGGCGCTGCCCCAGGAGTGGCCGGTCAGGAAGATCTTGTCCTGGTTGAAGCGGGCGCGCAGCAGCTCGGTCAGCTCCAGGGTGTCGGCGACGAGTTTGGCCACGGTCATGTCGGTGGGGGTGAGGTCGGCCGAGTACGACTTGCCGGCGCCGCGTTGGTCCCAGTTCACGACGGTGAAGGTCCGTTCGAGTTCGGGCCGCTGGTAGAGCTCGGTCCACGCGGTCATGGCGAAGCCGGGGCCGCCGTGCAGCACAAGCAGGACAGGATTGTTCACGTCGGCGCCGCGGATCTGGATCCACTGCTCGACGCCGCCCAGAGTGACCTTCTCCAGGGAGGCGATGCTGTTGGGGAGGGGATTCCCGGAGGCGTCGGTGATGGGGGGCACGACCGCTTCCGCCTGCGTGGCTGGCGCCTGAGCCGCAGCGGATGCGAGCGCCACCATGAGGAGGGTCAGAACGACCCCCGTAGACCGGAAACCGAACCAACGGCTCGGCGCGTTGGCATCCTGCGACCGAATGGCCATGGGCAGGCACCTCCTCTGCGCTTCACGGGTTGGAGACGGCGGGCAGCCGAAGGGAAGCGTTCCAGTGTAGGCGCGTGGCCGCGCCGGGGGATGGGCGGTTCTCCCGCGAGGGGAGTGGGAGGTTGTCCTACAAGAAAGGGGTCGAGCGGGCTCTCGTGGCCGTGCTCATGACGACGGCAAGCGTGAACCCCGGACCGGAGCAGGGTTCGCGGGTAGGACGCTACCTCAGCGGCCGCGCGCCGCTGAGCGGTGAGGGGTAGAAGGTGATCCCCATGGCGTTGTCCAGGGCGCTGCTGACGTGCCCGATCCAGTCGCGATGAGGGCTCGTCATGCGCCGTCGGTCGTTCGCTTGGTCGCCGGCTCGGTGGCTCGAGGATGCCGCAGGGCATAGTCCGACCGGATGCGTCGGAGGATTGGGGATGGCGGTTGCGCCGGGGACGCGCACGATTGGATGGCGTTGGCAGGACGTCTTGGCTGGGGGGGGTGACACGCTTGGCCGGCCTATCCGGTACGGCGGCGTGAAGTCTCGTGCTTCCTGGAGGGATGGTTTGCGCGGGGGGCGATGGCCGTTGTCGGTTGGCTGGTTGGAAGGGGGAGCGGTATGGGCGGTGCGCCCTTGGCTGGGCGAGCGTGGCGGCTGGGATGGGGTCGGCAGGTCCTGTTCTTCGCGGCGCTTTGGCTGATTGCGGTGGCCTTCACGACCTTGGTAGCGCCCTCGACGGGCGCCTACTTCGAGCGCTTCTATGGTCCGGCCCGGCCGCTGGCAGTGATGGTCGTCGCGGGCGCCGCGGGGGCTGCGGCGCTCTGGGTTCTCTCCCGCTTCGGGTTCGTCATCTTCGAGGGGCGGCGGACGCTTCAAGGCATTCGGCTGTCGGCAGTCTTCGCGACCATCCTGGCATTCGCCGTCGTCGTTGCCGACGTGCTCTTGCGCTACCCGCAGGACATCAACGTGCCCGTGCCTCGGGCGCTGCTCTTCTATCCGTCGATCGGTCTTACCGCCGAGGTCGTGTTCCACCTCGTGCCGTTGGCCTGTCTGCTTCCCGTGCTCGGCGCGATCATGCCGCATGGCGGACGGGACCGGCTCGTGTGGGTTGCGCTCGCGTTGGTGGCGGTCTCTGAGCCCATCTTCCAGGTGGCCGTCGGTGGTGGAGGCACGGGCTTGGTAGACGTCTACACCTGGGTCCACGTGTTCGTTCTCGCGAGCCTCCAGCTCTACGTGTTCCGGCGCTTCGACTTCGCGGCGATGTATGGGTTCCGGCTGATCTATTACCTCTATTGGCACATCTCTTGGGGGACGATCAGGATTCCGGTCTTGTTCTAGGCGCAATGGCTGGTCAGGGTGACTGTACTTGTACGAGCGAGCCCACGATCCCCAGTCCCACTAGGGAGCGGCTGTTGCGATCCCGTATAGGGCGTTTGGAAGAGAGCGACACGACGCGCGACACACCACGACCGCGGTGTGCCCAGGCTGCGGAACCTCAGCCCTTCCGCTTCCTGCCCAACAGGAGCATGGCATCGGCCACCCGCGTGAACGAGGTCTGGTGCTCCTCGTCGGGGATCTGCTCGGCGAGGGACGCGAGGAGGGCCTGCGCGCGCGCTCGCTGGCTGTTGGCTTCGGCGTCGCGGCCGACGTGTCGCAGGGCGTGCGCGGCGGCGGCGCGGGCCCTCGCTTCCCAGAGGGGAAAGACGCCGGCCTGCCAGGCTTCGGCTGCGGCGATGTTGCGGTCCGCGGACTCCTCGAACGAACCGTCTGCCGCCGCCAGCAGGGCCCGGGCTTCCTCGAGGGAGGCGTTCGCCTCGGGCGAGTCGTAGTGGCGCGCGAGCCGCTCCAGGACTTGCAGGCAGGTATGGATGCGTGGATCGGCGCGCTCGGTGGGCCGGCGGACGAGGTGCCGCAGCGCCTCCAATACGGCCTTGATGATGTCGTGCTCCGCCACGAACGCCGATGCAACGGCATCCGCGATCGCCTCGGCGTCCCGATCCGCTTCGTCGCTCTGGCCGGCACCCGCGTGGGCACGAAGGTAGACGGCCAGGGCCGGTAGGCGAGAGCCGATCTGCGGCAAGCGAAAGAGCGCCTCCTCGTACCCTCGCAGCATGGCCAGTGCCCGGTCAGGGTCTCCCAGGTCCACCTCACTCCACGCGAAGAAGACCAACCACCGTAAGTACGGCCTCCCGTCCTCCGATGGGTCCTTGCCGCCGCGGCGCTGGAGGAGCTCCTCGTGTAGCTCGAAGGCCCCTGACCAGTCGCCGTGGAACCACGCATACAACGCTAGACGCTGCAGCGCCCAGGTTTCGAACGTGGTGGCCTGGTGACGCCGAGCGTACTCCAGGGTCGTGCGGTAGCGAGAACGGGCTTCCTGATAGCGTCCGCACCCTTCGAGTTGATCCCCGAGATTGAGGCCCGCAAGGCTGGCCATCATCGAGTTGCCCTGCTCGTCGCAGAGCTGGATGCTTCGCTCGAGGAGCGCCGCGCCTTCCTCGAAACGGGGTGGATCCAGTTGGTCCAGGGCACTTCCCAGGGAGAGCATGGCTTCGGCAAGAACACGGGGAGCGTCTACGCGCTCGGCCATGGCCACGGCGCGTTCGGCCACCGGCACCGCCTGATCGAACTCGTCGACGAGCACATGGTAGTAGCTCAGAGCAAACAACGCGCTAGCCAGTTCGGCAGACTCCCCCAGCGGTTCCAGCATGGTGATCGCGCGACGGGCAGCAGCGCTGGCTCCCGCGAAGTCAGCGCGATTGAAAGCGAGCTGGGCGAGGAAGCGATCTACGTAGCCCATCTGCCGCACGTCGCCTGCTGCCTCGAACGCCTCCCGGGCTGCGCTGAAGCTGCGCCTGGCGTCGTCCATCTGGTGCCGTATGGCTTGACTCTCGCCCAAATCACGCAGGAGGGCCGCTCGCCCCCCGATGTCCCCGTCGGGCCAGTGCTCGAGCGCGGCCTGATAGTGCGCGATCGCTTGATCGATGGCGTGAGCCTTGCGCGCCCGATCCCCTGCACGGCGATAGTGCACGACGGCACGCTGCGGCGCCCGCGCCTGCGTGAAGTGGAAGGCCAGCGCCACGGGATCGGCTTCCTCCCCGAACACCGCCTCCAGCGCCGAGGCCACGGCGTCGTGCAGATACACCCGCTCAGCGACATCGATGGTGTCGTAGACGTAGCGCTGGATCAGGTTGTGGCGGAAGGTGTAGCGAGACACGAGGCCAGCCGTGCCACGGCGCACGTCGATCGCGCTCACCAACCGGTGTGTGCGATCGAGCTCAGCGCCGAGAGATGCAACCACCTGTCGAGGCCCCAAGCCCAGCACCGCGGCCGCGACCTCCGCCGTGAACGTTTCACCCTCCACACTGGCCACACGCAGGACATCCCGAGAGGCGGCATCGAGGCGCACGACCCGCGCCGCCAAAGCGTCCGCGATCCGCGCGGGCACCTGATCCCAGCGTAGATCCGTGGCGGCCAACCACCGGCCGGCTCCATCCTTGACGAGATCCCCGCGCTGCTGCATGGCTCGTAGCAACTCGATGGTGAACAGCGGATGCCCACCGGTCTGCTGCACCAGAGCGGCACGGAAGGCCTCACCTAGCGCATTCGCCTCCCCGTCGAGCCAGGCGTCCACGAAGGCGCGACCGTCGGCGCGGTCCACGTCGAGCGTGGTCGCACCCGTCCGTGCGAGTTCGGCCAGGGCGTGAGGCAGGTGTCCGTCACGTGAGCCGGCCGCCGGCGAACTGCCGGGCCGGTACGCCCCGAGCAGCAGGATCCGGTCAGCGGTCACAACGCTGGCGAGGTACAGCAACAGTTCCGTGGAGCTGTCATCCAGCCAGTGCAGATCATCCAACAGCAGCAGGAGCGGCGTATCCTCGGCCCAAGCAGCAAGGGTAGCGGCCGTCTCGGCGCGCAACGCCTGCTGATCCTCACCCCCCGGCCGGACCATGCCCACCCCACCCGTCACCGAGCCACCCGCGGCAGGCAACGGCGGCAGAGCAACGCCAGCCCGCTGCATGCGCGCGGCAAGCGCCGCCACCGGCACCAGACTGTCCAACAGATTGGGCCCCATGCGCACCAGGATGTCGGCCGCTCGCGGCGCGGCGCGCGTCAAACGCGCCGCCCGCTCACGCTGGAACGCATCCAGATGAGAACCCGCCGGCACCTCACCCGTCAGCTGCCCCAAGATCTGACGGAATGGCAAGAACGGATCGCCGCGCCCCGTGTACGCGTTGCACGTTCCCACCGCCACCAGCAACTCGGGGTGCGCGGCCTGCGCCCGCGCGGCGAACGCCGTCATCAACGCCGTCTTGCCCTGCCCGGGCTCACCCGAGACCAGCACGACACGGCCATTGCCGGCAAGGGCGAGTTCCAGCTCCCGATCGAGCCGCGCCAGCTCAGCCTCGCGGGCCACCACGCGCGGCGCCTCCGGAAGAGCCTCTTGCGCTTCGGCCGACTCCGGTGCTGGAGCCGGTGAACGTAGGCCCACCACCGGGAGAGAACTGGCAGCCACCGAGGTGGCATCGCGACCACTGCCACCAACCAGCCACGGGCGCTCGAGATCCGGTGCCGCGCCGGAGGGCGGCCGATCCGCCCAACCACCACGTGCGAAGTGAATGAACCCCTCGACCTCCGGCTCTGGAACCCCCAGCGCCCCCGCCAACGCACGCGCCAGGTGACGTGAGGGGTGGCGCTCATCGGCCTCCAGTTTGCGGATCGTCCCAGGAGAACAATCCACCCGACGAGCCAGCGCCTTCTGGGTGAGATCCAGACCCACGCGACGCTTACGCAACCAATGCCCGAACAGCGCTTCCTGCTGCGGCAAGTCCGCGATGACCGTACCTCCCCCATGTTGGATTCCACAAGCAACGACAGGCACGATGATGGTAGCACCCGTCGTCACAGCTGGGATGTCGAACGGCCCTGGCAACCGGGGTTGACGCCGGTAAATCGCGTATGAGTGACCGAGGCAAGAAAGAACCCTGGACCGGAGCCCAGGGTTCGCCTCTAGGACGCTTGGTCGGGGTGACTGGATTTGAACCAGCGACCACTTGACCCCCAGTCAAGTGCGCTACCAGGCTGCGCTACACCCCGGAGTGCCGGCAACAACGCAAGCGCGCCGTTGCCTTCAAAGTGTACGAGCGCCCCGTGCAGCCCGTCAAGCAAGGTCCGGCCCCATCGCGGACAGGGGCCGACGGCGAAGGCCGCCATGCGAGGGGATTCGCGCTCGGGCCGCCGGGGCCCACCTACAATGACGGCATGCGAAGCCCCGCCGACGAGCAGCTCGAGCTCCTCGACGCCGACGGCCTCCCGCTCGGCCGCGGCAAGGGGCGGGCGCAGGTGCACGCCGACGGCGACTGGCATCGCGCCTTCCACCTGTGGGTGGTGCGCGAGGGGCGGCTGGTGCTGCTGCAGCGCCGTTCCCGGTACAAGGACCTGGAGGCCGGCAAGCTCGACGTGACGGTCGGCGGGCACGTCCGCGTGGGGGAGACGCTGGTCGACGTCGTGCGCGAGGCCGAGGAGGAGATCGGGCTCGTCGTCCGCCCGGGTCAACTCACGTTCCTCGGAAGCGCGCGCTCGGTGCGAAGCTACCGGGCGGGCCTCGATCGCGAGGTCCAGGACGTCTACGCCGTCCGCGACGAGCGCCCCCTCGAGGAGTACGTGCTGGCCTGCGACGAGGTCGACGTGCTCTACGAGGTGCCGATCGACCGCGCCCTCGACCTCTATCGGGAGGGTCGCTACGTGGCGGCCGCCGGCTACGATTGCCAGCGCCGTGTCAGCAATGCCCTGCTGGTGGAGGACGACGTGATCGCGCAGGGGCGCGCCCTCACGGCCAGCGCGCTGGAGCGGCTACGCGACTGGCTCGGCGGCGCCGAGCCCGAGCCCTGGGCCACCCAACCCATCGTGTGAGCGTTCGAACGTCCGCGGGGGCCCTGAGGCCCCCGCGTCGATGGTGGGGCGCTTCCGACCGGGTCGGCACGCCCCCGGTTCGCTCAGCTCTGCAGCACGGTCGGCACGATCAGCGGGTTGCGACCGGTGGCCTTGCGGATGTAACGCCGCACCGGGTAGAAGATGTCGTCACGGATGTCGTTGAGGCGACGCTTCTCGCGCACGCCGCGCTGGAGCCCCTCCAGGGCGATGCGCTCGATCTCCTTCACCAGGCCGTTCTCGCCCTGCGCGACGCCGCGGGTGATGACCTCCACCGACGGCTTGCGCCCCGCGAGCGCCATGATCACGATGACGCCTTCCGCCGACAGCATCTGGCGGTCGCGGATGACCGGCTCGGTCACCTCGTCGCCCACGCGCCCGACGCTGTCGATGAAGACGACGCCGGCCTCGACCTGCCCAGTCACCTTGAGGTTGTCGCGGGTGAGCTCCAGCACGTCGCCGTTGTGCGCGATGACGACCTTCTTGGGCGGATGGCTCATGCCTTCGGCGAGGCGCTGGTGGTTGACCTGGTGCCGTATCTCACCGTGCCACGGCATGAAGAAGCGCGGGCGCGTGAGGTCGAGGATCAGCTTCAGCTCCTCCTGCGAGGCGTGGCCCGAGGCGTGCACCTTGTAGGTCGGCGGGTAGAAGACGTTGACGTTGCGTTCGTAGAGCTGGTTGATCACCCGCCCCACCGCCTCCTCGTTGCCCGGGATGGGGTTCGAGGACATGATGACGGTGTCGCCGGGCTTTAGGTTGATCTTGCGGTGGCTTCCCGAGGCGAGTCGACTGAGCGCGGCCATCGGCTGGCCCTGGGAGCCCGTGCACAGGAACAAGACCTTGTCGTCCTGAAGGTCGCCCACGTTCTCGCTGGCGACGAACGGCTCCTTGGACTCCAGGTAACCCAGCTCCTGCGCGATGGTCGCGTTCTTCACCATCGAGCGCCCCTCCATGATCACGCGTCGGTCGAACTTCTCCGCGATGCGGACGAAGTTCTGGAGCCGGTGGACGTGGCTGGAGAAGGTGGTGACGATCACGCGCCCGCGGGTCTTGGCGACGATGTCCTCGACCGCGGACATGACGTCGCGCTCGCTGGGCGTGTAGCCGGGCCGCTCGGCGTTGGTGGAGTCCGAGATGAGCAGCAGAACGCCGTCCTCGCCGGCCTGCGCCAGCTTGTGGAGGTGGCTGGTCTTGCCGTCCGCCGGATTGTAGTCGAGCTTGAAGTCGCCCGAGTGCACGACGCGACCGAGCGGCGTGTGGATGACCAGCCCGCTGTTGTCGGGGATGGAGTGGGTCATCCTGAAGAAGTCCACGGTGAAGTACTTGCTGATCTTGATGCGATCGTCCGGTGTGATCTCGTGGAGATCGACGTCGGATTCGGAGAGCTTGAACTCCTCGAACTTGCCCCGGAGCAGGCCCAGCGTGAGCTTGGCGCCGTACATGGGGATCTTGGGCAGCAGCTTGATCATGTAGGGCAGCCCGCCGATGTGGTCCTCGTGCCCGTGCGTGAGCACCCAGCCCTTGATCTTGTGGGCGTTCTCGATCACCCAGTCGATCTTGGGGACCAGGATGTCGACGCCCAGCATGTCGGCGTCGGGGAAGGCGAGGCCTCCGTCGATCAGCAGGACCTCGTTCTCGTACTCGAACGCGAACATGTTCTTGCCGATCTCGCCCATGCCGCCCAGCGGGATGATGCGCAGTTTGCGGTCGTCCGCAGCCATGACACTCCTCTCGTGTCCACCGGCACCACCGCACGCCCGCGACGAGGGCCCGCTTGGACGCCCTCGTCGGCGGCGGCATGCGCCGTGCCGGAATCGCTTGTTGCACGACCGGATCGTCCACTCGTGGACGGGTCGTGCGCGCAAAATACTTTGGGACACGCTTTCCGGGGCGTCCCGGCGTCCCAAGTGGGGCGCTGCCGTCGGCTCGTCGCGCCGTCGCTTGCTGCGCTGGTTCGATCCGCCGAGCCGGGTCGGTTGCGGTCCGCGCCGCCCTGCGACCCGATCGCTGCGGCGCTGCGGCGCCGCCTGAAGCCCCCTCCGTCGCGGACCGGAAGGAGCCCCCCCTATCTTCTTACCTCACCGCCGGTCCCGTGGAGGGCGGCGCTCGCTACGTTCCCTGCCGTCGCCGCGAGGTCCGCGGTCGCGGCCCCCCCGGGGGCCGCCCCGTCGCCCGCCGCCGCTGCCGCGCGGCGGGATCTTGCCCTCGAGCTCGGGACGGACCAGGTCGATCTTGCCCCGATCGTCGATGGCGTTGACCTTGACGCGGACCTGGTCACCCTCCTTGAGGTAGTCCTCGACGCGTTGCACGCGCTCCTCGGCGATCTGCGAGATGTGCAGCAGCCCATCGGTGCCGGGGAAGAGCGTGATGAAGGCGCCGAAGTCGGTGACCTTGGCGACGCGGCCGTCGTACTCCTGGCCGACCTCGGCGGTGGCCGTCATCTCCTCGATGCGCTTGGCCACTTCCTTGGCGGCCGCGGAGTCCTCGCTGTAGATCTTGATGAGCCCGTCCTCGGCGACCTCGACGGTGCAGCCGAGCGCCTCGAGCTCGCGGATCTGCTTGCCGCCGGGCCCGATCACCGTGCCGATCTTGTCGACGGGGATGCGGACGCTGATGATGCGCGGGGCGCGCGGTGAGATCTCGCCGCGCGGGGCCGGCAGGACCTCGCGCATCTTGCCGAGGATGTGGAGCCGGCCGGCGCGAGCCTGCGCGAGCGCCTCGCGCATGATGGCGGGGGTGATGCCAGTGATCTTGATGTCCATCTGCAGCGCGGTCACGCCTTCGGACGTGCCGGTGACCTTGAAGTCCATGTCGCCCAGGGCGTCCTCGGAGCCGAGGATGTCGCTGAGGATCTTATAGCGTTCGCCATCCTTGACCAGGCCCATGGCGATGCCCGCCACCGGCTTGTGCACGGGGACGCCCGCGTCCATCAGCGCCAGCGAGCCGGAGCAGACGGTGGCCATCGAGCTCGAGCCGTTCGATTCGAGCGTCTCGGCGACCACGCGCAGCACGTACGGGAAGTCCTCCTGGCTGGGCACCATGCCCACGAGCGCCCGTCGGGCCAGGTTGCCGTGGCCGACCTCGCGGCGCGAGGTGCCGCGCAGGCGCTTCACCTCGCCGGTTGAGAAGGGCGGGAAGTTGTAGTGGAGCATGAACTCTTCGGTGTCGTCCAGGCCGAGATCATCGACCAGGCGGTTGTCGCGCCCGGTGCCGAGGGTGGCCGTCGCGAGCACCTGCGTCTCGCCGCGGGTGAACACGGCCGAGCCGTGCGCCATCGGGAGCACGCCGGTCTCGATCCAGATGGGCCGGATCTCGTCGGGGCGGCGGCCGTCGGTGCGCTGGTTCTCCTCCAGCACCAGGCGTCGCATCTCGGCCTGCTCCGCCTTGTCGAAGGCGGCCTTGAGCTGCTTGAGGCGGTCCTGGGCGCCATCGGCCTCGGCATCGGGCACGAGGCGTTCGAGGATGCCGTCGCGGAGCGCCTTGACGGCGTCGGCGCGCTCGTGCTTCCCGGTCGTCAGCAGCGCCTCGCGCAGGCCCGCCGAGGCGGCTTCGTGCGCCATGGTCTCGATATCGGAGGGCTCGACGTCGACGGCGGGCTCGAAGCCCTTCTTGGGCTTGCCGACCTCCTCGCGCATCTGCGCGATCAGGTCGACGACCGGCTTGAGGGCCTCGTGGGCGGCCTCGATGGCGCCGACCATGACGTCCTCGGGAAGCTCGCTGGCTGCGGCCTCCACCATCATGACCGCGTCCTTGCTGGCCGCGACGGTGAGCTCGAGCTGTGAGCTGCCGTCACGCAGCGCCTCCAGCGACGGGTTGATGATGTACTGCCCGTCCTTGTAGCCCACCACGCAGCACGCCGTGGGGCCGTTCCAGGGGACGTCGCTGATGGAGAGGGCGGCCGAGGCGCCGATGGCGGCCAGCGGGCCGGGGTCGCTCTGCTGATCGGCCGACAGAACGGTGCAGATGACCTGCACCTCGTTGCGGAGCTGTTTGGGGAACAGCGGGCGGATCTGCCGGTCGGTGATGCGGGCGTTGAGCGTGGCCTGCTGGCCGGGGCGCCCTTCGCGCCGGAGGAACGAGCCGGGAATCTTGCCGATGGCGTAGTGACGCTCCTCGTACTCGACCGTGAGCGGCAGGAACGGCAACGGTGAGCCGGAGTCGTTCATGTGGGCGGTGACCAGCACCATGCTGTCGCCGTAGCGGACGGTGACGCTACCGGAGACCTGCTTGGCGTACTTGCCGGTCTCGATGACGAGCTCGCGCCCTCCGAGCTGGGTGGCGTAGCGTCGATGGCTGGGTAGGTTCACGGTGTCTCCTTCACGGTCCCGAACGTGCGGGCGTCCCGCCCGGTGGCGGGTCGGCCGCGGATCGCCCCGAGCGACTTCGGTCGCGAGCGTGGCCGGGGCTCATAGTGGACCGGCGAGGCAGCGGTGGCCTCGCCGGAAGCGTCCTTCGACGTGGGTTGCGTGGCTTGTTGCTGGGTACGGTCGGGGGTCACGCTCGTCCGATACGGCCCCTCAGCGGCGCAGGCCGAGACTCGCGATGAGTTCCTTGTAGCCGTCGTAGTCCGTGCGCTCGAGGTAGCCGAGCAGGCGCTTGCGCTGCCCGACCATCTTGAGCAGCCCGCGGCGGCTGTGGTGGTCCTTGGTGTGCGTACGAAGGTGCTGGCTCAGCTCCTCGATACGGGCCGTGAGCAATGCGACCTGCACGGCGGTGGACCCGGTATCCTTGTCGTCCTTGCCGTAGGTGCGGATGATCTCGAGCTTCTTGTCTGCAGCCATCGCCATAGATATCGTTGCCTTCCGCGGCGCCCTGAGGGCGCCCTGTGACAGGGTTCCCGCGCGGATCCGTGGCATAGTCGACGATGCCGCGCGCGAGTGGGGGCACCACTCGCGGGCTCGATGGCCTGGCGAGATCAGCGCCCTAGCGAGCCAATGTAGCACGTTCGACCCCGCATGTCCAAGGCAACCCCTACGCCGCTCGGTGGTCCTCGCCGTCGCGGGCGGCGTGTCCCGTCGCATGGTCGCGGGCAGGAAGGGCGGGGCGCCCCCGGAACGCGGCGTCCCGAAGCTGGAGCCGGCGCTCTCCCGTATCCTCGCGCCATGGCCATGCACAGCTTCACCATCGACCTCGCTCCGCGACCGCGCGGTGTCCACCTGGTGACCCGCGAGATCCTCGCCGCCATCGACGCCGACGGTGTCGAGCTCGGTCTGCTGCACCTGTTCCTACAGCACACCTCGGCGGGCCTGACCCTCGGCGAGAATGCCTCGCCGGAGGTGCGCACCGACCTCGAGCGCTGGTTCCGGCGCCTGGCCCCCGACGGGGCGGCGTACTTCGAGCACACCCTCGAAGGTGCGGACGACATGCCGGCACACGCCAAGGCCGCGGTGGTCGGCGCGTCGCTCACCCTTCCGTGGCGCGGCGGTCGAGCGGCGCTCGGACGCTGGCAGGGGATCTACCTGTGCGAGTTCCGCGAACGCGGCGGGCCCCGCACGGTGCTCGCCACCGTGGTCGACTGAGCCTCGTGCTCGCGAGCGGGAGAGCGCCCCCGCTCGCGGTGCTCACGCGTGGCGCTCGAACCAGTCGACGATCGCCTCCAGGCGTGCGATGCGCCGATCGGGTCGGCCGCCGCGCGAGAGCTCGTGGCTCTCGTCGGGGAAGCGCAGGAGCTCCACGTCGGCGCGGCCGAGCCGCTTGAGAGCGGAGAACCACTGCTCCGCCTGTTCCATGGGGCAGCGGAGGTCCTGCTCGGCGTGCACGATCAGCGTCGGCGTGGTGACCTTGGCGACGTTCTTCAGGGGGCTCTGGTCCCAGAGGCGCGCCAGATCCTGCCAGGGCGTGCCGCCCTGTTCGCGCTCCACGAAGCGGTAGCCGATGTCGGAGGTGCCGTACATGCTCAGCCAGTTGCAGATGCTGCGCTGCGTGACCGCGCTCCGGAAGCGGTCGGTGACCCCGACGAGCCAGTTGGTCATGAAGCCGCCGTAGCTGCCGCCCGTGAGATGGACGGGCGCGGTCGGGTCGCGGTGCCGTTCCATGGCATGGTCGACGATCGCAAGCACGTCGCGAGCGTCGCCGCCGCCGTAGTCCGCCAGGACCGCCTGGAAGAAGGCCGGGCCGTAGGAGCTGCCGCCCCGCGGATTGCCGTAGACGACGGTGTAGCCACGGGCTGACAACAGGTGGAACTCGAAGTAGAAGCCGAAGCCGTAGTTGGTATGGGGTCCGCCATGGACCTCGGCCACCACCGCGCGGTCGCGCCGCGCGCGCACCGGCGGCAGGGTCCAGTAGCTGAGCTCATGACCGTCGTCGGAGGGGAAGGTCACGGTGTCGGAGGGCCGCTTGAGCCGGACCTCATCCAGCCAGGCGCGATTGTAGTCGCTCACCCTGCGCTCCTGGCTGCCGGGCTCGCGCAGCAGCAGCTCGCCGGGCTCGGTCGGCGTCTCCACGGTGGTGAGCGCCCGACCGGCGGCGTAGGCGAAGGACGTCACCGCGCGCCGTCCGTCCATGAGCGGCGTGACGCCGCCTTCCAGCGCTACCCGCGCGAGCCCGCTGGCCCCCTCCCGGTTCAGGTTGAACACGAGGCTGTCCGCGTCGTCCCAGACCGGGTCCTGGGGGTACGAACCGTAGTGGCTGTCGCCGCCGACGCTGGACTCGGCGTCGAGACCGCCGGTGAGGAGGTGGGGCCGCCCGCCGGCCGCCTCGACGACCCAGACGCCGGTGGGGCTGCCGATGTCCTCCGGCACCGACGGTGCGAGGTAGGCGAGGTGGCGCCCGTCGGGCGAGGGGACCGGCGCGCGGGGCGTGAGCAGGTCGCCGGCGACCAAACGCACAGCACGGCTCTTCACGTCGAGGGCGTAGATGCCGCCGCGCCAGTCGTCGTCCTGCTCCGCGTTTTCGGCGCTGACGAAGTAGAGCGTGACGCCGTCGGGGGAGAAGGCGGGCGCGGAGGCGCTCACCGGCAGGTCGGTGAGGGGTCGGGCGCGGCCGCTGCGCAGGCTGAACAGGTAGAGCTGGGCAGGCTCCTCGGGCAGAAAGCCTTCGCCGTTGCTCTTGTAGCGGAGCCGCGCGATGCGTCGTGGCAGGCCGCGCTGGTCCGCCTCGTCCTTCCAGTCGCCTCGCGTGGTGAGGGCGAGCCGTCGCCCATCGGGGTGCCAGGCGTAGGTGCCCACACCCGAGGCGAAGGCGGTGACGACCTCGGCCTCACCGCCGTCGAGCGGCATCAGCGCCAGCTGGCGCTTGCCCTTCTCGCCCTCTTGCCGGAGGAAGGCCAGGCGGGTGCCGTCCGGCGCGAAGCGCGGCGCGGTGTCGGCGTGGGCGCCGCCCGTGAAGGCACGCTCCTCGCCGCGCGCGAGATCGTAGAGCGCTACGCGCGAGCGGTAGCGGGGCGGCGCGTCCCCCTCGCCCGGCACGATGCGCGTGACCACGGCGGCGCCACGGCGTCCGTCAGGAGTGAGGCGAGGGTCGGAGACGAAGGTGAGGCGCAAGAGGTCTTCGCTGACCAGGCGACGCGGCATGAGGTTCCTCCTCCTGGGGGTTCCAGCCTCCGGCTATCGACGCGCCTTCAGGACGCTGTAGATGAGGATACCGGCGGCGACCGAAGCATTGAGCGAGGCTACCTTGCCGCGCGTGGGGATGCGCACGGTGTCGTCGCAGCGCTCGCGCACAAGCCGGCGAAGGCCCTCACCTTCGGAGCCGATCACGATCGCGGCGTCGCGGTCCCAGTCGACCTCCTCGGGAAGCTGGGCGCCGTCGCCTGCGGCACCGTAGACCCACACGTTGCGCTCCTTGAGGGCAGCGACGGCCTGCGGCAGGTTGGGGACCACGACCAGCGGCAGGTGGCTCGTGGCCCCCGCCGCCGTCTTCACCACGATGGGGGACAGCGGGGCGCTGCGGCGGCTCTCGGTGACGATCCCGTGGGCGCCCAGCACCTCGGCGCTACGGATGATGGCACCGACGTTGTGGGGATCGGTCAGGTGGTCGAGCAACACCACCAGCAGCCGCTCGCCGCGCTCGGCGGCGCGCTCGAAGATGTCCTCGAGGGTGGCCTCGCGGGGTTCCGGTAGCTCCGCCGCGACGCCCTGGTGAGAGGTGGTCTTGAGGGCCCGATCGAGCTCGATGCGCGCCACCTCCTCGAAGGGCACGCCGGCACGCTCCGCTGCCCGCCGGAGGTCCGCGAGCGTCCGCGGCTTGACGCCGCGTGCCACCATCACGCGCTGGACCGTGCCTCCTTGGAGCGCTTCCAGCACCGCGCGGCGTCCGTAGATGAGCATGGCGCGAGTATACGGCTCAGTCGGGCGAGGCCCTGAGCGCCTCGCGGGCGGCATCGCCGTCGCGCGCGAGCTGCGCCTTGAGGCCGTCGAGACCGTCGAAGCGCTGCTGCGACCGGAGGAAGGCGTAGAAGCGCGTGGTGATCTCACTTCCGTAGAGGTCGTGCGAGAAGCCGAAGAGATGGACCTCGAGCGACGGTGCCTCGTTGGGGAAGCTGGGGCGCGGGCCGACGTTGGCCATGCCGTCGAACCTGCCGTGCGGCGTGTCGGTGCGCACGGCGTAGACGCCGAGCGGCAGCGCCTTGCGTTCGTCGGTGTGCACGTTGGCGGTGGGGAAGCCGATGGTCGCTCCGCGTGCATCGCCGCGCACGACGCCGCCGCGCACCGGGTAGGGAGCGCCGAGGAGCGCGTTGGCTCGCTGGATGCGGCCGGCGGACAGGTGGTCGCGGATGTGGGAGGACTTCACCACTTCGCCGTGGAGGGTCTTGAGCCCGAAGGCTTCGAGCCGGTCGGGAATGGGGGACAGATCGTTCAGTCCGCCTGCCCGGTCGTGCCCGAAGCGGAAGTCCTCGCCGACGATGATGGCGTGCGGCGCCAGCGACCTGAGCTGGTCGGCGAACCGGGCTTTGTCGGTGCGGGCGTACGCGCGCGAGAACGGGATCATGACGATCACGTCCGGGCGGTAGGCGCGCAGCAGGTCGATCTTCTCCTCGGCGCTGCTCAGGAAGGTGGCGTGCCCGAACACCACCTTGGCGGGTGGAAAGAACGTCAGCACGATGGCGGGGCGATCGGTGGCGTCGGCGAGCTCGCGCATGCGCTCGAGAAGCATGCGGTGCCCGAGGTGGACGCCGTCGAAGTTCCCGATCGACAGCACGCCGCCCTTGAGGGCGGCATCCTCCGGGCTGGCGACGATCCTCACGGCTGAACACCCAGCCGCGCCAGCGCGTGGCGCAGACCGAGCAGCGTGACCCCGCTGGTGGCGAGCTCGCCGGCGCGGACGGCGTTCCAGAGCTCGAGCGCGTCGCGCCACTCGATGCTGAGCTCCTCGCCCTCGTCGGGCGTGCCCGGCACGCTGCGGACCTCGTGCGCCTCGAAGAGGTGGATGAGCTCGTTGGAGAAGCCGGGAGAGGCGTAGAGGCGCGAGATCAGCGTGAGCCGCCCGCCGAGCTGGGTCTCCTCGGCGAGCTCCCGGGCGGCCGCCCGCTCGGGCGTCTCGCCGGGGTCGATCAGTCCGGCCGGCAGCTCCCAGGTGCGCGATCCTACGGCGGGCCTGTCTTGGATGACACCCAGAACGCTGCGCCCGCGTTGCACCAGCACGGCCACCGCATCCGCGTGCTCGACCATCTCCCAGTGGTCGTCGAGCACGGCGACGGTAATGATCTTGCCGCGGAAGACCTCCTTGCGCACGACCGACAGCCTACCAGAACGGGTCCCAGCGCCAACGTGCGGTGGGACCCGTCGCTCGGTCGAAGGTCCTCAGTTCTCGGGACTGTCCGGGTTGTAGCGAAGGAAGGCGGGGATGTCGTAGTTGCTCGGGTCGTAGCTCCGTCCCCCCGCGGCGGCCCTCAGATGGGTCGGGCGCAGTACCTTCACCTGCGGCGACTGGTCGAAGCCCGCCGCGATGACGGTGACCCGTACCTCGTCGGCGGCATCCTCGTCGTAGGTGACGCCGAAGAGCACGTTCACGTCCTCGACCTCGGTGGCCTCGCTGATCTTCTCGACGATCTCGTGCGCGTCGAACAGGGTCAGGTCCTCGGAGCCGGTGATGTTGATGAGCAGGTGGCGGGCGCCCTCCACCCCGCGTGAGAGCAGCGGGCTGTGGGTGGCGCTGTTGGAGGCCTCGTCGGCGAGCTTCTCGCCGCGGCCCGCTCCGATGCCCATGAGCACCGTGCCGGCGCCCTGGAGCAGCGTCTTGACGTCGGCGAAGTCGACGTTGATGAGGCCCGGCACGTTGATGACGTCGCTGATGCCACGGACCCCGTGGTACAGCACCCTGTCGGCCACGCGGAAGGCGTCGGTCAGCTTCACCTTGCGGTCCAGGGCCGACAGCAAGCGCTGGTTCTCCACCACGATCAAGGCGTCGACCTTGTCCTCGAGCTTGCGCAGGCCCTCGTCGGCCTGCCGCATGCGCTTGGGGCCTTCGAACATGAACGGCGTGGTGACCACCGCCACCGTGAGCGCGCCGAGCTCTCGGGCCACCTCGGCCACGACGGGGGCGCTGCCGGTCCCGGTGCCGCCGCCCATGCCGGCGGTGATGAACACCAGGT
>CAZIBD010000005.1:0-67391 GCA_964536935.1 uncultured bacterium | reverse complement strand
TGCCTGCTTGGTGCGTGCCACGTCGGGGATGGAGTGGAACAGGTTGGTGCCGTAGGCCACCAAGCCGGCGACGCGGTAGGGCTCGCCGCTGATCATGGCCGGGATGAGCTCCTGGATGGCGGTGGTCTTGGCGAAGAAAACGCCTTGATCGACGGCCTGACGGTAGTTCAGGTCGATGGTCTGCTCGGCCGCCGCGCTGGCGCCACCGCAGCCGCCCGAGGCCGGCGCCAGCGGGAAATCCGGGTGCGGGTACTCGCCGATATACGGCGGCTGCGCCAGGTAGAAGCCGCCCGGCACGCCGTAGTTCCCCAGCAAAGCGTTCACGAGGTACAGCGCGCGCATGCGCTGGGTGTCGTTCCCATACCAGACGGTGTGCCTGCCGGGGGGCAGCACGGCGCGGGGCGCGTGGCCGGCAAGCTCGCGAGCGACGGCACGGATGTCGGCGGCAGCGAGATCGGTGATGCCCGCTGCCCACTCCGGCGTGAACGGCGCCACGTGGGATGCCAAACGCTCGAAGCCCACCGTGTTGGCGTCGACGTACCTCTTGTCGTAGCGCTCCTCGCTGACGAGCACGTTCAACCACGCGAGCAGCAGCGCGGTGTCGGTACCCGGCTTGATCGGCAGCCAGCGGTCGGCCTTGGACGCCGCCACCGAGAAGCGCGGATCGACGACCACCAGCCTGGCGCCGCGTTTGAGCGCCTGGCTGAAGTTCTGCAGCTGCGTGTTGTGCGTGTCCTCGCCGATGTGGTGACCGATCAGCACGATGTAGTCGGTGTTCTCCCAGTCGATCGGCTCGTGCCCGCCGATCCCGCGGCCGAAGGTCCATTGCGACGCCGTCTCGCGCGGGCCGGTGCACAACGACACCGACGGCTTGCCGACGTTGGGTGTGGCCCAGGCGGCCGGCAGGTAGTCGGCGAACCAGGTGTCGCCGCTGCCGTGCGCGAAGAACGCCATGGCCTCGCTCCCATGCCTTTCCTTGATCGCGAGCATGCCGGAGGCGATGACGGACAGCGCCTCCTCCCAGGTCGCTTCGCGATACTTCCCGTCGCCCCGTGCCGTGCCCTCCACCCGGATGAGCGGGCGCTTCAAGCGGTCCGGGTCGTAGGTCTGCGCCACGGCACCCTGGCCGCGGGGACAGAGCCGGCCGCGAGACTTCGGATTCGCTTCGTAGCCGTCGACCTTCCAGACACGCCCATCGGCCACGGAGGCGCGCACGCCACACTTCCAGAAGCAGTTCTCGCAGTAGGTGAGGACGGTGCTGACCTCGCCCTCGTACCAGGCCTTCGGAACTCGTGCCAGCGGATTGGGCAGCTTCCAGGCGGCCGCTTCGGGGGCGAGCATCAGCGCGCCCACCGACGCAGCCGACAGCTTCAGGAAATCGCGTCGTCTCATGGTCGCGGGGCCACCTCCTTCAACACCGTTCGAAGGAACCGGCTCATCTCTCCGTAGAAGCCGCTCGCGTCGGCCTCCGCTACGGCGTCTGCGTACCGCGCGAACCAGGGCGACAGGTAGTTGGCGGCGAGCGCCATCCCCGCCCCGACGCGCCCGCGCTCGAGCAGAAGCTCGACCGCCTCCGCCACGGCGGCCAGGTGATCGGGGAGCTCCCGCCACTCGGGCGAGATACGCAACCCCAGTGCCTCGAGGTCGCTGCGCAACCGCGTCACGCTCGGGCCCATCAACTGCCGGTCACGCACCAGGCCCACGTAGGGAGGCGCTGCGACCCCACCGGCGCGACTGACGAACAGCGCGACGTAGACGGGGCCCAGCGTGTCGAACGGCGGTGGGGCGTGCGGCCCCTGTGGCGCATCGAGGCCGGCGTAGCGCGCCAGCGCGTCGCTGACGGCGCGCAAGCGGCCACTCTCGAGATCGTCCCTCAGGCCCTCGCTCGGGGAGCGATAGAGCGCAGCGACGATCTGGCACGCCGCCGCGAGGGCGTCCACCGATCGATGGCCAAAGACGGGTCCCTGTGGACCCAAAGGGTCCAGCGGGTCCAAAACCTCCATGGACACGACCTCCGTTTTCGCTATCAACGCTAGGGCGGCTGGGGAGTGAGGCCAAGGGCTAAACGTCCCTCACGGCATCGCTGCCCCTTCGACCCCTACCGAGAAGGTCGGTGGAGGGCGCCCGTTACCGGCTCGATCCATCGGTGGCGCGGCACCTATCCTCGGTTCCCCGCAGTCCCGGAAAGGACATTCTTACCTGTACCCCGCCTTCGGGCCGCACCTAGCATGAGCCGAGAGTGTCCTACGTCAGAGCTTCCCACCACGTTTGCGGCGCGGGATGCGCCCCATGGGCCGGCACGGCAACGCGGCCCCGGGCGAGGAGGCAGGTGGCATGAGCAAGAAGGCGGGCAGCACGGGTCGAACCGCGCACAAGGCGACGGGCAAGGCGGCTACCGGGAAGGTCGTCGCGGCCAGGGGAGCCGCGGCGGCACGCAAGCAGGACCCCACCGGCGGCGTCGAGGCTTCGGTCGACCCCAGACCCGTCCTCCTGCTCGGCGTAGGCAACATCCTGTACGGCGACGAAGGGCTCGGTGTGTACGTCGTGCACCGGCTCCGGCGCGCCTACAAGATCCCGACGGACCTGAGGATCATCGACGGAGGCGCCGCCGGTTGGCACCTCGAGCCCTACATCGCGGCGGCCCGGCGCGTCGTGATCGTCGACGCCGTCGCCGGCCAGGCCGGCTCGATCTACCGCTTCAGCCACCACGACATCCCCTCCGGCGTTCGCGGCGGCGGGTTGATGTCGCACGAGCTCGAGATCGCCGAGCTGCTCGGCTCCATGGAGGACGGCGGCGATCTCCCGCCCACCCGCATCATCGCGATGGGAGTGGTCCCTGCCATGGCCCCCATCGACCATCTGTCCATGGGCCTCTCCCCCGAGGTCGAAACCCGCCTGCCCGCCCTCGAGCTCGTCCTGTTGGCCGAGCTCGCCGACGCCGGCGTGTTGCTGGAGCCGCGTAGCCGGCGCCTCTCGGAGGCGCACCCTGCATCCCGCGCCCGGCGACCCCGCCGTGGGCAGCATGCATGAGCTCTCCATCGCCCGAACCGTCGTAGATCTCGCCGTTCGAGCGGCCACGGACGACCGGGCCGAGCGCATCACACGCGTTGGCCTGCGGGTGGGCATGTTCGCCGGCGTCGATGCCGGCGCGCTCGATTCCGCCTTCGCCGTAGCACGCCTGGGGACGCTGGCCGAGACCGCGCTGCTCGAGATCGACAGCGTCCCGCTCGTGTGCCACTGCGCCGGCTGCGACATCGACTTCGAGGTCGACGACCGGCATGGCATCGCTCGCTGCCCGCGCTGCAGCACCGTCAGCGGAGACGTCAGACATGGGATGGAGCTCGAGGTGAGCTTCGTCGAGGTGGTGGGATGATGAGCGAGGTACGGACCATCGGCGTGACACTCCTCTCCGACCGCGAAACCGAGCGCGGCCGCCTTCTCGAGGTGGAGAAGGGTGTGCTGGCGCGCAACCAGGAGATCGCGGCCGAGAACCGGGCGCGCTTCGCCCGCCACGGCCTGTTCGTGGCGAACGTGCTGTCTTCCCCCGGCTCCGGCAAGACGACGTTCCTGGCCCGCATGCTGCGCGAGCGGCCCGACCTGCCCGCGGCCGTGATCGTCGGCGACCTGGCGACCGACAACGACGCGGAGGCCCTCCGCTCGGCCGGCGCCGAGGTCGTGCAGATCATGACCGGCGGGGTGTGCCACCTGGAGGCCGCCATGGTGTCGACCGCGGCCGATCAGCTCGTGCTCGACGGAAAGCGTCTTCTGCTCATCGAGAACGTCGGCAACCTGGTGTGCCCGGCCTCCTACGACCTGGGCGAGGCGCTCCGGATCGTGCTGGTGTCGGTGACCGAGGGCGAGGACAAGCCCCTCAAGTACCCGCGCATGTTCAAGACGGCCGACGTGGTGGTCATCAACAAGATGGACATCGCGGAGCCCGTCGACTTCGACGGCGACGCCATGCGAGGCAACCTCGCCACCGTCTGCCCGCGGGCCACCGTGATCGAAGTGTCCGCCCGCACGGGCGCAGGGATGGAAGCGTTCTACGCCGACCTCGACGCCCGCCTGGCGAAGGGGAGCGTGGCCCTTGGCTGACGCCGTCGCCGACGGCGAACGGGCCCTCATCCGTGTCCACGGCGTCGTCCAGGGCGTAGGCTTCCGCCCGTTCGTCTATCGACTGGCCCTCCGGCATGCGCTCGGCGGCTGGGTTCTCAACGACGCCCAGGGCGTGCTCATCGAGGCGGTGGGGCCCCGTTGCGCCGTGAACGACTTCCTCGCGGCCCTGCGCGCGGAAGCGCCCGCGGCCGCACGCGTGGACGAGGTCGTCGCCCTGCAGCGAGAGGCGTCGCGCGCTCCGACGACGCCCTTCGAGATCCGTGACAGTACCGAGGACGGCGCCATCACCACCCTGATCTCCCCCGATCTGGCCGTTTGCGACGACTGTCTGCAGGAGCTGTTCGACCCCGCGGATCGGCGCTACCGCTACCCCTACATCAACTGCACGCACTGCGGTCCACGCTACTCGATCATCGAGGCTCTCCCCTACGACCGGCCGCGCACGACCATGGCGCGCTTCCCGATGTGCGAGCGGTGCCGGGCCGAGTACACCGATCCTTCCGATCGGCGCTTCCACGCCCAACCGGTGGCCTGCGCTGCCTGCGGGCCGCGCTACCGCCTGCTCGACGCGGGCGGCGGCGAGGTCCGATGCGACGACTCGATCGCCGAGGCGGCGAAGCGGCTGGCCGGCGGGGCCATCGTGGCGGTCAAGGGCATCGGCGGCTACCACCTCGCGTGCGACGCTCGCGACAGGGCGGCGGTCACCGCGCTGCGCGAGCGCAAGGTCCGCAAGGAGAAGCCGTTCGCCCTGATGGCGCGCGACCTGCCCTGCGCCCGCCGCGTGGCGGGCGTGTCCGAGGCCGAGGCGACGCTGCTCGCCTCCCCCGCCCGGCCGATCGTTCTGCTGGCCAAGGATCGCGACGCCTTGCCAGGCCAGCTCGCCCCCGGCAATGCCGACCTGGGCGTGATGCTGCCCTACGCTCCCCTGCACCACCTGCTGTTCGAGGCCGGCGCCCCGGAGCTGCTGGTGATGACGAGCGCCAACCGCTCCTCGGAGCCCATCGCGTATCGCGACGAGGAGGCGCTCGACGTCCTGAGCGGCCTGGCAGATGCCTTCCTGGTCGGCGACCGGCCCATCGCCCGGCGCATCGACGACTCCGTCACGGCCGTGTTCGACGGGGGGCCGGTCGTGCTGCGACGGGCGCGCGGCTACGCCCCGGCGCCGGTCGTCAGCGACCCGCGCTTCGGCGAGGGAGCGCCCGTGCTGGCCCTCGGGGCCGGCCTGAAGAACGCCATCACGCTCGGCGTGGCAGGGCACGCCTTCGTCAGCCAGCACCTCGGCGACCTCGACCACGTCGAGGCCGCGCTCGCCTTCGAAGAGACGGTACGCGACCTGAGCGCCATGTACGGCGTCGATCCGGCTCGTGCCCGCGTGGTCTGCGACCTGCACCCCGACTACGGATCGAGTCGCCTGGCGCGAACGCTGGGCGCGCCGATCCGGTCGGTGCAGCACCATCGTGCCCACATCGCCTCGGTGCTCGCCGAGCACCGTGCCTGGGAACGCCGCGTGATCGGTCTTGCCTTCGATGGGGCCGGGCTGGGAGAGGACGGCACGGTGTGGGGTGGCGAGGCGTTTGCGGGGAGCCTCGACGGGGGGCTCGAGCGGGTGGGACACCTCCGCCCCGCGGCGCTTCCCGGCGGCGACGCCGCCGCCAGGAACCCCGAGCAGGCGGCGGTCGGCTTCCTGTGGGAGCAGCCGGCGTCGCTCCCCTGGCGCGCGCTTCTCGACGAGCGCACGGTCGGGCTGGCGGAACGGCTCATCGAGAGGAACCTGCGCACGCCGCAAACCACCAGCATCGGCCGGCTCTTCGACACCGCGGCGGCGCTCCTCGGCTTCCGGCGCCGGATGTCCTTCGAGGGACAGGCGGCTGCCTTCCTGGAGGCGCTGGCCCGGCGGGCGCAGGGGGCAGCCGAGGCGCAGGGCGCGGACGCCGGGTACCCCTTCCCCTTCGCGGCCGGCCAGTGGGACCACCGCCCCCTCCTCGCGGCGCTCGTCGACGACGTCAGGCGCGGGGTGGCGGACGAGCTGTGTGCGCTGCGCTTCCACGCGGGCCTCGCGGCGGGCGCGGTGGGCGCGGCAGAGCGCCTGGCCGCGATGCACGGAGCTTCGACGGTGGCGCTGTCGGGCGGCGTGTGGCAGAACCGTCTGCTGCACGCCTCGACGGTGCGCGGGCTGCGCGCGGCCGGGCTCGAGCCCTGGTGGAACGAACGCGTGCCTCCGGGCGACGGCGGCATATCCCTCGGCCAGGCCGCGCTGGCGGCGTCTCGGCGCACGGCGGGCCCCGCGGAAGGAGACGGCCATGTGTCTCGGCATCCCCTATGAGGTCCTCGACGTGCTCGATCGCGACACCTGCCACATCCGCATCGGCACCGGAGCGCAACCATGCTTCACCGGCCTGGTCGACCCGGTCGAGCCGGGCGACTGGCTGCTGGTCCACGCCGGCTTCGCCCTGCGCCGGATCGACCCGGCGGACGCCCGGGCCAACCTGGAGCTGATCCACCGGGCCCTGGAGACCGGCGCGGCTGGCACCGCGGTCGCCGGCCACCCCTTCGAGCCGACGCCGGGACCGGACGGGCCGGCGGCAAGCGAGACCGAGCCCGCGGAGGACGACCCGTGACCGCGTCCCGGGACGCCGAGCCGTTGCGGCCGGACGGCGGGCACTTCCGGCCGGAGGCGTACCGCGACGCCGACTGGGTGCGCGTCCTGGCCGCACGCATCCACGAGCGGGCGCGCGCGCTCGGCCGGCCCGTCAAGCTGATGCACATATGCGGCACGCACGAGCACGAGATCGGCCGCTACGGCCTGCGCGACCTGTTGCCCGAGAGCGTCGAGGTGCTGGCCGGGCCGGGATGCCCCGTGTGCGTCTGCGACAGCGCTTGGATCGATCTGGCCATCCGGCTGGCGACCGAGGCGGGCGTCATCGTCGCGTCGTTCGGCGACATGATGGCCGTGCCCGGCAGCATCCCCCTGCGCGGCGGCGCGCCCGGCGACGTGCGGATGAGCCTCCTGGACGCTCGTGCCCAGGGAGGCGAGGTCCGGGCGGTGACCAGCGTCTTCGAAGCCGCCCGGCTCGCACGGCGGCACCCGGACCGGCAGGTCGTGTTCTTCTCCGTCGGCTTCGAGACCACCGTGGTCGCCACCGCGGCCCTGCTGCGGCGCGACGCCCCGCCCAACCTCGGCATCATCGAAGCGAACTACTACACGCCGCCCGCCACCCACATGCTCCCGACCCTTCCGGGCTTCGACGTGGAGGGCTTCCTGCTGCCCGGGCACGCGTCGGCCGTCACCGGGTTGCAGGTCTACCGGCACCTGCCCGACCAGGGGCTCGCGTGCGCGGTGGCCGGCTTCGAGCCCGTCGACATCCTGGCCGCGGTGCTCGAGCTCCTCGATCAGCTCGTCCGCGGTCGCCCACGCCTCGCCAACCGCTACCGGCGGGTGGTGGCGTCCGAGGGCAACCCGCGCGCCCTGGCCGAGCTCGATGAGGTCTTCGAGCCCACCACGATGCACTGGCGGGGTATCGCCGACATCCCCGACTCGGGTTACCGGCTGCGCACCGGCTACCGCCACCGGAGCGCGCTCGAGCGCTTCCCGGCGGCGGCCGCCGCCGCCCGTAGGGACAACAGCGACCACCCGGCCGGGTGCCGCTGCGCCGACGTGACGCTGGGCCTGGCCCGCCCGGACGAATGCCCGCTCTTCGGGAAACGTTGTACGCCCGAGAGCCCCTACGGGCCGTGCATGGTGAGCCACGAGGGCACCTGCCGCGCCTGGCACGTCTACGGAACGGGCCGCGGCCGCCTCCGGGTCGTGCCGGGAGGAGGAGGGGCCGTCCATGGGGCGCCATGAGGCGATCCGTCTGGCGCACGGCAGCGGGGGCCGGCTCACCGCGGAGCTGATCCGCGAGCTGTTCGCCGCCACCTTCGCGAGCGAGCCGCTGGCGGCCCTGACCGATGCCGCCGTCCTCGACAACCCCGGCGGTCGCCTGGCCTTCGCGACCGACTCCCACTCGGTGAAGCCGTGGCGCTTCCCCGGGGGCGACATAGGTCGGCTCGCGGTCGCCGGGACCGTCAACGACCTGGCGGTGATGGGCGCGAAGCCGGCTTACCTGTCCGCGGCCTTCCTGCTCGAGGAGGGCTTTCCGATGGAGGATCTCGAGGCGGTGGTGCGGTCGATGAAGGCGACGGCCGACGAGGCCGGCGTCGAGATCGTGGCGGGGGACACCAAGGTCGTCGAGCACGGCAAGGGGGACGGCATCTTCATCAACACGACCGGCATCGGCTTCCTCCCCCCCGGCCGCGACCTCGGACCGCACCGCCTGGCAGCGGGGGACGTGCTGCTCGTGAACGGAACTCTCGGCGACCACGGCCTCTCCGTCATGGCGGCCAGGGAGGGCCTCGAGCTCGGCATGGCGTTGACGAGCGACGTGGCACCGCTGGCGGGCCTCGTCGAGGCCCTGCTGGCATCGGCTCCCGACGTCCACTTCCTGCGCGACCTGACGCGGGGCGGCCTGGCCGCCGTCGCCAACGAGATGGTCGAGGCGCGTCCGTTCGGACTGCGCGTCTGGGACGCCCGCGTGCCGCTCGACCGGGACGTGGCGGAGCTCAGCGAGATGCTGGGCATCGATCCGTTTCTGGCGGCCAACGAAGGCAAGCTCATCGCCGCCGTGCCCGCCGAGCAGGCGGAGCCCGCCTTGCAGGCCATGCGCGCCCATCCGCTCGGGCGGCGTGCCGCCGTCATCGGAGACCTGGTCGCCGCCCCCCCGGGCGTGGCCCTCGTGGAAACGGCCTACGGCAGCCGCCGCGTGCTGGAGATGCCGATCGAGGAACAGTTGCCTCGCATCTGCTGAACCCGGCAAGCGGTCGCCACATCGCCTTTGCACCGTGCAGGCGGGCGCTCCCTGCTAGAGTGAGGGCAGCGCCTCGCGAACCGGTCGCGGGGGCGACCCGGCTGTCGACGACCCGGAGGTAGCGCATGCGCATCCTGCACCCTACCGACTTCTCCTCGACCGCGGAGAAGGCTCTGGCGCTGGCGAGGGACTTGAAGCAGCGCTTGGACGGCGATCTCCACATCATGCACGTCCAGCATCGCTTCGAGAGCTCCAGCGCGCATCCCTACCTGCAACCGCAGCTCGACAACCTCAACCCGGAGCTGACGCGTCGGCTCGAAGAGGGGCGCAAGGAGGAGCTCGACCGCCTGCGCAACATGCTCGAGCACCTGGCCTCGCCCGACGCCACCTCGGAGCTCCGGTGGGGCGACTCGGTCCGCGAGCTGCTCGACGTTGCCGCCGGGTTCGACGTGCTGGTCATGGGCGCCCACGGCGCCAACCGCCTCGACAACTACTTCCTCGGCGGCATCGCCGGCCGTCTCGTGCGCCGCTCGCCGGCGCCCATCATCACCGTACGCGACGAGGTACCGGCCCTGCAGGTCCGGCGCGTGCTGGTCGCCACGGACTTCGGTGACGCCTCGCGCCACGCCTGGGAGTTCAGCCGGCGCCTCGCCCGGAGCGGCATCAAGCTGGTCGTCGCCCACGTGCTCGACGACGCCCGCGTGCGCGACAACGCCGATTACATGAACACCGTCACCGACGCGCTCGATGCGTTGGTGGGAGATGTGGCGGAGCGTCATCTGGTGCTCGACGGCAACCCCGCCCAGAAGCTGCCCGAGGCGGCGGCCGAGGTCGGAGCCGATGTCATCGCCATCGGCGTACGACGCCACTCGAGCGCCGTGGGCCTGCTGCTCGGCAGCCGTGCCGACATGCTGATCCGGTCGAGCCCGGTACCCATCCTTAGCGTGCCTCACGTGCACAACCCCTGACGTCCGCGGGACCGAACGAAACTCGCCGGAGCGGCAACGCGTGGCACCGGCCGGGACACCGCGGCGCCGCCGCCTGCACCCGGCGCCGCGAGCGCTCGGATGCGGGCGGATGGGCGTCGGCGGACCCCGGACGGGGGCCCGGCCGCTCAGGCCTCGGGCATGCCGAAGCGGGGGGCGTCCTCGAGCCGGACGGCGCCGTCCTCGACGCGCACGTACCTCAGGCGTGCCAGCTCCTGGAGCGCAACCTCGACGTTGGACGCGCTGTCACGGCAGTGCCGTGCGATCTCCTCCACGCGGCAACCGTTCCCCAGCAGCGTCACCGTCACGAACACCCCCTTGGCAGCCAGACTCAGCCGTTCGTCGTCGATCACGATGTCGCTCGACCGCATCCTGGGTCGCGCATCGGCCCCGCCCTCGGGGGTGGTCCTCGTCATGGCGCCACGCTACAGGCCCGTGCACGGCGCGACAATGAACAAATCGTCAAAGCGCCGCCACCGACGCCGGCTCAAGCCCCCGCTTCGTCGAACGCCGCCTGGACCAGCGCCTGCGCCTCCGCTTGCAGCTGGCGCAGGTGGTCCTCACCGCGGAAGCTCTCGGCGTAGATCTTGTAGACGTCCTCGGTACCGGACGGCCTGGCGGCGAACCAGCCTGCGTCGGTGACGATCTTGAGCCCTCCGATGGGCTCGCCGTTGGCGGGCGCGGTGGTCAGCCGCTGCCGGATGCTGTCGCCGGCCAGCGACTCCGCCCGCACCGCGTCCGGCGAGAGTCGTGCCAGGACCCGCTTCTGAGCCGCCGTCGCGGGGGCGTCGCTGCGCGCGTAGGCGGGCTCGCCGTAGCGTTCGGTGAGCCGCCGGTAGGCCCGGCCGGGGTCCTCGCCGGTCACCGCCGTGATCTCGGCCGCCAGCAGCCCCAGCAGGAGGCCGTCCTTGTCGGTGGTCCACACCTGACCGTCGCGCCTGAGGAACGAGGCCCCGGCGCTCTCCTCGCCGCCGAACCCGTAACGCCCCTGCAGCAGTCCGTCGACGAAGTACTTGAAGCCCACGGGCACCTCGGCCAGCGGGCGGCCCAGATCGGCGGCCACGCGGTCGATCATCGAGCTCGACACCAGCGTCTTGCCCACGGCCGCGTCGCCGGGCCAGTCCGGGCGATGCCGGAACAGGTAGTCCACCGCCACGCTGAGGTAGTGGTTGGGGTTCAGGAGCCCGCTCGAGGGGGTCACGATGCCGTGCCGGTCGGCGTCGGGATCGTTCCCGAAGGCGATGTCGAAGTCGTCCTTGAGCGTGATCAGCCCCGCCATGGCGTAGGGCGAGGAGCAATCCATGCGGATCTTGCCGTCGTGGTCGACGCGCATGAACGAGAAGGTGGGATCGCGCACGGTGTTGACCACCGTCAGCTCGAGGCCGTAGCGTTCCGCGATCGGCTCCCAGTAGGCGAGCGATGAGCCTCCGAGCGGGTCCACGCCGATCCGCACGCCGGCTGCGCGCACCGCTTCGAGGTCGACGGCGTGGCCCACGTCCTCGACGTAGGGCGTGACGAGGTCACGGGTCTCCGCAGCTTCGGCCGCCCGATCGAAGCGGACGCGCTTCACGCCCCGCAGCTCCGCCTCCAACAGCTCGTTGGCGCGCTGCTGGATCCAGTCGGTGGCATCGGTGCCGGCGGGTCCGCCGTGGGGCGGGTTGTACTTGAAGCCGCCGTCGGCGGGGGGGTTGTGCGACGGCGTGATGACGATGCCGTCGGCTCGAGGCGCGCCCTTACGGGCGTTATGGGTCAGCACCGCGTGGGACACCACCGGCGTCGGAACCGGCGCGAAATCGCTAGCTACCACCGCATGGACACCGTTCGCGACCAGCACCTCGATCGCGGTGCGCAGCGCGCTCTCGGACAGGGCGTGGGTATCGGCGCCGACGAACAGCGGCCCGTCCACGCCGTGCTGTGCCCGGTACTCGCACACGGCCTGCGCGACGGCAAGGATGTGGTCCTCGTTGAAACTCGCCTCGCCGCTGGTACCGCGGTGACCGGAAGTCCCGAAGGAAACACGCTGTTCGCCCCGCGACGGGTCGGGGTGGAGCGTGTAGTAGCTGGCCATGAGGCGAGGCACATCGACGAGCAGGTCCCTGAGTGCCGGCTCGCCGGCGAGGGGGTGCGGACTCATGCAGGCCTCCTTCCGAGCGACACGCCCACCTTACACCGGCGTTCGCCCGCTCCAGGAGGGCCACGGAACGCCCCGAGGCACCCTGCGGGGACCCGTGGTACACTTCCGCTTGCGTTTCGAACCGGCGATGGTGTCATGCCCCAGACGGATTCCGGGCGTGGCGCGATCCCTGCGCAAGTACGTGGTGACCCTGGAGGCAAGATGGACGGACTCATCATCCTCGTTCCGATCGCGGCCCTCATCGCGCTGGGCGCGGCTGGCCTGGTGGCGCGCGCGATCATGGCCGCACCGACGGGCGACGCCCGCATGGTGGAGATCTCGGACGCGGTGCGCCAGGGAGCGGGCGCGTACATGAACCGGCAGTACCGCACGATCTTCGTGGTGGCAATCATCATCGGCGCGCTGTTCGCCATCGTGGCGCTGGCCAGCAGCGGGCACGATGCCTCGCTCTGGTGGTGGACCACCGTCGGCTTCCTGATCGGCGCGCTGTTCTCGGCATCCAGCGGGTACATCGGCATGAACGTCGCGGTTCGAGCCAACGTCCGCGTGGCTCAGGCCGCACGAAGCGGCATCGCGGGCGCGCTGCGCATCGCCTTCAACGGCGGCGCGGTAGCGGGCCTGGCGGTCGCAGGGCTGGCACTGCTCGGGGTATCGGGCTTCTTCTGGCTGTTCGACACGGTGCTGCACCTGGCCGACCCGGTCGCTCCGCTCGTCGGCTTCGCCTTCGGCGCCAGCCTCATCAGCCTGTTCGCTCGTGTCGGTGGCGGCATCTACACCAAGGCGGCCGATGTCGGTGCCGACCTCGTCGGCAAGGTCGAGGCGGGCATCCCGGAGGACGATCCGCGCAATCCGGCGGTCATCGCTGACAACGTCGGCGACAACGTGGGGGACTGCGCCGGCATGGGGGCCGACCTGTTCGAGACCTACGCCGTGACCGCGGTCGGTTCGGTCTTCCTCGGCTACCTGCTCCCCGGCGAGCATGCAGTCACCAATCTCGTCTTGTACCCGCTCGTGCTCGGTGCGATCGCGATCCTGGCGAGCATCGTCGGCACGCAGGTGGTGCGCCTCCCGAAGAGCGGCGCCATCATGCGGGCGCTCTACAACGGCGTGTTCATGAGCGCCGGCATCAGCGCGGTGGGGTTCCTCATCGCCAGCTACCTGATGTTCCGCGGCTTCGACTTCAGCGTGCTCGACCGGGGCGGGGGCTGGGGCAGCGTGTTCGGCGCCAGCCTCGTCGGCATCGTCGTGACGGTGCTGATCATGATCATCACGGAGTACTACACCGGTACCAACTACGCCCCGGTTCAGCGCATCGCGCGCGCCTCCACCACCGGCAGCGCCACCAACATCATCAGCGGCCTGGCGGTCGGCATGCAGTCCGCCGCCCTGCCGGTCATCGTCCTGGTCCTTGCCGTCTTCGTCGCGTGGGCCTTCGCCGGGCTCTACGGCATCGGCATCGCGGCCGTCGCCATGCTCTCCGTGGCGGGGATGGTGGTCGCCATGGACACCTACGGCCCCATCACCGACAACGCCGGCGGCATCGCCGAGATGGCGGACCTGCCCGAGGACGTGCGCGCCCACACCGACGCGCTGGATGCCGTCGGCAACACCACCAAGGCCGTCACCAAGGGCTACGCCGTCGGTTCGGCCGCCCTCGCGGCGCTGGTGCTCTTCGCGGACTACGCTGAGCGCGTCAAGCTGGCCAAGCCCGAGGTCTTCGGGGGCGGCGCCTTCCGGCTCAACGATCCCGTCGTTCTGGTCGGCCTGCTGATCGGGGGCATGATCCCCTTCCTGTTCAGCTCCTACCTGATGGAGTCCGTGGGCAAGGCGGCTGGACACGTCATCACCGAGGTGCGCCGCCAGTTCCGGGAGATCCCTGGGATCATGGAGGGCACGGCCAAGCCCGAGTACGGCAAGGCGGTCGACATCGTCACCGCAGCCGCGCTCAAGGAGATGGCGGTGCCCGGCATCCTGGCGGTCGTGGCTCCCCTGCTGACCGGACTGCTCTTCGGGCCGCTGGCGATGGGTGGCGTGCTCATCGGCGTGATCATCAGCGGGCTGTCGATGGCGCTCATGATGGCCAACGGCGGCGGCGCCTGGGACAACGCCAAGAAGTTCATCGAAGACGGCAACTACGGCGGCAAGGGCTCGGAAGCGCATGCCGCCAGCGTGGTCGGGGACACCGTGGGCGACCCCTACAAGGACACCGCGGGCCCCGCCATCAACCCGCTCATCAAGGTGATCAACACCGTCTCGTTGATCTTCGCCGCGCTGATCGCCAGCTTCGGCGGGCTGTTCATGCGCTGACGGCGAACGGCACGTGTGCTTCGACGGAGGCGGGGCGGCACCATGCGCCGTCCCGCCTCCGTGTGATAGGCACGCAGAAGGGCCGCCGGGGCGGCGGCGGACGCGAACGTACTGTCGGGGAGGCCGCGCTCGCTCCTGCAAGCGCTCCAAGGAATCATGATAGCGCACCGGCGGCCCACATACCAGGACCGGGCACCCATCACCCATGGTGGAGCGGGTCTATCATCGAATCGGAAGGAGGTCTGAACCATCGAGGCAAAAGACCACTTCTCGAAGAGCAGCCCTCGTCCCACTGGAGGCTCGACCGAGTAACTCCTCACCAGGAGGAGCACCGACGGAGCAGGAATAGGCGATCGAGGGTTGCTCTCATGTGAGTTCCCCGCCCTTGGAGGCAAGCGGCCCCACCCGTACCGGGTGTGGGCTGTTCTCGTGGTCCGACCCTGGCAGCGCGACCGCTCCCACGGTTGCCACGGCGGGCCGGTGACCTCCGCCCTAGACTGGGGACGACGCGAGGACGCGGCTCCCCCTCGCCGCGCGCGCGGACGGAGGGCGCTGATGGATGACGCCACGAGGCCCCTGTACACCCAGACCCAGGCCGTACTCTCCGCCCTCGACCGGGGGAACGTCGCCGCCCTCACGCCGCTCGTCACCGACGACCTGTCGTTGGTCGACAGCGGCGACGGTGGCCGTCCGGTCGTCCTGCACACACGGGAGGCGCTCGAGGAGCACCTCCGTGCCAGGAGCGCCGTCACCAGGTCCAGCACGATCCTCTCCTACGAAGGCCATCCCGACCACGAGGCCGGCTGGTCGGTGGTGCGCTTTCGCCGCAGCACGCAGGCGCCGGGCCGGGAGACGCACCGGGAGCTGTGCAGCGCGACTCTCCTCTGACGCCTGACCGCGGAGGGCTGGAAGCTCTGTCGCTGGCACTGCACCATCGAGAAGCGCGAAGAGGCCCCGCTCTGAGTGGGCCCTGTGGGCTGACGGGTAGGTGAAGATCCATGGCCATCCCCGACGAGTTGAGACCGGACCTCCTGCGCCGCAGGTGCGAACCCGCCGGCCTGCCGTTCGCTACCACCGACGATGCGCCCGAGGCACGGCCGGCGCTGGGTCAGCCACGTGCGGCCGCCGCCCTCGGCGTGGGGCTGGGCATGGAGCACGACGGCTTCAACGTCTACGCGCTCGGCAACGCCGGGACCGGCCGGCACTTCCTCGTCGAGCAGGTCCTCCACCACGAGGCGCAGGCGCGGCCCGCACCGTTCGATCTGGTCTACGTGCACAACTTCGACGAGGCGGCCAAGCCTCACGCGATCTTCCTACCCGCGGGGCGCGGGCTGGCGCTTCAGGAGGCGATGAAGCGGCTGATCGAGGAGGTCGTCACGGCGCTGCCCGCCGCCTTTGAGAGCGAGGAGTACCAGTCCCGGCTCAAGGCCATCGAGGACGCGTTCAAGGAGAAACCGGAGGCAGGGTTCAAGCAGATCCAGGAGCGGGCGCGCGAGCGCGGGCTGGCCATGCTCGCGACCCCCGTGGGCATGGTCTTCGCCCCGTCCAAGGACGGCGAGGTGCTCGACTCCGAGGCGTTCGAGGCCCTGCCCGAGGAGGAGCAGAAACGCATCCGCGAGGACATCGAGGTGCTGCAGCAGGAGCTGCAACGCGTCCTGCGCGCCATGCCCGGCTGGGACCGGGAGCGACGGGAGCGCGTCCGTGAGCTCGACAACGAGGTCAGCGATGCCGCCGTGGGTCACCTGGTCGAGGAGGTGCAGCAGGCCTTCGACGAGCCTCCCCGGGTACGCCGCTACCTCGAGGCCGTGCGCGACGAGCTCATCGACAACGCCGCCCAGCTCCTCAAGCCGCACGGCCGCAGTGGGGAGCGCCGCGGAGAGGAGGAGGCGCTCCAGCCGCAGGGATCGGACGCGCTTCTCCGACGCTTCCGGGTCAACGTGCTGGTCGACCACGCCTCCTCGAAGGGGGCCCCCGTCGTCAGCGAGGACAACCCCACCTATCCGAACCTCGTGGGGCGCGTCGAGTACGTAGCGCAGATGGGCACGCTGGTTACCGACTTCAACCTCATTCGGCCCGGCGCCCTGCACCGCGCCAACGGCGGCTTCCTGGTTCTCGACGCACGTCAGGTGCTGCAGCAGCCGTACGCCTGGGAAGGGCTCAAGCGCGCCCTGAAGTCTCGCCAGATCCGCATCGAGTCGCTCGGACAGACCATGGGGCTGGTGAGCACGGTGTCCTTGGAGCCCGAGCCGGCCCGGCTCGACGTGAAGGTGGTCCTGGTCGGCGACCGTCTCGTCTACTATCTGCTGTGCGCCTACGACCCTGAGTTCCTCGACCTGTTCAAGGTCGCCGCCGATTTCGACGACGAGATGCCTCGCACGAGCGAGAACGAGGCAGCCTACGCGGCCCTGGTGGCTGCGCTTGTGAGAGGGGCGGAGCTTCCCCGCTTCGACGCGGCCGCAGTCGCCCGGATCATCGAGCACGCCTCGCGCATGGTCGGGGACGCAGAGCGGCTGACCACCCGGACCGGCCCGCTGGTCGACCTCCTGCGTGAGGCCGCGTTCCACGCCGCGGGCACGGTCCCCGTCGGCGCGGAGCACGTACAGCGGGCGATCGACCAGCAGCGCTACCGTGCCGACCGCGTCCGCGAGCGCCTGCAGGAGGCGATGCTCAGGCGCACGCTGCATGTCGACACGGACGGCACCGCCGTAGGGCAGGTCAACGGCCTGTCGGTCATCACGCTGGGGCCGACCGCGTTCGGTCACCCGAGCCGCATCACGGCACGGGTCCGTCTGGGCCGGGGCGAAGTGACCGACATCGAACGCGAGGTCGAGCTCGGCGGGCCCATCCACAGCAAGGGGGTGCTGATCCTGGCCGGCTTCCTCGGTGCACGCTTCGCGGGTGACGGCCCACTCCCGCTGGCCGCGACGCTGGTGTTCGAGCAGTCGTACGCCGGCGTCGAGGGCGACAGCGCCTCGTCGGCCGAGCTCTACGTCCTGCTCTCCGCCATCGCCGAGGTGCCCCTGAGGCAGGACCTGGCCGTGACCGGCTCGGTGGACCAGCACGGCAACGTGCAGGCGATCGGAGGCGTGAACGAGAAGATCGAGGGCTTCTTCGAGCTCTGCAGCGAGCGGGAGCTCACCGGGAGCCAGGGCGTGCTGATCCCGCGGACCAACGTGCCCCACCTGATGCTGCGACCGCAGGTGGTCGAGGCCGTCGAGGAGGGGCGCTTCCACATCTACCCGGTCGGTCATGTCGACGAGGGTATCGAGCTCCTCAGCGGCCTCGCGGCCGGCGAGCGCGACCCCGAGGGCGCGTATCCCGAGGGCAGCGTCAACGCCCGGGTGGCGGACCGGCTGCAGGGCATGGCGGACCGCTGGGCCGCCTTCGGCAACGGCGGGGCGCGTCCCGGAGGCGAGAACGGCGCCTCCGGACGCCCGTGAGCGCGCCCGCCCAGCCTCGACGCGTGCGTCGCGTGCTGGTGGCACTCGATGCCTCGCCGCACAGCCTTGCCGCGCTGCAGGCCGCGGTCGACCTGGCGGGTTCCCATCACCTGGAGCTGGTGGCGCTGTTCGTAGAGGACCTGCGGCTGCTTCAGGCCACGGCGCTCCCCTTCGCCCGGGAGGTCGGGACCTTCTCCGGCGTGGCAAGGCCGCTCGGTCTCCCCGAGACGGAGCGGCGCTTCCAGCACCTGGCACGCCGCGTCGAGGCGCTCGTGGCGGCCGCCGCAGGCCGCGCCGAGGTCGCCTCGTGGTCGTTCCGGGTCCGGCGCGGCGAGGTGGCTTCGGAGATCCTGGCGAGCCTCGAGCCCGATGACCTGCTCAGCGTGGGTGCCGCCGGCTGGTCGCCGCTGCGCGCACGCGGGCTCGGCGAAACGGCACGACGCCTGCTGCACCTCGCGCACGGGCCGGTCCTGCTGGCCCGGCACGGTACCCGTCTGCACCTCCCGCTGCTCGTGCTGCTGGAGGGGAACGCCTGGCGCGATGCCCTGGCGCTGGCCGTCGCACTCGCCGGCCCGGCCGCAGCCGGGCTCGTCCTGGCCATCGCCCCGGGGCGCGAACAGGGCGCCCGCGAGGAGGAGGCGAAGGCGCTCTTGATGCGCCTGGGAGCGCAGCCTTCACGTGCCCGCCTGCTCGCGGGCGCAGGGCCGGCCGCGCTACGCGCCGTGATCCGTCGTGAGGGCGCGGGCGCGCTGCTGCTCCTCGCCGACGCGACCGTGCTCCAGGGACCGGCAGGCGACCAGCTGCTCGCCTCGGTGGAGGTGCCGGTGGTGGTCGTGCACGCACCGCCCACCGACGAGCCGGCCGCGGCCAGCGCTCCCGAAGGCGCGCCGGGCGGCGGGCCCAACGACCACGAAAAAAGCCCCCTGGTTTGACGCCGGCCTCGTGGACAGCGCCCTGGGGGCTTGATGCGGGGAGCCGGGGTACTTGCAACCGGGGCTCCTCGATCCACGGGTATTGTACCATGGCGGCGACAACGACGCAGGCGTCCGCCCACATGCGGCCCCCACTCGACCCGACTCCGGGTCCGTCGGCACATGGACATTCGTCCTTGCCGGGGCACACGGCCCCCTGATACAACTCCGATGTGCGGGTCCGACATCCCCCATCGGTGACCCGTCGAACTGCTAGGCTGGGGTCAGGCGCACCGTCTGGAACAATGCGTGCAGGCCGCGCGCGAACGGTGCAGCCCGGAGAGGAAGCTCAATGGCGTACGTGATTGTTGAGCCCTGCATTGGCGTCAAGGACGCGGCTTGCGTGGACGTCTGCCCCGTGGAGTGCATCTACGAGGCCGAGGATCAGTTCTACATCCATCCCGAAGAGTGCATCGATTGCGGCGCCTGTGTGCCCGCCTGCCCCGTCGACGCGATCTTCCCAGAGATCGACGTGCCCGACGAGTGGGCCTCGTTCATCGAGAAGAACACCAAGCTGTCGGGGCTTTGAGCCGAGAGCCGCTGTCCGGCCTCTGAACGGAGAGACGCTCGCGCCCCTCCGAGCCGAACGCCGCCCTGAGGGATCCGAGCGGGCGTACCGTCGCGCTTCGGTGGTGCGAGCACACGCAGTGGTTCCCGGGTCTGTGGGCGCGGGGGGCGTCGGACATGGCCCGTGTGTGATGAGCCGATAGCACCGGCCGCCGGATCGCCGGCACGCGGCCCGTCGTCGCATAGGCACCTGGGCCGCCGCCCCCTTCCAGTCCGTTCCCCACGCCGCCCGCATGGCAGCGGGCGGCGTTCGCGTAGGGCTGCGGCGGGGCACCGCCCCGCTCGGGGGCGTCCCGGGCGATCCTCAGAAAGGACCGCGCGCCCGTCTGCGAGAGGACATTCGCACCTTCCGACGGCCGCGCGAGGACGGGATACTGGACTCGCCGTCGGGTGCTGCGCCGCCGGAGACCGCAAGGAGGCGGCGATGGAGTTCAGGCGCATCTTGGTGCCGGTCGACGGGAGCCCCTGCAGCGATCGGGCGGTGCAGGAGGCCGTCGCGCTGGCACACGTGTTCGGCAGCAGCCTGACGTTCCTGTCGGTCGTCGACAACCCCCTGCGCGGTCTGTACGGCTACTCCGAGGGCATCGGCTACTACGGCGACGTCTTCGAGGCGCTGGAGCGCAGCGCCAACGAGGCGCTCGATCGCAGCGCAGCGGTCGCGCGCAACGCTGGCCTCGGCGCCGAGGTCCGTCTGGTCCGCGACCGGCCCCCGATCGAGGCCATCCTCGAAGCGGAGGAGGGGCACGACCTGACGGTGCTCGGCACCCACGGGCGGCACGGCGTCGATCGCGTCTTCCTGGGCTCGGTGACCGAGGGGGTGCTCAGGCGGTCGCGTCGCCCGCACCTCGTCGTGCGCTGCACCGAGACGCCGGAACGAAGCCAGGGCTGAAGCGAGCCAAGGAGGTAGGACGATCATGATCGGCACGGCTAGGATCCGCGCGCTGCAGACCGAAGTCGCCCCCCGCCCCTCTCCAGTCCTCTCGCTCTACCTCGACGTCAACCCCGCCCGGCCCGAGAACGCCCGCAAGGCGTACGCGCTGCGGGCGCGCGCAGCCATGGAACGGCTCGGGCTCCCCAAGGGCTACACCCGCGAGCTCGTGGCGCGGCTGAGGCAGGACCACGGCATGCCAGATGCCCGCACCCTGGTGGTATTCGCGGGCGACGAGCCCGACGCCTTCTTCGAGACCTACGCCATCCGACCCGAGATCCCGCTGGTGGAGGCGGGCGAGGGGGTCGTCGCGCGCTGGGGCGAGCCCTACGTCGCCCCCCTGCTGCTGGCCGTCGAGGAGCACCAACGCTACCTGGTGCTCCTGCTGGGGGCGGACCGCGTGCGGTCGTTCGAGCTCTACCTGGACGAGATCGAGGAGCTCGACGCGTTCGTACAGCCCCTGGACTCCAGCGACTGGCGCCCCATGCGTGAGCACTCCACCGGCATGCCCGGCGTGCCCGCGCGCGGCGGCTCGGGCAAGGACCTGTTCGACAAGCGGGTGGCGGACTGGCGCCGCCGCTTCCACCTGGACGTGGCCCACCAACTCAACCGCACCCTGGAGACCCTTGGCGCCGACGCGCAGCTCATCTTGATGGGTCTCGAGCCCGAGGTCGGCGCCTTCGAGGCCGTGCTTCCGGCTGCCCTCCGGGCGCGCGTCGTCGAGCGCCTGCCCGCGCCCGCCAACGCCGACGCACCCGCCTCCGAGCTGGAGCCTCTCTTCACGGACGCCGTACGGCGCGTCGAGGAGGCCGCCGGCGCAGCGCTTCTCGATCGCATCCAGGAGCGCGGCGTCTGGGGCTTCGCGCCAACCCTCCAGGCGGTCGACGAGGGCCGGGTCTATCAGCTCGCCGTCCCCTGGCGCATGCGCGCCACCGTCGTGCGCTGCGAGCGTAGCGGCCGCGTGGTCGCCAGCCGTGCCGAGGCCCGGAACCTCTGCCCCGACGAGGCTCTGAGCGAGGTGCCGCTCGCCGATATCCTGCCTGCCCTGACCGCCAGCCATGGCATGCAGCTCGCCGTCATGCGCGGCGACAACGAGCGCCGCCTGCTGCAGGACTACGAGGGCCTGGCCGGGCTCACCCGCTGGTAGAGCGATGGCCGAGACCGGGCGCGCACAGGAGGTCGTCCGTCGCCTGCTCGACGCGGAGAAGCACGCTGCCGCACGCCTGGAGCAGGCCGAGGAGCATGCGCGCCAACGTCTGAGCGCGGCTCGTGAGGAGGCCGAGCATCACCGCGAAGAGGCCGAGCGTCGCGCCGCGGACGAACGGGCGGCCGCCCTGGCGATTGCGCGGGAGCAGGCCGAGGCCGAGACCGGCGCGGGGCTCCAAGCCGAGGAGGCCCGCTGGCAGCAACGGATGGAGGACGCGCAGGAACGGCTGGCCGACGCCGTCGATGAGGTGGTGGCGTGGGTGTGCGCCGCACCCCCGGAGAAGCCTCCATGATGGGGGCGCTGCGACACGCCGCAACACAGGCCCAGGCGCGCGCGCGCCTGCCCAGCCTCCTTCCGCTGCCCACCTGGCAGGCCCTGCTGGAGCAGGACGACGTCGCAGGCATCGCTGTACGCCTCCAGGACAGCGCCTACGGAGGCGAGCTGCCGACCGAGCCCGCCGCTCTGGAGCGCCGCCTAACAGCCGTCCTGGCCGAGGAGACGCACGTTGCCGCCACCTTCACTTGGGGCGCCCTCCGGGCACTGCTCGTGGCCCACGGCCGCCGCTTCGAGCTCGCCAACGTGAAGACGGTGCTGCGTGCCCGCCATCACGGTATCCCATGGGAACGCTGCGCGGTCGTGATGATCCCGCTACCGCGATCCAGCGTGCCGTGGCGCACACTCCTCGAGGCCCCCACCACCGAAGCGGTGGCACGGCTGCTCGAGGGCACTCCCTTCACGCGGCCCTTGACCACGGTGCTGGAGCAGCAAGGGGACGCCACCCCCTTCCGCTTCGAGGTCGCCCTCGACCTGGAGTACTTCCAGGATCTGGTGCGTCGTATCGAGCGGCTGTCGGGAAGGGACGGACAGCGCGCGCGCACCTTCCTGGGGGGCTGGATCGAGGTGGAGAACCTGTCGTGGGCGTTCCGTTACCGGCGCCTCGCCGGCCTCACGCCCGAGGAGACCGTCAACTACACGCTGCATCGCGCCTTCGGTGCGGGCCTCGAGGCCGTGCGCCGCGTGGTGACGGGCGCCAGCGTCGCGGACGAAGCCGCCCGCCTCGGCTACGCGGTGGACGCGGACGCACCGGAGGACGAGGCGTTGGCGGCCCTGGAGCGCGCCGCCGGGCAGGCCCGCACCGAGGCGGCGACAGGCGTGTTCCAGGGCGCGCCCTTCGATCTGGGCGCCCCTCTGGCCCTGCTCACCTTGCGCGAGACCGAGGTCCACGACCTCGTCACGCTCATCGAGGGCGTGACGGCCGGCCTCGCCCGCACCGCCATGGCGACGCGCTTCATGGGACCCGCCCGCGAGCTGGGGGCGTGACGTGCTGCTCGCCCCCGAACGACTCCAGGAGGTCAGCCTCTTCTTCCTCGAACGGGACGTGGAGGCCGCCACCAACGTGCTGCTCCACTCCGAAGCGCTCCACCTCGAGGACGTCGAGAGCGACTCCCTGGAGCCCAAGCGACACTGGGCGGAGATCGCCGAGCGCGCCCTGCGGCTCGCCCGCCGAGCTCAGGCGGCGCTCGACGCGCTCGGCATGGAGCCGCAGGAACAGGTGCCGAGCGGCCCCGTGCGCCCCGCCGACGAGCTCGACCTGATGGAGGCCCAGCTCGTCCTGGCCGAGACGAGCGTCGGCTCCTGGCGAGCGCGCAGCGAAGCCTGCCGCAGGGAGCTGGAGGGCCTTGCGCTGGCGCGTTCGCAGCTCGAGCTGTTGGAGCCGCTCCATGTCCCCGTGGAGGCCCTGACCGAGCTCCAGGAGCACCACGTCGTGGTCGGCACGCTGCCGGCGGAGAACCTGCCACGCGTCGCGGCTGCGCTCTTCACCGTCTCCTTCGTCATCGCCCCGGTGCAGGTACGCGCCGGCCGCGCCCTGGTGGTGGCCGCCAGCAGCCATCAGGACGCCGCCATCCTGGATCGGGCGCTGCGCAGCGCCTTCTTCGAGCCCATCCCGCTACCGGCCGAGGCGCGGGGCCACCCACATGAGGCGCTCGTCACGGTCGAACGCCGCACCGAGGACGCCCGCCGGCGCCAGGCCGAGCTGAAGGCCGAAGGGGAGCGCCTGGCCACCGCCTTGCACGACACGCTGGCGCCGCTTGAGGCGCGCTTGCGTGCGGCCGCAGCCGTGGCCGACGCGATCCGTCGCTTCCCGAGCCGAGGCGAGGTCTACCTGGTGGCGGGCTGGGTGCCCGAGCGGCGGCTGGACCGGCTCGGCGCCGAGCTCAGGGCGGTCGCGACCGCGCCCGTGGTACTCCAGGCCGCTCCTCCGGCGCCCGCACGGCACGGCGTCCCCACGCTGCTACGCACGCCGCGTTGGCTGCAACCCTTCCGCATGCTCGTGACGACCTTCGGCCTGGCCGGCTACCGCGAGATCGACCCCACGCTGCCGGCCGCTGCGACGTTCGTGCTCATGTACGGGATGATGTTCGGCGACGTCGGCCACGGCCTACTCCTGGCTGCGGCCGGCGCTCTCGCGGGCCGTCGCTGGGGACCGTTGGCGCGCGTCGTCACGGTCGCGGGCCTGAGCGGAGCGCTGTTCGGCGCGCTCTACGGCACCGTGCTGGGGGCGCCGATCTTCCCGCCACTGTGGCTCAGGCCGATGGAGCGGATCCAGGATCTCCTGCTCGCGTCGCTGGCCGCCGGGGCCCTCGTGCTCAACCTGGGCTTCGCCCTGAATCTCGTCACACGCGCGCGCACCCACGACGTGGTCGGGCTGGTGCTCGACAAGAACGGTCTGGTGGGCCTGCTGCTCTACTGGACGCTGGTGGGGGGCACCGCCCTGGCGCTACTGGGCCGGCTCGACGTGCGGGTGATGCTTGCCATCCTCCTCCCCCTGGCGACCCTGCTGTGGCTGCGCGAGCCGATCCAGGACGCCCTCGCCGGCCGCCGGCCGGGGCAGCTCGGAGACGTGCTGGTGACCGGCTTCTTTGAGCTCTTCGAGACCGTCCTCGGCTACGCCAGCAACAGCCTCTCCTTCGTCCGTCTGGGCGCCTTCGCGGTGGCCCACGAAGGGCTGTCGGCCATGGTGCTCCGCTACTCGGAGGGGCCCGCAGGTTGGCTGGTGCTGCTCTTCGGGACCGCTCTCATCGTTGGGTTCGAGGGGCTGGTGGTGGGTATCCAGGCCCTCCGACTCGAGTACTTCGAGTTCTTCGGACGCTTCTTCCGGGGCGACGGCATCGCCTTCGCCCCCCTCACCTTCCAGGGAGGTCGAGATGCTCGCATGCACGCCTAGGTCCCTCGTCGTTCGAACCCTGATCGTGCTGGCGGCGTGCGCCGGCGGCGCCTCCGTCCTCGGCGAGCAGGCGCCGCAGACCGCGACCCAGGCGGTCCAGGCCACCGTCGCCGGCAACCCGTACCTGGCCGCCGCCATCGCCACGGGCCTTGCCGCGATCGGCGCCGGCATCGCCGTGGGCATCGCGGGCGCCGCCGCGATCGGCGCCATCGCCGAGAAGCCGGAGCTGCTGGGTCGGAGCCTGATCTACGTCGGGCTGGCGGAAGGGATCGTCATCTACGGACTGATCATCTCGTTCATCATCCTCGGGGCCGGGTGACACCCGTGACTCCGCCCCGCGGGCTCAAGGTCGTGGGTGGGGCCGACGTGGTGCAGGGCCTGGGACTGCTCGGTATCGAAGGTATCACCGTGAACGACGCGGAGGAGGCCCGCCGCGCCCTGGAGGCGCTCCTGACGGATCCGGACGCCGCCCTCGTGCTGGTGGACGAGGCCTGGGTGGAGGGCCTGCGCGAGACCTTGGAGACCGCGGCACAATCGGCCTCGGGGCCCCTCGTGGTCGAGATCCCCAGCGCCACGGGCGGCGGCGCTGCCGAGGCGCTGCACCACCGGGTCGAGCAGGCGCTGGGGCTCAAGCTCAGGGAGTGAGGGGCCGTGTTGGACGTACGTGGCGACCTGGAGGCCCTGGTGGCGGAAACGCACCGCCGGGCCGAACAGCACGCCCTGGAGCACGAGGCCACGGCCGAGCGTCGCGCCGCCGAGACGCTCGATGAAGCGCGCGGGGCGGCCGAGGCCGCCCTGGCCGAGCAGCGCGCGCGGACGGACGACGAGGCGGCCGAGGTACGCCGTCGGCTCCTGGCCCTCGGCGAGATGCACGCGAAGCGTGCGGCCCTGGAGCACCGAGAGGCCCTGCTCGACACCATCTGGGAGCGTGCGCGAGCGCAGCTCGCGAAGCTGACGACCGATACGGAACGCTACGTGGTGACCCTCCGGCGCCTGGCCAAGCTGGCGTCGCGCGCGCTGGCGGAACGCGAGATCGTCCTCGCCTCGGAGCCGCACGGCCAAGCGCTCCTCACCGAAGAGCGGCTCGAGGCCTGGGGTCGCGAGGACGGCGTGCAGTACCGCCGTGCCGCAGATCCGGTGGCGATTCTTGGAGGGCTCGAGGCTAGCGCCGGCCGACTCCGGGCCGACGCCAGCTTCGACACCCGCCTCGAGGCCGCCAGGCGGGAGCTCCGCGAGCCCCTCCTGACGCTTGTGCTGGCCGGAGACGACGCGCTCCAGACCCGCTCCGGAACGAAGGGCGCAGGCTCATGAAGCAGGTCGGCACCGTGCGGTGGATCAGCGGACCCGTCGTCAAGGCGCGGCTCAGCGTCCCGGTCGCCCTGCTGGAGCAGGTGTGGGTCGGTACCCTGGGGCTGGCGGGCGAGGTCATCGCGCGCGAGCACGACCTCGCCACCGTGCAGGTCTACGAACAGACCGAGGGGATCCGCCCGGGCGAGCCGCTGCTGTCCGAGGGCCACCCCCTGGAGGTGGCCCTCGGACCCGGCTTGCTGGGGCAGACGTTCGACGGCATCCAACGCCCCCTGGAACGGCTCCTCGAGGCCGGTCCCGGTATCGAACGCGGGACCGTCACCGAGGCTCTTCCCGACCGGACGTGGCGCTTCACACCGCGCGCCGTCGAAGGCGCCGCCGTCCGGCCCGGCGAGCTGCTCGGGACGGTGCAGGAGACCCCCCTCATCGAGCACCGCCTGCTGGTCCCGTCCGACCTCGAGGGGGAGCTGACGTGGATCGCGGCCGAGAGCGAAGCCGCGCGCGACGCCGTGGTGGCACGGGTACGCGAGCGCGAGACCGGCGAGGAGCGCGCATTGACGCTGATGCAGCGGTGGCCGGTGAGGGTACCCCGGCCGGTGCGGCGCAGGCTCGAGCCCGACCGCCCCCTCGTCACCGGGCAGCGCGTGCTCGACACCTTCTATCCCGTCGCGCGCGGCGGCGCCGTTGCGCTCCCGGGACCGTTCGGCGCCGGCAAGACCGTTCTGCAACACAGCCTGGCGAAGTGGTGCGACGCGCAGATCATCGTCTACGTCGGGTGCGGGGAGCGCGGCAACGAGATCGCGCAGGTCCTCGCCGAGTTCCCGGCCCTGACCGACCCCGCCAGCGGCCGGCCGTTGCTCGAGCGCACGATCCTGATCGCCAACACCTCGAACATGCCGGTGGCGGCGCGCGAGGCCAGCATCTTCACGGGCCTGGCCATGGCCGAGTACTACCGCGACATGGGGTACAGCGTCGCCCTGATGGCAGACTCGACCAGCCGCTGGGCCGAGGCCCTGCGGGAGATCGCCGGGCGGCTCGAGGAGATGCCCGCGGAGGAGGGCTACCCGGCCTACCTGCCGAGCCGACTGGCGGCGTTCTACGAGCGGGCCGGCGTGGTGGAGACGCTCTCGGGCGAACCCGGCTCGGTCACCATCATCGGTGCCGTCAGCCCACCCGGCGGTGACTTCACCGAGCCCGTCACCCAGCACACGCAGCGCTTCACGCGCGCTCTATGGGCGCTGAGCCGCGATCTCGCGAGCGCACGGCACTACCCCGCCGTGAGCTGGGAGAGCAGCTACAGCTTCTACGTCGACGAGGTAGCCGGGTGGTGGGAGGAAGCGGGCGCCAGCGACTGGTCGCAGCTCCGGCGGCGCGCGGCGCTGATCCTGGAGCAGGACGCGCGCCTCGAGCAGATCGTGCGGCTCGTCGGTAGCGAGGCCCTGCCCGACCGCCAGCGCTGGGTGTTGGAGGCCGCCCGCATGCTCAAGGAGGGGTTCCTGAGGCAGAACGCACTCCACCCGGTCGACGCAACCTGCCCCCCCAAGAAGCAGGCGAGCCTGCTCGGCCTCTTCGTGCGGCTCTTCGAGCAGGGGCGCGATCTGATCGAATTCGGGATCCCTCTGGTGCGTGTCCGGAGCGCGATCGACACGGGACGGCTGCTGCGACTGAAGGAGACGGTGCCCGGCGACGACATCTCGCTCATCGAAGCGGCCGCGCACGACACGGCCGCCGCCCTGGCAGCGCTGCGTACGGGCCCGGTGAGCGGAGGGGGGGCCAAGCTCGTGCCCGGGCACGAGCGGGCCGAGAGCGAGGAAGCACCGTGAGCGACCGTGCGACGAGGGCTCGGAGCGAGATCCGGCTCGAGCTGGCGGGCGCCGACCGCATCGAGGGCCCGTTGCTGCTGCTCGAGGGCTTCGGCCGGGCCGCGTACGGCGAGGTGGTCGAGGTCCACGCCCGCGGAACCGTGCGCCTGGGCGAGGTGCTGATCGCCTCCGACGAGGCCACCGTCATCGAGCTGTGGGGGGAGACCGCCGGCCTGGCGCCCGAGCGGCTCCGGGTGCGGTTCCTGGGCGAGACGTTGCACGTACCCGTGGCCGAGGAGATGCTGGGCCGGATCTTCGACGGCCTGGGGCGACCGCGGGATGGCCTCCCGCCGCCGATGGCCGAGCGCCGCGTCGACGTGAACGGGAGCCCCATCAACCCGGCGGCACGGAGCTACCCGAGGGACCCCATCGAGACCGGGATCACCGCGATCGACCTGATGAACACGCTGGTGCGCGGGCAGAAGCTGCCGCTGCTCTCGGGCGCGGGGCTGCCGCACAACGAGCTGGCGGCACAGATCGCCCTGCAGGCCCGGATCGCCGAGGAGGGCGAACGTTTCGCCGTGGTGTTCGTGGGTCTCGGCAGCTCCCACGACACCGCCGCCTTCTTCCGCAAGCAGTTCGAAGCCTCCGGTCTGCTCGCGCGTACCGCGCTGTTCCTCAACCTCGCCGACGACCCGCCGATGGAGCGCATCGTGACGCCCAGAGTGGCGCTGTCGCTGGCCGAGCACCTGGCGTTCGAGCACGGCTACCACGTCCTCGCCTTGCTCACGGACATGACCAACTACGCCGAGGCGCTGCGCGAGCTCTCCGCCCGCAAGAACGAGGTGCCGGGCCGCAAGGGCTATCCCGGCTATCTGTACACGGACCTCGCCACCATCTACGAACGCTGCGGGCGCATCCGGGGCGCGAAGGGATCGCTGACGCAGATCCCCATCCTCACGATGCCGGGCGACGACATCACCCACCCCGTGCCCGACCTGACCGGCTACATCACCGAGGGTCAGGTGGTGCTCAGCCGGGCCCTGCACCGCGCCGAGGTGTACCCGCCCGTGGACGTGCTGCTGTCGCTGTCGCGGCTCATGAAGGACGGCATCGGCGCCGGCGTCACCCGCGAGGATCATGCCGGGCTGGCAGCGCAGCTCTACGCCACCTACGCGCACGTGCAGGAGGTCCGCAGCCTGGCCACGATCATCGGCGACGCGGCGCTGGCTGCGGTGGACCGCATGTTTCTGGCCTTCGGCGAGCGCTTCGAGCAAGAGGTGCTGAGGCAGGACGCCACCGAGATCCGCGGCATCGAGGAGAGCCTCGACCGGGGCTGGGCGGCGCTGTCCGAGCTGCCGATCGAGGAGCTCACGCGCCTGTCCCAGGACGAGCTGCGCACGCACTACCGCGGCAGGCTCACGGGCCGGTCGAGCAGCGCCGGAGCGCCGGCCGAGGAGACAGGATGAGCGCCGCCGGACAGGGCGCCGCGGGACCGCCCACAAGGGCGCGACTGCTCGAGCTCCGCAGGCGTCTGGCGGAGGCCCGCGCCGGCCACGCCATGCTCGAGCGCAAGCGCGAGGTGCTGCTGCGCGAGGTGTGGGACCTGATCCGGGAGCTCGGCCACCTCGAGCGCGATGTCCGACGCCGCTTCGGCGCCGCCTACGGCGCCCTGCGCGAGGCGCGCCTGGCGATGGGCAGCGAGGCGCTGGCGTGGGCCGCGCTGGCGCCCGCCGCGCGCAGCGTGTGCGTCACCGAGGCGCGCTCGGTGATGGGCGTGACGCTGCCGCTGGTGCACGTCTCCGTCACGCCCCTTCCCCTGCCCTACAGCCCGTTCGGCACCAGCGTCGCCATGGACCGCGCCCGCCAGCGCTGGCTCGAGGTGGGCGAGGTGCTCGGGGCCTGGGCCGAGACCTACAACTCCGTCTGGCGCGCCAGCGCCGAGCTGGCCCGCACCCAACGCCGGGTCAACGCACTGGAGAAGCTTCTCATCCCCGACTACGAGGCCGCGATCCACACCATCGAAGCGGTCCTGGAGGAGCAGGAGCGGGCCACGTTCCTGCGGGGCAAGCGCGTGAAGGAACGCAAGGAGGCCGAAGGTGAACGGTAGCGTCTTCCAGCGCGTCCTGGTTCCGACCGACGGGTCCGAGGCGTCCATCCGCGCGGCGCGTCTCGCCGTGGAGATGCTCCGCGGGACGGCCGGCCGCGTGGGGCTCCTGTTCGTCGTGGACAGCGCCGTCCTCAAGGAGCTCCGCCGCTTCGGGGAGCGGAGCGAGCGGGAGGTGGAGAGCGAGCTCCGCGATCACGGCAAGCGCTATCTCGACCTGCTGTCCGCCGACGCCGCCGCAGCCGGGGTCGCGGTCGACACCTTCCTCCGGGAGGGCGATCCGTTCGAGGAGATCGTTTCGCTGGCGCGCGACATCGGCGCGGACCTGATCGTCATGGGGCACCTGGGTCAGCGCGGCACGCAGCGCGTCCTGCTCGGCTCGGTGACGCAGCGTGTCCTCGACTTCGCCCACTGCCCGGTGCTGGTGGTGAAGCACGAGCCGCCATCCCGGGTAGGCTGGGGCACGACACCATGAGCCACCACCCTGACCTGACGTTCGACGACGACGATGCCCTCGACGCCCTAGTCGCCGCCTTCGAGCGCGGCGAGGCGCCCTCGGGAGGGTTCTCGCACCAAGCGCACCTGGCCGTCGCGCTGACCTACCTGGCCCGCCACGGCATGGACGGCGCCACGCCCCGCATGCGCGCCGGCCTCCTGAGCTTCCTGGAACGGAACCTGGGCGACGCCACCGCCGCTCGCGTCAAGTACAAGGAGACCATCACCGTCTTCTGGTTGCGCCTGCTCGCCGCCGAGCTCGCTTCCACCGACCCCGGCCTCCCGCTCCACGAGCGCGTCAACCCGCTCCTGGCGCGCTACCGCGACGCCTCGATCATCCGTTCGTACTACTCGTCCGAGCGCCTCGACAGCGACGAGGCTCGCGGCCGCTTCGTGGAGCCGGACCTCCGGCCCTTGCCGGACGTGGTGTGATGGGCCCGGTCCCGGGACCGGTGGGACGGTCCGGGCCGAGGAGGTCGGCATGCACATCCTGGTACTCGGAGGCACCCGCTTCGTCGGTCTCCACATCGTGCGCGAGGCGCTGGCGCGTGGGCACCAGGTCGATACCTTCCACCGCGGTCGCACACCCGCTCCCGAGGGGGCGCGGTCCCTGCTCGGCGACCGCGACGCCGACCTGGAGGCGCTCGTCGGAGACGACTGGGACGCCGTCATCGACGTCAGCGGCTACCTCCCGCGTCAGGTCCGCAGCGCCGCCGAGCGGCTGCAGCCCCGGACCGGACGCTACCTGTTCATCTCCAGCTGCGCGGTCTACGCCCGTCACGACGGCCCCGGAATGGACGTCGGCTCGGCGCTCCGCACGCTCGACGATCCGGACACCGAGACGATCGACCCCGACACCTATGGGGGCCTCAAGGTGTTGTGCGAGCAGGAGGCCGAGCGCGCCTTCCCCGGCCGGTGCCTGAGCCTCCGCCCCACCTACGTGGTGGGGCCCAACGACGGCACCGACCGCTTCACCTACTGGCTCAGGCGGGTACGCCAGGGTGGCCCCATGGCGGCCCCCGTCGACGCTCGGCTGCCCATCGCCTTCATCGACGTACGGGACCTGGCACGCTTCACCGTGGATCAGGCCGAGGGCACGGCGGTCGGCGCCGTCAACGTGTCGGGGCCGGCCGAGCCCGCAACCTGGGGCGACGTGCTTCGCGAGATCGCGAGCGTGACGGGAAGCGACGCGCACCCCGAGTGGTTGCCCCTGGAGATGCTCGACGAGCTGGGACTGCCGCGCAGCGCCTTCCCGATGGTCACGCCCTTCCCCTACCGGGGCGGAGAACCGTACGCCACCGGGCGCGCATCGGCGCTGGGCTTGCGCTTCACGCCGCTGGCGGACACCGTCCGCGACACGCTGACGTGGCACGACGCCCACGGCCGGGCACACGCCGGGCTGGCGCCGGCCGATGAGCGCAGACTGCTCGCCGCCTGGGCCGCCCGTTCGCCCTGACGCCTGAACGTCACTCCTTGAGCTGGAGGGGAGGCTCCGCTTCCAGGTCCGGCTGGTCGCTGTCCTGGATCACCTGGTGCACCTCCAGCTTGCTGGATCCGGTGGGCGCCTGCCCCGTGTGCACGTGCGCCCGCTTGAACGACTCGGACCGGGTCCAGGCGAGGAACGCATCGTAGCTGCGCCAGGCGGTCAGGACCACGTAGGGGTCACCCTCGCGCGTGGGCCGGAGGACCTGGTTGCGGATGAAGCCGGGAGTCTCGTCCACGAGCCCTGCGCGCTCGCGGAACGCCCGTTCGAACGCCTCGGCGTCCTTCGGCGCCACCTCGATCCGGTTGGCAACGGTGATCATGGGTGTCGCTCCTCCCTCGGCCGGCAGGGGCCGATACGTCGGTTCTAAGGCAGCATCCGCAGCGCACACGTCGTCGGGATGTCGCCGCGACGCCGCGGGCGGCTCCGGCCGTAGTAGCTTGGGAAGCCGTGCGCACGCCCTTCCAGGTCCTTCTCGCCGAGTGCGTAGGCACCGCCGTCCTGCTGGCGGTGGGTCTGTCGTGCGTGATCTTCGACTTCGGCAGCGGAAGCCCGGTGCTGCGGTGGCTGCCCGAGCCATGGGTCCGGCGCCTGGTGACCGGGGTATTGTTCGGCTCTACAGGAGGTCTCATCGCGACGTCCTGGGTGGGCCGCGTCAGCGGCGCCCACATCAACCCGGCCGTGTCCCTGGCGTTCTGGTGGCGTGGTGTGTTCGATCGCCGCCACGTCCCTGGCTATATCGCCGCGCAGCTCGTCGGCGGGGCGGTCGGCTCGCTCCCACTGCTGCTCTGGGGCCGGCTCGGCGCCAGCGTCGCGTACGGCGCCACCGTGCCCGGCACGTGGGGAGCCTGGGGTGCCGTGGCCGGTGAGGCTGTGACCACCTTCGCGCTCGTCGTCGGGCTCTTCCTCTTCACGGGGCACCGTTCGCTGCGCCGCTTTACGCCGCTGCTGATGCCCGTCCTCTACGGGATCATGGTGACGATCGAGGCGCCGGTCTCCGGCACCAGCACCAACCCCGCTCGCAGTCTCGGCCCGGCGTTGGTCGCGTGGCAGTGGCACGGCTTCTGGGTCTACCTGGTCGGCCCGCTGGTGGGGGCCGCCGTGGGGGTGCTGGCGTTCCGCCTGCGTCTGCTTCACCGCTTCGAGTCCGAGGTCGCCAAGCTCTACCACTTCGAGGTGGATCTGCACGGCATCTTCCGGCGGCCCTCCTGATCCGCGTGGCGCGTCCGCGCGTGGTCTTGGCCCCCTGGCGCCGCCCCCTCGTGACCCCTCTCACCACGCCGGCGCCCACCGCGTTCGCGACGGCGGACACCGGGATGCCGTCTCCTCCATCACCCGGCCCCCGGCTCGGCATCGCCTAGCATCGATCGTTAGGCGCGTTCGGTCGACGTCTCTGCGCTCGACGATTGGAGGCAGACATGAGCGACAACGCGATCCAGGTCGAGGGGGTTCGCAAGGCCTTCGGCTCCGTGCAAGCGCTTGCAGGCGTGAGCCTGGAGGCGCCCCGCGGCAGGGTCTTCGGTCTTCTCGGCCCCAACGGCGCCGGCAAGACGACGCTGGTCCGCATCCTGACCACGCTCCTGCTCCCCGACGACGGCCGCGCCACGGTGGTCGGCCACGACGTCCGGACCGAGCGCGAGAGCCTCCGGCCGCTGATCGGCCTGGCCGGACAGTACGCCGCCGTCGACGAGAACCTGACGGGGCGCGAGAACCTCGTGATGGTGGGGCGGCTCTACCACCTGGGACGTCACGACGCGCGCCGCCGGGCCGACGAGGTGCTCGAGCGCTTCGGCCTCAGCGAAGCCGCCGGCCGCACCGCCAAGACCTACTCAGGTGGCATGCGCCGCCGCCTCGACCTCGCCGCCAGCCTGGTGGGAAGGCCGCAGGTCCTGTTCCTAGACGAGCCGACCACCGGCCTCGATCCACGCAGCCGCCGCGACACGTGGGCGCTGATCAAGGAGCTGGTCGGCGGCGGCGCGACGCTGCTGCTCACCACCCAGTACCTGGAGGAGGCCGACGAGCTCGCCGACCGCATCGCCGTCGTCGATCACGGCACGGTCATCGCCGAGGGGACCTCCGACGAGCTGAAGGGACAGCTCGCCAAGGACTACGTCGAGGTCGGCGTGGCCCGGCCCGAAGCCTTCGACGCGGCGCTGGAGGCGCTCCGGGATCTGGGCAACGGTGAGCTGCAGGCCGAGCGCCAGGCACTCCGGATCAGCCTGCCCGCCAAGGACGGCGCCCGCGACCTGCTCCAGGCGGTACGGCGGCTCGACGCGGCCGACGTGGACGTGGCCGACATCGGGCTCCGGCGCCCCTCGCTCGACGAGGTTTTCCTGGCGCTGACGGGGCGCGAGGCGCCCGAGGACACCGTCCCACACGCCGAGCGTCCGCGCGAGGGGGTGCGGGCATGACCAGCGGCACCCGGACGGCCGGACCCCCGCCCTAGGAAGCGCGGGATCGTGTCGCGCGCTGGAACCAACGTCTCCGACACACTGGTCATGACGCAGCGCAACCTCATGCGCTACCTGCGCCTACCGCGCCTGCTGGTGTTCTCGAGCATCCAGCCGATCATGTTCGTCATCCTGTTCGCCTACGTCTTCGGCGGCGCCATCCGGACGCCGGGCGTGAACTACATCGACTATCTCATCCCCGGCATCCTCGTGCAGACCGTCATGTTCGGAGCTACCCAGACCACCACGGGGTTGGCCGACGATCTCTCGAAGGGCGTGGTCGACCGCTTCCGCTCGCTTCCCATGGCTCGGGGCGCAGTCCTGGCCGGCCGCGCCCTGGCCGACGGGTTGCTGCGGAACCTGTTCACGGTAGGGCTGATGCTGGGGGTGGGGGCCATCATCGGGTTCCGCATCGAGGGAAGCGTCTGGCAGGCCCTGGCCTCGGTCGGCGTGGTCGCGGCGTTCGGGTTCGCGTTCTCTTGGATCTCCGCGCTGATCGGCCTGTCCACCAGGGATCCGGAGACCGCACAGGTGGCGGGCTTCATCTGGGTGTTCCCGCTGGTGTTCGCCAGCTCCGCGTTCCTGCCGGTGCAGACCATGCCGCACTGGTTGCAGGCATTCGCGAAGGTGCAGCCGATCTCCGTGACCGTCAACGGCGTGCGGTTCCTGACGAGCGGGGGCGCGGCTCCCGGAGTCGCGGCCGGAGACGTCTGGCAGTCGCTCCTCTGGGCGGCCGGGATCGTCCTCGTGTTCATGCCCCTGGCCATCCTGCAGTACCGCCGGGCGGTCTGAGCGCCTACGTGTAGCGGCCCGCGACGCGCTGCCACGGTCTAGACTGCTTTGAGGCCCCTGCGGCCCGATAGTCCACCTCGGAGGTGTCCGTGGCACGGCGTTGGTTGTGGTGGTTGGTGCTCATCGGCGTCCTGCTGGTGGTCATCTCGCGGTTCACCAACCTGCACCAGCTTGGGGATGCGCTCGCCCGCGCCCATTGGTCATGGATCGTCGTCGCCACCCTGCTCCATGCCGCGTTCTTCCTCCTCCACGGCAACCTCTACCGGCTGGGCTTCCAGGCGGTCGGCGTCTCCAGCACGGTCGCCGGCCTGCTGCCGGTGTTCTTCGCTTCCACCTATCTCAACGCCGTCGCGCCGTCGGGAGGGACGGCCGGCGCGGCGGTCTTCGTGGCGGACGCCCAGCGGCGCGGGGAGTCCCCGGCACGCGCCGCCGTCGGCACCGTCGTCGTGCTCATCGCGGATCTGGCGACGCTGCTGCCCTTCCTGGCCGGCGGGCTCCTGTTCCTCGCCAAGCGCGGACGCCTCGCCTACTACGATCTGCTGGGCGCCAGTCTCTACCTGGTGTTCGTGGGCGGCCTGGTCCTGGCATTGACGCTCGCGCGGCACCGCGTTGGCTTCTTGACGCGTGGCCTGGGCTGGATCGAGCGGCTGGTGGCACGGGTGGCGCGCTGGTTCCGCAAGGCTTCCCCCCTGGGAGCGAACTGGGCGCAGCGGGTCGCCACCGACCTGTCGGCAGCGGCCGTCGCGGTGTTCGGCAAGCCACGGATCGTCGCACAGCTCGTCCTCGCCGGAACGGCGCTCCACATCGTCAACCTGCTGGGCCTCTACGCCCTGTTCCTGGCCTTCGAGCAGCCTCTCGGCCTATCCGGGCTGGGCACCGGCCTCGCCGGCTTCTCCCTGGGGATCGTGTTCTACGTCATCGCCATCATCCCGCAGGGGCTCGCCGCCGTCGAAGGGATCATGGGGCTCGTGTTCACCTCGCTGGGCATGGCGGCAGCGCCGGCGCTGGGCATCATCCTGGCGTTCCGCGGCATGAACTTCTGGCTGCCCCTCGTGCTCGGCCTGTTCTTCGTGCGGCGGCTCCCCGACCTCGGCTCGGGCGGCGACCACGACTCCAGCGACCGCGAGCCGGTGAACACCGCCGGAGAGACCACCGGCTCCTCTCCTCCCAGCACCATGCCGCCCGCGCGCGACGCGCGGGCGCGCACTGGCCAGGACGGCACCGGTGCCACCCGCGGCGAGGCGGGCGGCGGCTGACGCGTGCGCGTCGCGCTCTCCGGACAGACGTACCTGCCGAGCACCAACGGACCGGCGGTCTTCACCACCAACCTGGCCGAGGCCCTCGCGGCCAGGGGCCACCGGGTGCTCGTCATCATCCCGTCGCCGGAGGGGCGGTGGCGCCAGGTGCACCGCGGGGGGGTCGAGCTGTGCGCCCTTCCGGCGGTCGTCTCGAAGCGCTCGGACGTCGCGGTCACCGCGTTCCCCAATCGTCGGGTCGGCCGCCTGCTCACCGCCTTCGCCCCGGACGTGGTCCACATCCAGGACCACTACCCCACCAGCCGCGCCGTGCTCGCCGAAAGCCTCCGCCTGGGCATCCCCGTGGTGGGGACCAACCACTTCATCCCGGCCAACCTGGCCCTGCAGCTGCCACTTCCACCCGGAGCGCGTGGGGCCGTCGAGGCGCTGCTGTGGTGGACGGTACGTGCCGTGTACGGCAGGCTCGTCCTGGCCACCGCGCCGAGCGAGACGGCAGCCCGCATGCTCCGCGAACGGATCCACGGCCTCGACGTGCGGGCGATCTCCTGTGGCGTCGACGTGGAGCGATTCCGCCCTCGAGCGCCGGACGAGCGCCGCGCCTTCCGGGCACGCTTCGGGCTGCCCGAATCCGACGTCGTCGCCCTGTACGTGGGCCGCCTCGATCGCGACAAGAACCTCGAGCTGCTGCTCCGTGCCTTCACGCACGCGCCCGCCGTCGACCGGCTCGTCGTCGCCGGGAAGGGGTTGCGCACCCCGATGCTGCGCGAACAAGCCCGCCGGCTCGGCCTGGCAGGGCGCGTCCACTTCACGGGCTACGTGCCGGACGACGCCCTTCCGTACCTCTACGCCACCTCCGACCTGTTCGTGATGCCCAGCAGCGTGGAGCTTCTCAGTATCGCCACGCTCGAGGCGATGGCCAGCGGTCTGCCGGTCGCGGCGGCACGAGCGGGAGCGCTGCCCGAGCTGGTGACGCAGGGGACGCACGGCGCTCTCTTCGATCCTACCGACGCTGCCGACGCCGGGGCGGCTCTCCAGGCGCTGGCCAGCGGCCGGGGGAGGTGGGCCGACATGGCTCGGGCTGCCCGCGCGAAGGCGGAACAACACCGTCTGGAGCGCACCCGCGAGCGCTTCGAGGCCCTCTACCAGGAGGTTGCGGAGCCGGCGCCGAAGCTCACCGCCGCGTCCTCATGAGACTCGCTCGGCGACCACGGCATGAAGGGCGCCATCGAGATCGTCGAGGGAGTCCTCGATCCATCCCAACCACGCTGAGCACGCGCGCCGGGGCATCCGCCCCGGCGCGCGTTCGCTATGATGAGAAGCGCTCCAACGCGCGAGCGACCCTACCCCGCGGGTCTGGCTCCGCACCGAGAGGGGACGCGATCTTGCATCACGGACGCATCGCCGTGTTCGGGAGTCTCAACGTCGACCTGGTCACCCGGCTCGAGCGCTTCCCGAGCCCCGGCGAGACCGTGGCCGCGCGTGCCTTCAACATGTACCCCGGCGGCAAGGGCGCCAACCAGGCGGTGGCCTGCGGCAAGCTCGGCGCCGACGTTGCCATGTACGGCATGACCGGCACCGACGCCCTCTCCGAACGGCTCCAGGCCTCGCTCGCGGAGGCCGGCGTGGCGACGGCCGCCGTTCAACGCGTCGACGGCGTGGCCACGGGTACCGCCGACATCTGGGTGGAGGACTCCGGCGAGAACATGATCGCCATCGCGGCCGGCGCCAACGGCCGCGTCGACGCCGACTACGTCGACGAGCACGCGTCCTCGCTCACCGAGGCCGCCTACCTCCTCCTGCAGCTCGAGGTTCCGATCGACACCCTCACGTACCTCCTGGGACGCTTGCCTCGCAGCGGCGGCCCCCGCATCGTTCTCGACCCCGCGCCGGCCCGGCCGCTCGACGCTCTGCCGCGGGGGCGCGTGTGGATGCTCACCCCGAACGAGCACGAGCTCGCCGCCCTGACCGGGATGGCCACCGACGACGAGGCGGGGGTGCGGGCCGCGGCGCGGTCGCTGGCCGAGCGTACGGGGGCGGAGCACGTGCTCGTCAAAGCGGGCGCCCGCGGTGCCTTCCTGTGGTCCGGCGAGCGCTTCGAGCTCGTGCCCGGCTACGCAGTGCGCGCCGTCGATACGACGGCCGCCGGCGACGCCTTCAACGGAGCGCTGGCGGCGGCGCTGGCGGGCGCCGTGGGCGAGCGTACCGAACTCCCGGCTGCGATCCGCTTCGCGCACGCCGCAGCCGCCGTCGCCGTGACACGGGCCGGCGCCCAGCCGGCCATGGCCGACCGACCCACGGTAGAAGCTTTCCTTGAGAGACACCAGAGCGGCCCGAGCGGGCGGACACGGGGGTAGGCATGAAGAAGCGGGGCATCCTGAACGCGCAGTTGAGTGAGCTGCTGGCCACGCTTGGTCACACCGACCAGCTCGTCGTGGCCGACTGCGGCCTGCCCGTGCCTCCGGAGGTACCGGTGGTCGACCTCGCGCTGGTCCGGGGCATCCCGCGTTTCGCCGACGTGATCGCGGCGCTCGCCGAGGAGCTCGTCGTGCAGCGGCTGACGGTAGCCGAGGAGGCGGTGCACCACAACCAGGCCGCCCTCGAAGCGGTCCGGCGAGCCTTTCCGGACGTCCCGCTCGATCGCGTGCCCCACGAACAGCTCAAGCACGAGCTGCCTGTCGTCAAGGCCGTCGTTCGTACCGGCGAGGCCACCCCCTATGCCAACGTCATCCTCGAGTGCGGCGTGGCCTTCTGACCAACGTCCCGGCCGGCTCGAGCCCATACCGGGCCGAGGCCTGACCCCTCCCGGCAGGGAATCGAGGAGACCGACCCGTGGGCGACGCCACCCCGCTCCTCCAACTCGATCGCATCGTCAAGCGCTTCGGCGGCGTCGTGGCCCTCGACGACGTGTCGATGAGCATCGCGCGCGGCACCGTGGTGGGTCTCATCGGCGACAACGGCGCGGGCAAGTCGACGCTCATCAAGGTGGTCTCCGGGGCCCACCAGCCCGACGAGGGTTCAGTCCACTTCGACGGCGCGCCGGTACGTATCGCCACGCCGCGCGTCGCCAAGGAGATCGGGATCGAAACGGTCTACCAGGACCTGGCGCTGGTGGACACCCTCGACGCCGCCGGCAACATCTTCCTGGGACGTGAGATCGTGCGCTTCGGAGCCGGGCCCGTCAAGGTCTTGAACAAGCGGTCGATGCAGCTCTCGGCGCGGGAGCTTCTGGGGCGACTCGGGCTGGAGTTGCCCTCGAGCGGCACCGAGGTCGGCATGCTGTCGGGCGGCCAGCGCCAGAGCGTCGCGATCAGCCGGGCCCTCTACACCCGTCCGAAGCTGGTGATCCTGGACGAGCCGACCTCCGCCCTGGCCGTCACCGAGGCGCGCAAGGTCCTGGAGCTTCCGCGTGCGCTGGCCGGCCAGGGGGTGGCGGTGATCATCATCAGCCACACCTTGCAGGACGTGCTCGACGTGACCGATCGCATCGTCGTGCTGCGCAAGGGGCGCAAGGTGGCCGACCTGGCCACCGCCGACACCAGCCTGGAGGAGCTCGTGACCTATATCGTCGGTAGCGAGCGTGCCAAGGGAGCGGGCTATGCCTGAGACGGCCTTCGCCGTACGGGACCAGGCCCGCCGCCGTTGGCGGGATCTCGCGCTCGACTATGGGATCTACCTCATCCTGGCCCTGTTCGTGGTCGCCATGGCGCTGCTGAGCCCGAACTTCCTGCGCGCCACCAACCTCCTCAACATCGTCGTCCAAGCCTCGACGGTGGCGGTCATTGCGGTCGGCACCACCATGGTCATCCTGCTTGCCGAGATCGACCTCTCGGTGGGCTCCGTGGCAGCGCTGGCAGGGGCCGTGGCGGCCGGCGTACTCAAGGCCGCCACAGGCGCGGCGGCACCGGGCCTGGGGTGGGTCGTGCTGGCGATCCTCGTGGGTATGGCCATCGGTACCGCGCTCGGCGCCGTGAACGGGGCGCTCACGGTATGGGGCGGGATCCCCTCCTTCATCGTCACTCTGGGCATGCTGTCGGTCGGACGCGGCCTGACGCTGCTCTACACCGGGGGGCGGCCGATCTTCGGGCTGGGCGAGGCCTTCTCGCGCATCGCATACGGCAAGCTGGGACCCCTTCCCGTGCCGATCTTGATCCTCGTCGGGCTCTACGCCGTAGCCGCCTTGTTCCTGCACACGACCCAGCTCGGCCGCTACATCTATGCGGCCGGTACGAACCGACGCGCCGTTGCGTTGGCCGGCGTGAACGTCAACCGTTTGAAGATCGGTGTGTTCGCCCTCGCCGGTACCCTGGCGGGCTTGGGAGGCGTGCTGCTGACCTCGCGCCTCGACTCCGCTCAACCGACGGCGGCGACCGGCTGGGAGCTCGACGTCATCGCCGCCGTCGTCCTCGGCGGGACCAGCCTCTACGGCGGGCGCGGCTCGGTCGTCAAGACGCTGGTCGGCGCGATCATCCTGCAGCTCATCTCCAACGGCCTGAACCTGCTCAACGTGCAGGCGTACTGGCAGCAGATCACCAAGGGCGGCGTGATCCTCGCGGCGCTCCTGCTCGAGCGCTCGCTGCGTCGCGCGAGGGGAGGGAGCGACATGTAGGAAGACGGCCACGAGCACGTCCGGGAGGAGGGATGGCTGGTAGCCCCGTGACCCCGGAGAGAGTGGTCACCCGTCGGGTGGCCGCGGCCGCCTCAAGGGTGGCCGGGGGAAAGGAAGGGTGGTTCCATGCCACGCCGCAGTGCACAGAGAACGACCAGGACGGGAAGGTTCACCGGACGCGCGCTGAGGTGGGTCGCGGTCCTCGCCGCCACCTTGCTGGCGGGCGGCGCGATGGCCCAGGCGAGCTTTACCGTGGGCCTATCGCTATCCACGCTCAACAACCCCTTCTTCGTCGACGTTCGCGACGGAGCCCAGCAGGAAGCGAAGCTGTTCGGCATCGACCTGGTGGTAACGGATGCCCAGAACGACCTCAACAAGCAGATCTCCGACATCGAGGACCTGATACAGCAAGGCGTGAACGTCCTTCTCGTCAACGCCACGGACAGCGCCGGGGTGGTGCCGGCCGTGAAGAAGGCGAACGATGCGGGCATCCCCGTCTTCGCCATCGACCGGGCCATCGACACCAGCACCGGCGCCAAGGTGGCGGCGCAGATCGCGTCCGACAACGTCTTCGGAGGGCGCCTGCAGGCCCGCCGCGTCGCCGAGGTCCTGGGCAGTAGCGGCAACGTCGTCGAGCTCGAAGGGATTCCCGGAACGTCGGCCGCGCGCGACCGCAAGGCCGGGTTCGAAGACGAGCTGAAGACGGCGGCGCCCGGCATCACCATCATCGCCGATCAGCCGGCAGGGTTCGACCAGGCGGAAGGCCTGAACGTCATGCAGAACATCCTCCAGGCGCACCAGGGCCAGGTCGACGCCGTCGTCGCTGCCAACGACTCGATGGCGGTCGGAGCGCTCCAGGCGATCCAACAGGCGAGCGCCACGCGCCCGAACGGTCAGCCCATCATCGTCATCGGCTTCGACGCCATCGACCAGGCGCTGCAGCAGATCCGCTCGGGGGCCATGAACGCCACCGTCGCCCAGCAACCCAAGCTGATGGGGCGCCTCGGCGTGGATGCAGCGCACATGCTGTCGCTAGACTCGCTGATGTTCTCCACCCTGGGGAACGGCCAGTTCATGCCGGTCGAAGTCCAACTCATCACGCAGCAGAACCTTCCGCAGTAGCGGCGCCCCGGACCGTTCGGCCGGGTCCGGATCATCGTCGTTGGGGACTGGTCGCCGCCCGCTGTCCTTCGGGGCCGCGGGCGGCGTTCCCGTCCCTACGGGGCGCGCCCGCGCCGCTCATGTGTGCGGCCTACCCGCGTAGCATCCTGCGAAGCTCTAGGCTCGGAACCGCGTCGACCGGCCCCGCCCGCGGGCCGGGCCGGTCGTGCGCCTCCGAAAGACGACCCGATCCGGCGACCCCTCGACACCGGGTCGCCACGCGAGGAGGTTCGCATGCGCACGCACCCGACACGATCCTGGCTCGGCACCGGCGTTCTCCTGCTGGTCGTGATCGCCGCGTCCGCGAGCGGCGCCGCCAAGCCCCCGGCTCCGGGGTACATCGGCGGCAAGACGGTGCTCGTCAAGGTGGAGCAGGTGAACGGCACGTCCAGGCACGTGCTCACGACCCACGGCGGCATGACGCTCTACTACGACACCCGCGGCGCGAAGGACCGGCCCGCCTGCACGGGCTCGTGCACCAAGACCTGGAAGCCGTTCCTGCTGGTGGACAAGGGCCGGCCCACGGGTCGCCCCGGGATCTTCCGGCGGCTGGGCTACCTGCACCGGACGGGGTACCTGTACCAGGTCGAGTACAACGGTCACCCGCTCTACACCTACAGCAAGGATGCGAGGCCCGGCGAGGCCCGGGGCGCCGGCAGGGCTCCGTTCCACGTCGCCACCATGTCGACCCCACCCACCGGCAGCGGCGGCACAGGCGGCGCCGGGAGCTGAGCGGCCCGTGGGCGAGAGGGCCGTGGACCCCGCAAGCGCAACCGAAAGCGGGGGGCGTCCCTCGACCCCTTTTGGACGGGGCTCCGAACGCCTCCACTGCTCGCTCGTGACATTCCATCTGGAACGGTATTCAGCTTGGCTTCAGCTAGGGAGCGCATGCTTGCCCCGGTGATAGCCATGAAGAGATTCCTGACCCTGCTCGTCGCACTGCTCGCCTTCGGCACGCTCGCCTTCGCCACCTCGCTTCCCGCCAACGGATCCGTGACGGTGACCAACGACCAGGGCCAGGTGGTCGGGTCCGGCAGCATCGTCAACGGCCAGCTCAAGCTCAACCTGGACACGAACACGAGCGGCTTCGTGACCATCACGATCACCAACACGGCCACCAACGAGTCCGAGACCTACCAGGCGATGGTCAAGAACGGCACCGTGGTCACCGTGGTCGACGGCAGCCAGTTCAAGAACCTGAAGAGCTTCGCCAAGGACGGCGGCGTGGACAGCGTCGACGTCACGGAGACCCCCGACAACCACGCCTCCGCGACCGGGCAGACCGAGAAGGCCGACCACGCCACCACTCCAGCCGCAGAGGATAACTCCCAGGCCACGGACCACAGCCAGGGCAACGGCCAGGTGAGCGGCGGCCAGCAGCCGGGTAGCCAGGACGGCAACGCCTCGAGCAGCGGCTCGTCCCCGGACCACCAGTCCGAGACCTCGAGTACCGACACCAACCAGACCAAGGTGGGCACCAGCCTCGACAGCCACGAGAGCACGGACTCCGGCTCCGGCTCCAGCTCCGGGTCGACCGACACCAGCACGAGCGGTTCTTCCCAGACCGACGACTGACCCTTACTCGGGAGGGCCGCTCTCGGCCACGGAAGTGGCACCTCCCGACCTTCGAGCGCCGCGTTCGCCTCCCGGACGCGGCGCTCGCTTCGTGCTTGCTCCACGAACCTGCCCGACGGGCAGCGGAGCCACGCCGGTCGGAGGCTTCCGTCCGTTCCCCGGCTGAACGCCGGCAACCGGAGCCGGCGCCTACGTGGGGGTGTCAGCGCTCGCCGGCCCGCGCCTTCGGCAGGAACCTCCCTAGCGCCTCCCGCTCGACCGTGTCGTCGAGCGGCGCCGGCGCGTCCCACCCGAGGCGCTCCGCGATCCAGCCGAGCATGCGGTCGGCAAGCCACGGATTGCGCGCCAGCACCGGGCCGTGCAGGTAGGTGCCGATGGCGCGCCCGTGCACCACGCCTTCGTCTGCAGCGCCTTCGAAGGCGTTGCCGTGCCCCTGAACGACCCGGCCGAGTGGCGCCCCCCCCTGGAGCCGCGTATACCCGCCGTGGTTCTCGAACCCCACCAGCAGCTCCTTCGTGAACGGGCTCTCCACGAGCATCCGGCCCACCAGCCGGGGCGAGCCCCGCTCGCTCACGACCGGCAGCAGCCCGAGGCCCTCGATCGGCCGGCCGTCCACCTCGAAGCTCTCGCCGAACAGCTGGTAGCCGCCGCACACGACCAGGGCCGTCGCCCCGTCGTCGAGCAGTGCCGAGAGCTCCTGCACGTGCCTGCGCAGATCCTCCATGATCAGCCCCTGTGCCAGGTCTTCACCGCCACCCATCACGATGGCGTCGACCTCGCCCGGCCAGGGGTCACCGACGTCGACGCGAACCACCTCTCCCTCCCGACCCCGCCACGCCAGACGGCGGCGAAGCACCTCGAGGTTGCCCCCATCGCCGTACGTGCCCATCTGGTCCGGGTAGAGCCAGGCGATCCGCGCGGGTCGCGGCGACCGTCGGGCGGGCGCGGCGCGCTCCGCGGAAGCGGACTCGTGGAAGACGCCGGAGGCACCCCGGCCGGCCGGCGGCTCCGGCAGGCCTTCTCCGTCCGGCAACGCCACGGCGCGCCCGACGCTCTCGGCCAGCGGCCGGTCGAGCAGCTGATGCGCATGCTTGAGGTTGGTATAGGTCGACAGAACCAGCACCGCCCCGCCGGCAGGAGCACGGCGCACCGCTGCCGTCAGGGCTTCGTGGGGGGTCGGATAGGCGGCAGCGTCCGGCCGGGGCTGCAGGTAACGCATGCGGGTGAGGAACTCCAGGCCCCGCGACCCACTCACGGCGACCCCACCGAGGGTCCCATAGCGGGCGTCCCAGAGCCACGACACGTCGACGCCGTCCGCGGAGCCGTCGTTGATCAGAAAGACGTGCCCGTCGGGGCGGTCTTGCGCGAGGTTCCAGCTCATGCTGGCCGGGTTCTTGACGAGGGCGAGGCTCACCCGTCGTCCCTCGATCGTCCGCGTCTCTCCGCGGCCGCCGACGGTGGCGGGCCAGGCGTCCAGCCTCGGCTGCGCCCCGAGCACCATCGCGGCCGTGACCGCCGCCGTGGCGCTGTAGGGGTGCAGGTAGGGCGGCAAGGGCGGGAACCTGGTCCCGCCCAGGATGAGCCCGTCGTCCGCCAACGACGCCTCGAAGGGCGTGGTCGGGTTGGCGAAGCCGCACTGCTCACAACGGAAGCGCCCGAGATGGGCATAGTAGCGCTCACGGTAGACCAGCTCCCCGCCGCAAAGGGGGCAGGCGGGCAGGTCGCTCGGAACCTCCATCGGTGGGAGCGCCGCCCGGAAGGCGTGGGTGCGTCCCTCGATGGCCAGGCTCGCCACGAGCGGGTCGTCGCCGTTGAGCAGGAGCTCCGCCTCCGGAAGCGTGGCGATGGCACGCTCCAGGTGCCGACGCGTGGTCTGAACCTCGCCGAAGCGGTCGAGCTGATCGCGGAACAAGCCGGTCACGATCACCAGGTGCGGGTCCAGGGCCGGTGCCAGCTTCGGGAAAGCGGCTTCGTCGACCTCCATCACGAGGGCGTCGCCCGGCCCCTCCAGCAGAGCCGCAGCGATACCCTGGTGGAGGTTAGCGCCCTCCTCGTTGGCCACCACGCGGCGACCATCCTGCTCCAGGAGGTGGCGAAGCAGCGTCATGGTGGACGTCTTCCCGTTCGTTCCCGTGATGACCACGCGCAGGGGGATGCGCGCCGCCGCCCGCTCCACGAAGCGCGGATCGACGCGCACCGCTACCCAGCCCGGCAACGTCGTGCCCCCTCCGGGTCGCACCCGGCGGAGCACACTCCTCGCCATACGCCCCATCACGGGCGCCAACGCTCGCCATGCCGTCACTCTGATGTCCTCTCCCGCGACCCGTCGGCGCCTGCACGGTGCCGGGTCCGGCTGCCCCGTCCACCCGCACGTGAGGTTCCGGCGCTCCCGGCCCCGGCGCGCCCCATGGTACGTCGCCGGGCGCCTCGCCGGCGCGGAGCGGCCGATAGGCTCGGTGCCTCGGCGATTGCGACCGGGCGTCGGCGCTGGTAGCCTGTCGTGCACATGAGCGGCAACCCCCTCCTCGTCGCCGTGGACGTGCAGCGACTCTACCGCGACTTCGCTCCCTGGGCGCTTCCGACCGTCGGCGCCGTGGCGCACGCCGCCGCGCGCTTGGCGGACGCGCTGGCGTGCCCGGTCCTGTGCACGCGGACGGTGTTCCCCAGCGCGCACGGCATCGTCGACGGCCCCTGGCGACGCTACGAGGAGCGCTGGCGCGAGCTGGCCGACGACGCATCGGCGGACCCCGCGTTGCTGGCACCGCTGCCGGAGCTGGCGAACCGCTGTCGAACCGTCTTCGACAAGCACACCTACTCGGCCTTCGAAGACCCCGCCTTCGAGCGCGCGGTGCTCGGCTTCCACCCCGATCCCCTGCTCATCACGGGGGTCGAGACCGACATCTGCGTGCTCGCCACGGTGTTCGGAGCGATCGACCGCAACCTTCCCGTGTGGCTGGTGACGGACGCGGTGGCGGGACCGGACCCACGGGGCGAGCGGGGAACGCTGGCGACGCTCGCCCGCATGCCGGAGCAGGTTCGTCTGCTCTCCAGCGACGACGTGCTGGAAGCGCTGGCGGGTGAGGCGGGGAGCGCGTCGTGACCGGCGGCGAAGCGGACGCTCGCTTCCTGGTCGCAGACGGGGTGCGTCACGCCTTCGATGGTACGCCCGTCCTGAGCGGCATCGACCTGGCGTTGCCCCGCGGCTCCCTGACCTGCCTCATCGGTCCCACCGGTTGCGGAAAGACCACGCTCCTGCGGGTGATGGCGGGCTTCCTGCGGCCCGATGGCGGACGCGTGAGCATCGGTGGCCGCGACGTGACCGACCTCGCCCCCGCCGTGCGCGGCATCGGCTTCGTCTACCAGGACCTGGCGCTGTTCGACCACATGTCGGTACGCGGCAACGTGGGATTCGGCCTCCGCGCTCGCGGCGTGCGCGGAGGCGAGCTTCGACGGCGTGTCACCGACATGCTGGCCCGCGTCGGCCTGGCGGGCTTCGGGGGGCGCCGGCCCACCACCCTGTCGGGCGGCCAGCAGCAGCGCGTGGCGCTGGCGCGCGCGCTGGTCTTCGAGCCCGACATCCTGCTCCTCGACGAGCCGTTCGCGGCGCTCGACAAGAACGTTCGGTCCCAGATGCAGCAGGAGGTGCGACGCCTCCAGCAGGAGCTCGGCATCACCACCGTGCTGGTGACGCACGATCAGCAGGAGGCACTTCGGCTCGCGGACGTGCTGGTGATCATGCGGGAAGGCCGCATCGAGCAGCGCGGGGCCCCGCGCGAGCTCTACGCGCGCCCCGCCTCGGTGTTCAGCGCCCGTTTCCTGGGCGACGCCAACCTCTTCGAGGGGCGCTACCGGGATGCTCCGCCACGACTCGAGGGAGCGCTGGAGCTGCGACTGGCCACCGCGCCGGCCGGCCTTGCCGATGGCCGACGCGTGACCGCGATGGTCCGTCCCGAGGACGTGACGGTGCGCGCCTCCGAGCCGGACTCGGGCGGCGGCCCGGCTCCGGCAGGCGCGGCCGGGACGAACGCCCTCGACGTCGACGCCGCCCCGCAGAACACCGTCGTCGAAGGGACCGTCGAGGACCGTGCCTTCACCGGCGTCACCACCGAGTACACCGTCCGGACCCGCCCCGCGGACGTCGTCGTGCGGGTGCTGGCATCCGGCAGCGAGGCCGCGGCGCACGCGAAAGGCGCGACGGTATGGCTATCCTTTCCACGGGAACGCGTCAGCTTGATCCCCGAGGAGCCCTCATGAGCCTGCGCGAGATCACCCCCCGCTACCAGCTCAACACCTGGCTGGCGAACACCCCGGCCGCCGTGCTCGACGCGGTTTCCGGGCTGTACGTCCTCCCCGTCGCCTACAGCGCGTCGGCACAGGCCACCTCGCGACTCGACGATCCGCAGCAGATCCGCTTCGGGGCACGGCGCCTCGATGGATCGAGCATCGACCTGGAGCTCGAGCATGCCGGCTCGACCTTCCGGCTCCGCTACGCCAAGCCCGAACCGACCCTGCTGATCGGCGAGCTGCGCCCCGTGCAGCTCGGCGAGTGGGGGCTGCGTACCTGGCTCAACCTGCTGGTTGGCTTCGACCCCGGGGTCGGGGCCGCCGCGACACGACGCCCACCGCAAGGCACCGCCGACGGCACCGTCACGGCGGAAGACGCCGAGCGCGGGCTCGCCCTGGTGCCGGAGTCCGCGCCGGTCTTCGTCACCCTCCACGACTCCGTCGACGCCTTCGAGGCCGACCTCGTGGAGCGGGGCTACTACGCAGACGCCATCGCGTTGCGGAGGGGCGCCCCGCCCGCCGTGGCGCCGGTGGTGGCGTTGCGCTTCAACCTCGAGGCGACGCCGGTCATCCGCTTCGCCTTCGCCGCCGGGGCGGACGCGGAGCGGGCGCTCACCCGGGCCCGGTCCGCGATGGCACCCGACCCCACGCCGACCACGGCCACCCCCGGGACCCCGCGGCGGCCGCACGACCACGAACCGCCGCCCACCGACGCCGACGAGGCGCTCGATGCCGTTCACGCGGTCCTGGGCTGGAACTCCATCCTGGACACCGACAATCAGCGCTGGTACACCGCTCCAACCCGCTCCTGGGTCACCGCGAAGTTCGGCGGCTGGTTCACCTGGCTCGACGACACCTTCTTCCATGCGCACCTGGCAGCCACCATCGATCCCGAAGCGGCGCGCCGCAATCTCGAGGTGGCCCTGTCGAGCGCGACGCCCGAGGGAAACCTCGCCTGCCTGCTGAGCCCGCGCACGGCCTGGCTCGACCGCTCGCAGAGCCCCATCGGCGCGCTCGTGCTGTGGTCGACCTACCTGCGCACCGGCGACCGCGCCACCCTGGCTCGGAGCTTCCCGACGCTGCTCAGGGCCTTCCAGTGGTGGCTTCGCGAACGGCGTGACGAGCGGACCGGCCTCTTCGCCTTCGGCACCTCGGACTACGGCCGCGGGGCCTTCCAGGGCACGGCGCTGGCCGCGCGCGACGAGTCGTTCATGGACAACAGCCCAATGCACGATGGCGTCGAGCTCGACCCCGCCACGGGTCGGCTCCGTCAGCTCGACGTCGGCCTCTCCAGCCTGCTGGCGCTCGAAGCCGAGCTGCTCGCAAGGGTCGCGCGGCACCTGGGCAACGACGAAGCTGCCGAGCGACTCACGGCCGAGCGCCACAGCATCGCCGCCGCCATCGATACGCATCTCTGGCACGAGGAGGCCGGCGCCTACGTGAACGTGGCGTCGGACGGCACCCCCTCCCCGCGCATCTCCCCTACCAGCTTCTACCCGCTGCTGGCCGGCGTGCCCTCGCCGGAGCGCGCCGAGCGCATGGTCGAGGCACAGCTCCTCGACGAGCGCGGGTTCTGGGGGCCGTACGTCCTCCCGACCATCCGCCGCGACGACCCCGCCTTCGCCGACAACGTCTACTGGCGGGGCCGGATCTGGCCGCCCACGACCTACCTGGTGTACCTGGGGCTCCGGCGCTACCACCTCACGAAGGTCGCGAGCGACGTCGCCGACCGCTCCTTCACCATGTTCGCGTCGGAGTGGCGCGAGCACGGCCACTGCCACGAGAACTACAATGCCGTTACCGGCGAGGGGCACGACTCGAAGGACTCCGATCCGTTCTACGGCTGGGGAGCGCTGATGCCGATGATGCGCCTCGAAGAAGCGATCTTCCCGTCGCCCTGGGAGGGGTTGACGGTGGCGACCGAGCGCGGGCCCTGCGCGCAAGGCACGTTCTGGAACGGGCACCGCTTGCGGCTGCTCCCCCTCGAGGGGGTGCCGGGTGGGTGGCGTGCCACGCTCGATGGGCGCCATGTCCTGGAGGGCGACGCTGCCTGTCGGCTCTCCGGGCTGGAGCTCGACGGGGCGAACCTGGAGGCGACGGTCGAGAGCGCGGGCGGCGTCCTCCTGACGGTGCCGGGGCTCCGACGCGAGCAGACCGTCCACATGGCGTTGCCGGAGGGCACCGCCGTCTCGGACGATCCCGCGGGCCTGCACCTCCGCGTGCCCGCCGGTCGGCACGCGCTCCGGCTGACGCTCGCGCGGTCGTGGTACACCGGGGAATCCACGATGGGGACGCCATCGTTGGGGGACGAGAACCGGGCAGGCCCCGAGGAAAGGGCATGAAGGGAAGGACCATGAGCAACCGAAGCAAGCACGGATGGTGGACGGCGGTGGCGCTCCTGGGCACCCTGCTGCTGACAGCAGCGTTCGCCCAGAAGCCCACGTTCCTGATCGCCAACTGGCAGGGTTACGGCAGCGACCTGCCGTGGGTGGTGCAAGCCTTCGAACAGGAGTGCAACTGCACCGTCAAACAGGTCGACTTCGGCTCCGAACAGCAACTCCTGAACATGCTGAAACAGGGTGGCGTGGGGAAGATCGACGTGGCGTTGCCGAACTCGACCTACATCCGCTACGCCATCGACGACGGGCTCGTCCAGCCGATCGACGTCGCCCGGCTCAGCAACTACCACGAGCTGATCCCCGGCCTCACGCAGCTCGACGCCCTGAAGAAGGGCGGCCAGGTCTACGGCGTGCCGTGGCTGTGGGGCACGGTCGGGATCGGCTACAACCCCGATCTCGTGAAGGCGCCCGTGCAGGGCTATGCGGCGTTGTGGGACAAGCAGTACGCCGGCAAGGCGACCTTCAACGATGACCCCGTCATCGCCGTCATGACCGCCGCCGTCTACCTCGGCGAGGACCCGTACCACCCGGACCTGGCCAAGGTGAAGCAGGCGCTCCTGGACCAGAAGCGCCTCGACGTGACGTACTGGGCCACGACCGACGATTTCACCAAGCTCTACACCTCGAAGCAGATCGACATCGGCAACGTGTGGTCGGGGCTGGCGACGCAGATCCAGGCGAACGGCTACCCGATCAAGTACGTGACGCCCAAGGACGTCATCACGTGGGTCGACAACTGGGTCATCGTCAAGAACGCGCCGCACCCGGACCTCGCCTACAAGTGGATCGACTTCATGATCTCCCAGACCTTCCAGGACCGCTACGCGCGCGATCTCAAGCAGCAGCCCCCCTCGCCGGCCAACCAGATCGTGGCCGAGAGCCTGCCGGCCGATCAGCGCCAGACGTTCCAGACGAGCTCGGTGCTGGAGACCAACATCCCGCAGGCGACCTACAACGCCTGGTCGCAGCTCTGGACCGAGGTGAAGACGACACCGGTCAAGCCGCTACCCTGAGCCCATGGCCCCGCGGTGCTGCGGCTCGGCCGGCGGCCGGGTGAACGATCGACGAGGCTGGGTCCGGTGAAGCCGGTGCGGGCACCATGAGAGCGCCCAGGCGCGGGGCGAACAGCGCACTGCTGCTGCCTGCCTACGGGCTCATCGTGGTGCTCGTGCTGGTACCGCTCGCGGCGCTGGTCGTCGAGAGCTTGACGCCGGGCCGTGTGGCGGGGGTCGCGACGCTGGGCCTGCTGTTCGAGAACTACCTGCGCGTCTTCCGGGACGGGCCCCTGCGCCTCGTCCTCGCGACCTCGCTGACGATCCCGGCCGTGACCACGGCGGCGTGCGTTGCGCTCGGCTGGCCGCTCGCCTACGCCCTGGCCAAGGTTCACCGGCGCCGGGGCAACGCTCTCCTGGCCATCCTGATGGCGCCGTTCTTCGTCAGCTACCTGCTCATCATCTACGCCTTCATGGGCCTGCTGCAGGTCGGCGGTCCAGTGCAGGTCGCGCTCCATGCTCTCGGCCTGGTCTCGGCGTCCACCACCCTGCTGTACTCGCGAGCGGCGGTCACGCTGGCGCTGGTCTACGAGTACCTGCCCTTCATGGTGCTGTCGATCTACGGGTCGCTCGAGCGGATCGAGGACAGCGTGCTGGAGGCCGCCTCAGGGCTCGGAGCGAACCGGCTCCGGGTCTTCGGCGAGATCCTCTGGCCGCGGTCCGTGCCGGGGGTCGTCGCGGGCTGTGCCCTGGTGTTCATCCCCGCCACCGGATCGTTCGTCGAGCCTCAGATCCTGGGTGGCACACGCGTCAGCATGCTCGGGCAGGTCATCGACGCCCAGATCAACCAGACCTTCGACCTGCCGCGCGCGGCAACCGTCTCGCTGGTGCTCACGCTGGCCGCCGTGGCAGGCTTCGCGCTGCTGGCACTCGCGGCGCTCGCGACGCGTCGAGCCCTCAGGAGGTGAGCGTGGGCGGTCGCTGGCGCAACGTGCTGTGGACGGTCTTCACGGCCGTCATGTTCGTGGCGATGTTCGTGCCGATCGGCTACCTGGTCGTTATGTCGTTCAACACGTCGCCCTACGGGACGCTCCCGTGGCACTTCACCACCCAGTGGTACGCCCAGCTCTTCCACGAGTCCGGGCTCGCTCGCATCACCCTGCAGACGCTCCTGATGAGCGCCGTGATCGCCGTGGCCTGCGCAGCGGCCGGCACCATGGCGGCGCTGGGCATGACGCGCGCCGGCCTGCCCCGACCCCTGGTGGACGCGCTCCAGGCGATGAACCTGATCCCGGTCACCGTGCCGTGGCTGGTGCTGGGCGTCACGATGCTGCTCTTCCTGCTGCTGGTCGGCTCCGGCCGCGGCGTGCTCAACCTCTACCTCGGGAACATGGTGGTGGTGCTGCCCTACGTCACGGTGTTGGGGTTCGCGCGGCTGCAGGGCGAGCGCTTCGAGGAGGAGGAGGCCGGCGCGCAGCTCGGTGCGTCCGGGCTTCGCATCTTCCTCGTCATCACCCTCCCCAAGCTGCTCCCGTCCATCCTGGCGGGCTCCATCATGGCCTTCATGGTCTCGTTCAACAACTTCCTGATCCAGTACTACCTGGCCCCCTTCGGATACAGCACCCTGCCCATGGAGATCTACGGGCTGGTGCGCAGCGGGGTCCGTCCCGACATCAACGCCCTGTCCACCTTCCTGGTCGTGGCGGCGGTAGCCCTGGTACTGCTGCTGGACCGGCTCGTCGGCATCGGCTCGAGCTTCGGCGGCGGCCGGCGCCGGGCCTGATCCGACGTCCGCCAACCCGCAGGTTGCCGGGGCGTGGACCGGTTCCGTACGGCCGACGACACATCCGCCGGCGCCCGCGGGGCGTAATGGACGGCGAGGCGCCCCCGCCGTCACCGCGCAGCCCGCTCCGGGGCGGGCGGCCGCCGGCACGAGGGACGCCCGGAGGGAGTGGACCCGATGGGTCGAACCCAGCGCTTGCTCGCAGCCCTCGTCCTCCTCGCCGGTGCGGCCGCCGCCGCACCCTGGGGGGCCGCCCAGTCCGGAAGACCGGTCAACGTCGAGGTCGCCCACAGCACCCGTTACGGCGCGTACCTGACCGACGCCAACGGGCTCGCCCTCTACATCGCCGCCCAGCCGGACAAGGTGAACGAGCTCAACCAGCAGGGCACCAAGCCGGTTGCGGCCTGCACCGCGGCCTGTCTGGCTGTGTGGCCTCCGGTCCTCACGTCTGGCGCGCCGGTCGCAGGCGCCGGCGTCCAGGCCGATCTGCTGGGCACCGTGAAGGGCCCGAACGGCGGCACCCAGGTCAGCTACGACGGCTGGCCCCTCTACACGTTCGCCGCCGACAGCAGCAGCGGTCAGGCCTACGGCCAGGCGGTGGTACCGCCTGCCGGCGCGGCACTGGGCGCGGCCTGGTACCTGATCGCACCCGACGGCACCATCATCCTGACCAAGCCGTCCGGCTAGCGGCTCACCGGAAGAGCGCATCCATCGAGCTCGCCGTGGCCGCCTGGCCCAGGTAGGGAAGCCCCCAGGCGCCTTCCAGGGTCCGCAGCAGCGAGTAGTGGCTGGTCGCGGCCTTCAACGTGAGGCCGCGGGGACCCTGCCGAGCGATCACGACGGTGGCGATGTGGTTGCCGCCAGCGCCCAGCAGGGACCGGACCCCCTCGGGCGCCTCGTCGAAGGTCACGACGATGGCGGAGTGACCCATCCAGGCGCTCGACGCCTGGATGGCGTGAACCCAGCGATCGACGAAGGCGTCCCCGGCCCGGTCCAGCGCAGCGCGCCCCGTACAGGCGCTGGTGCCGTGCATGTCGTGGCACTGGTCGGGGACGATGAAGGCGAAGCTGGGCACGTGGCCGGTCTCCAGGTCGGCACCGAGCTGGCCGAGCGGAACCACCCTCTTCGCGCGGGATGGATCGCCGGCGATGCGGGGGAAGAGCAGGAACGGATCGTGCTTCTTGGCGTAGAGCCCCCCGGAGCCCGCGAAGTCGCCCTCGAAGCCGGGCGAAGGCAGGCCCTGCATGTAGGCCTTCCAGCTGAGGCCCGCGGCTTCGAGCTGCCCGGCGAGGGTCGGGTGGTCGAAGGTCTGCGAAGGGTCGTCGGAGTGGCTGCCCCAGGTCCCTCCCGAGATCAACGCGACGTAGTTCGGCAGACTGGGATGGCCCACCCCGTGATCGTTCGCGGCCAGCGCGTATTCGTGGGCCAGCGCGTTGATGGCAGGCATGTCGGGATTGCCGATCACCTGATCGTAGCCGCGGTTCTCCAGCACGATCAAGAACACGTGGTCGAACGGAGGCAGCGTGGCACCTCGGGCCGGGGGCTGCGCGAACCCGCCCCCCAGGAGCGCGCTCGCCGCAACCAGCGTCAGGATCCTCGTCAGGTGTCGTAGAGGCACCGTTCTCCCCTTCCCCGACCCGCCGGCTCCGGGCTCGACCCGGGCCGGCAGGCGTTCCCGGAGGCTACCCCGGTGCCTTGAGCCCAAGATGAAGCGGTGTACCGGCTCGTGCGAGGGGCTCCGAAGCGAGCGGCGACCGGCCGTGGTTTGATCGATGCCGGGAGCTACCATCGCACCCTGCTCCTCCGCCACTCGCCCCACCCGGGCCGGAAGGAACCGCCATGCGTTACGCCACCGTCCTCCTGGAGGGGAGGCCCGAGCCCGCCGCTCTGGCAGGCGACCGCCTGCTGAGCTTCCGCCGGATGGCGCACGACACCGGCCTGGCTCTGCCCGGCAGCCTCCTCGACACCGTGCTCGATGGGGATGATGGGGTGCGGCGGGCGTACGGCGCCTGGCTCGAGCGCTTCGACCCCGACAGCCTCCCGCTGGTCGACCCGGCCGCATTCGCGCGCCCCTTCCGCCCACCCGGCAAGATCTGGGGCATCGGCCTCAACTACCGCGACCACGCACGCGACCTCGACGAGGAGGTGCCGCCCGAGCCAGCCAGCTTCCTGAAGCCGGCGTCCAGCGCCATCGGTCACGGGGACGTGATCCCCCTCCCGGCGGTGTCGCAGCGCGTCACGGCCGAGGCCGAGCTGGCGCTGATCCTCGGACGTCGCGCCCGCAACGTGAGCGAAGACGACGCTCTGGACGCGGTCTTCGGCTATACGACGGTGCTCGACATGACCGCCGAGGACATCCTGCGGGTCAACCCCAGGTTCCTGACCCGGGCCAAGAGCTTCGACGGGTTCTTCAGCTTCGGCCCCGTGCTGGTGACCCGCGACGAGATCGGCGACCCGGCCGCGCTGACGGTACGCATCGCCATCGGCGGCAAGCCGGGTCCCGCCAACCAGGTCCGCAACATGACCTACGGCCCCGCCGACCTCGTCGCCTTCCACTCCCGTGGCATGACCTGGGAGCCCGGCGACATCCTCTCGACCGGAACGCCGGGCGCCGTCGTCATCGCACCCGGCGACGAGGTGACCTGTCAGATCGAGGGCATCGGCGTCCTGCGCAATCGCGTGGCATAGCCGCCCTACCAGCGTAGGAAGCCGACGGCGAAGAGGAGAAGCGACGGCACGTAGGCGACCCAGGCGAAGTGCGGAGGCGTCGTGAGGAGGAACGTGCCCACCAGCAAGACGCCCCCCGTCAGCGCCGCCAGTGCGTCGAACCAGCGCAGCCGTCGCGAAGCAACCCACATCAGCCGAACCCCGGCGACGACCAGGACGACCGCGATCAGAGCGGGTGCCAGGACCGGCCCCCACCACGGCGCAGGGATCAGGAACAGCAGGTCCCAGTCCAGGGGACTGCTGGGCCAGCTGGCGAACACGGCGAGGAACAGGTAGTAGGACAGATCCCAGAGGCCGAAGACGAACGCGAACGCGCCGAGCCGGCCGCGCCACCCGGCTGCGCCCAGCCACGCCACGGCCAGGATCATCACGAGAGTGGCCAGCTCGCGCGTCAGCTCGATGCCCTGGATGGAGGCCCAGAGGGGGCCGCTGGGCGCCGCCAGCACGTTGCCGAAGCCGACGCCGAGGAGCCGCCGCAAGTACAGCACCACCACGGCCTCGAGCAGGCCCATCGCCATTGCGTACACGAACAGCGCGGCGATACGCGCTCGCAAGCGGCTCAGCCCAACCCCTCCACCATGCGTCGGACGCCCGCGAGCAAGCGGGTGGGGGTGTCTGGCGGCACGGTGCAACCGGGGCCGATGAGCAGGCCCGTCCGCCCGGCCTCGGCCACCGCCTTGCGCAGCTCCAACTCGACTTCTCCCAGCGTCTGACCTGCGAAGGCGATCTCGTCGATACCGCCCAGGAGGGCCCGGTCCGTGAGCCGGCGCGCCTCCGACAGCGACGGCGCCGTGTGCCGATGCGACCAGTTGAAGACCTCCACCGGGTAGTCGCTCACGCGGTCGAACTCGAGCGGGAAGCCGTGGACGTGTGCGACGCGCACCATGCCTTCGGCGGACTCGAGCAGGGCCCGATCGAGTGGTGCGACCAGGTCGTCGAACTCGCGCCGGCTCAGGCCTCCGGCGCTGGCCGCGACGGCGCCGTTGATGGAGTAGAACACGCCGTCGGCCCCCGCCTCCTGCACCGCCGCCAGGTAGGCCATCAGCGTCTCCTGGACGGCGCGGAGGGCGCTGCTGGCTGCCCGTGGCTCGGACCGGACGAGCTCCAGCACGCTCAAGCCGCCGGAGCGCAGCAGGGTCTGGAGGGGGTCGAAGAGCGTCTCGATCACCGGCACGTCCGGCCCGACGGCCTCCCGCACGCGGCGCACCACCTCGAGCTGCCGCGCCAGCGCGGGGCTCTCCGTCGTCGACGGGTTCACCTTCAGCAGGGAGCTCGCAGACGTGAAGGCGCCCACGCCTTCGAAGGTCAGGCGGTAGTCGTTCATGACCTTGACGAAGTCCCAGTCGTAGGCGTTCTGGTAGCGGACGTGAAGCTCCGCGGCCTCGGCGGCTGGCAGGTGTTCGCTGGCGAAGTGGAGCCACACGCTGACGGGTGGGCGGTCCACCTCACGACCCTGGACCGCGGCCTCGAATCGCTCGCGCTTGGTCATGCTCGCCTCCTGTTCAAACGGACCCGCAGCACGGATCCGGGCAGCCGGCGGGGAACGTGCGCCCCTCGGCCAGGGCCGCTCCGAGCTCCACGCGTGCCTGCGGCCGATCGGGCAGCGGCGCCTCGAGGAACACGACGCCCACGGGCCGCGGACCGACGGGGATGAGCTTGCGTACCCGGAAGTCGGGCACGCCGACAGCAGCGACCGCGTCCCGTCCGGGAAGCGGCACGAACAGCGTGGAACCGCCGTCACCGTACAGGAACGTGCCCGCCACCGGGTGGCTTCCGGCGGGGAAGGTCACGTTGGTGACGACCTTCAACGTCGACGTATCGACGACGGAGACCTCGTCCGAGTCACGGCAGATCACCATGCCGTAGCGACCGTCGGGCGTGATCTCGCTGGTGAGCGGCATACGGCCCAGGCCATCGACGCTCGACAACCTCGCCACCTCGCGTGGCCGTTCGGGATCCGTGAGATCGAAGATCGACTCGCTGCCGGTCTGTGACGCCCCCGCCACCACGGCGTTCTCGACGAACAACACGTTGCCGGTCGGGCTGACGGTCGCCATGTAGGGCTCGAGCGGACCCGGTCCCCCGCGCCGGTGCACCCGGACCCGGGACACGACCTCGAAGGAGGCGACGTCCAGGGTGGTGACGGTGTCGGTGCCACGGTCCGGAACGTACGCGTAGTCGCCGCTGGACCGCACGGTCACGTCGCAGGGTTGCGAGCCGCGCGGCTGGTCGAGACGGGCCAGGACGCTGCCGAAGTCGGCGGCAGCGGGATCGGCAGCGACCTTCAGAAGGCGGTCGCGGAAGCGTGCGGCCACGACCACGGCGGAGCCGTCCGGGGTGAGCTCGGTGTAGTTCTGGTTCGACTCTGTCGGCACGTGGGCGACCCGCTTGCCGGTCGACAGGCGGAAGGCGTCCACCGCGCCCGCCTCGGCGAAGCCGCTCCATATCAGGTCGCGCTTTGGGTCCCACCGGGTCGCCGGGAAGCTGAACGCCCCCGCCAGCGGCACCGTGGCGAGGACGTCGAGCGTGCCGGGATCGATGAGGGTGACGCTCGGACCTCCGTGGGAGCCGCCCCCGCCGTGGTTCGACACCACCACCAGGTCGCGGGCTCCGCCGCTCGCGCCCGCCGCGAGGCGCCACGGTGCCAGCGCCAGCACCAGCGCCCCGCCGACTGCGGTCCGCAGGAACGCGCGCCTGGAAACGGGCAGGTCGGCCTTCGAGATCGGCATGCGGTCCTTCCCTTCGCGTCTCGGCCCGCCCGCGTGAGCAGCCCCGCGCTCGGGCCCAGCATAGGGCAGCCCCCCGCCCGCCGACGTCACGGGCGGCGCCGAAGCCCGCTCCGGCTCAGCCCTCGCCGGAGAGGAAGTCTCGCCAGTCGTCGAGCGGGTGGTCGGGGATCTCACGGTAGTCGGCCTCGGGCGCCGCCGAGCTGAAGAAGCAGTAGAGCCGGAGCACGCCGGGGCCGGGATTGACGGTCGCATGCCGCGCGCCCGGGGGCACGATCCAGGCGTCCCCCTCGCCAACGCGGGTCCACGTGCCCTCCACCCACAGCGCGCCCCGCCCCTGAGCGACGACGATGATCTCCTCCATGCGCTCGTGGACGTGGGGCACGCGCGGGCTCGCCTCATCCTGCGGCTCGAGCTCGACCGTGCGGAACGAACACGCCGCGGACAGGCCGTTGCGCTGGGAGAAGACCTCGCGGACCGAGCGATTGGGGAGTCGGAACGGCTCCACGGCCTGGATGGACCGCACCCTCGCCTTCACCGCGCCCGCCTCACCCGGCACCGTCCGGCAGCTCGGCCATGGCGGCGCTCGCTTCCTGCACGTCGGCGGCGATGCGCTCGGCGACACCGGCCACTACCCGCGCCGCCTTCTCCGCGGTGGCGTGCTCGGGCGCACCGTACCAGCCGGTCTCCGCAATCTGACGCACGTCGTGCAGCACGGGCCGGACATTGCGGTTGCGCCGCACGGCGTCGATGCGCCGGCCACGGCCGGGCGGCGAGGAGTTGGTGGCGCGCTCCACGTGCACGAGGGCCGGGTCGTAGGTGAGCACGGGGAGCACCTCCAGCTCGCCGCCGTGGGTGAGCCCACCGGTTTCCTCCCCGTAGAGGTCGCGCGCCACGTAGCAGGCCTCGACCTTGAGCACCTCGAGACCGAGCTCGTGGTGGATGCGGCTCGCCGCCACGCCGATGGCGTCGCTGTTCCCCTCGTGCCAGTTGAGGATCACCACGCGCGTCGCGCCGTGCCTCGCCACGCTCGACGCCAGGTCCAGCATGATCGACACGAACGTCTCGGCCCTCAGCGTGACCGTACCTGCGAACCCCATGTGGAAGGGGGTGATGCCCATGGGTGCGAAGGGCACCACCAGGGCCCCGAGCCGTTCGGCCACGGCGCGAGCGAACACCAGCGCGGCGATCCAGTCGGTCCCGCACGGCAGGTGGGGGCCGTGCTGCTCCACCGAGCCGGTGGGGATGATCACCGTGCCGCTGCCGCGCAGCAGAGCCTCGGCCTCGGGCTGCGTGATGTCCATCAGATCGTTGGGATGGGGCATGAAGCTCAGCCTTTCGTGTCGACGGAGGCGCCTGTGGGACGCACCGCTCACCTCTCGTAGCGAAGGATCTCGATGCCGCGGCCCCCGCGATCGCTGGTGAACACGAGCCCGTCCTCCTGAACGTACACGTCGTTGGTCTGCGGATGCACGCCATCGGCGCTCGAAGGCGGGACCCGGGCGTCCACCTCGACGGGCGCGCGTGCGTCGGAGATGTCGTAGACGCGCAAGCCCCCGCCGAAGTAGGTCACGAAGACCAGGGTCTCACTCTGGAACGCTCCGGGCCGGTTCTCATGCAGGTTGTGGGGCCCGAAGCGCGGACCGTGCTCGCGCACGGGCCCCTGCGGCTCAGGCAGGGTCGACAGCAGCTCCGGGCGCGTCTCATCACGGATGTCGAAGATGCGCACGATCTTCGGTGACTCGTGCCCGGGTGTCGTGGTGGCCTCGTCGGTGACCACGAGCAGGTTGCGTCCGGGCAACGGCATGGTGGTGTGCGTGTGGCCCCCGTGCTCCGGCGCCCACGAGGCCGACCCGACCACGGTGGGGCGGGCGGGGTCGTGGATGTCAAGGATACGCAGGCCGCCGTCCCAGACGCCGATGTACGCGCGTTGGCCGCCGATGATCCCGTGGTGGAGCTTCGGGTCGAGGCCTTCGGGCCAGGCGGGGACTTCCCCTCCAGCCTCCCACTGCCCCTCGACCCACCAGCGACCTATCTCGCGAGGGCGGGTCGGGTTAGAAACGTCGGCCATGACGAACATGCGGTCACGGAAGCCGGGAAGGACGGCGGAGAAGGCCACGATGGGCTCGAGCCCGCTGTACCACATCCGGTGCACGCCTCGCCCCCCCGTGTCGTAGTAGGCCAGCTCGCGCGGCCGCTCGGGATCGGCGAGGTCGAAGATCGAGAAGCCGGTGCGCTCCGCTCTCTCGCCGCTGCGCCACTCGTAGTTGACGAACAGCAGCCCGTCGGCGATCTGCACCTTGGGGGACATGGTGTGGGCGTAGCCGGGCAGGAATCCCTTGAGCTGCGGCTCACGCGGGTCCGAGACGTCCAGGATGGCCGTCCCGACCCCAGGATCCATGCTGCCGACGTAGAGGTGGTGACCGTGCGTCATGAGCTGCATGGTCCGGCCCTTGCCAGCAAGCTCGTGCCGTCCGAGGAGTTCGAACCCCATGGATCCTCCTAGCTCATCAACTCGTCGACGTGGACGATCCGTCCCTCCCGGCTCGAGCGCACCGCGGCGAGCATCACGGCCACGTTGCGCTTCGCGGCCCGCGCGTCGACCTCGACGCTCCCTTCCCCGCGCACCGCGCGGGCGAACTCCTCCACTTCGTCGCGCAGGTGGTCGACACGGGGGATCGGCACCTCGACGTCCGCCAGCTCGAAGTCGTCGGGGTCGTCGGTGGCGCGGGCGAAGGCACGCTTCGTCAGCCGCGAGTGCTCGTCGGTGACGTCCGAATTGCTCCACCAGCTGAAATCGAGCTCGTAGAAGAGGTCGCCGGTCGTGCCGTAGACGTCGATGGAGAACACCCCGGGGCACGCCCAGTTGGTGCCCAGATAGGCCATCGGTCCGCGCTCGAACTCGAGCAAGGTGACGTTGACGGTGTCGTTCTTGACCCGGGTGTACATGGGCTTGCCGAAGGTGGCGACGCGGGTGACCGGCCCGAGCAGATACTGCAGGTTGTCGATCTGGTGAACGCCCAGCTGCGTCAGGGGCCCGCCGGGCGTCTTCTCAGGGTCGCCGCGCCAGTTCCCCGGCTCGATCTGCAGGCCACGCTCGTTGGCGAACACCGCCTCGACCACCGAGACCTCGCCGATCGCGCCCGAGTCCATCAACTCCTTGATCTTGCGAAGTCCGCCGAGTCGGCGCGCCGAGTGCCCGCAGGCGAACACCACGCCCGCATCGTCGACCGCCCGCTCGATTCGGCTCGCCTCCTCGAGCGACACGGCGATGGGCTTCTCGACGAAGGCGTGCTTGCCCGCAGCCGCGGCCTGCTCGATGACGTGGGCGTGGTGGTCGTTGGGCACCGTGACGATGACGGCATCGACGTCGTCACGGGCCAACAACGCCTCGTAGCTGGTATCGGAAGCGCAGCCATGGCGCGCGGCGAAGGCTTCGCGCTTGCCCTGGGAACGGCTGAAGCAGGAGACCAGCTCGACCTCGGCCGACCGACCGTAGGCGTCGGCCAGTACGTTGGCCCATCGCCCAAGGCCGACCGCTCCGACCCGGACCGGTCGGCTCACCGATGCTCCTCCCGGTCCATCGATGTCGGCCCCGCCACGCTCACGCGCTCCGGTAGAGCTTCGTGAGCACGAACTCTCGATGTCCCAGGGCCTCTGCACAGGTGCGTCGGCCGCGGATGGTGCGGCCGACGAGCGACTGCAGCTGCCGTCCCGCCTCCTCGACGTCGATCTCCCGCCGGAGCAGGCCGCTCACGTCCAGGTCGATGTGCTCGACCATGGTGCGCGCCGTCAACGGGTTGCCCGTCAGCTTCACGACCGGCTCGATGGGATGGCCCACGATGTTGCCCTGCCCGGTCGGGAACAGGTGGATGACGGCACCCGCCGCAGCCATCAACGTGATACACTCCGCGGCCGCCGACGAGGTATCCATGAAGTTCAGGCCCTGCCGAGTCGGCGCCTGAGCCGGGACCAGCACGTCGACCACCGGCTTGGTCCCGGTCTTCTCGATGTTCCCGAGCGCCTTCTCCTCGATGGTGCTCAGACCGCCGCGGATGTTGCCCTGCGTCGGCTGCGAGCCCATCAGATCGGCATCCTGCTCATCGATCATGCGGATGTAGGCGTCGTAGGTCTCCTGGAAACGCCGCCGCACGTCATCGTCGATGCAACGCTCCGCGATCAGATGCTCGCCGCCCGTGAGCTCCGAGGTCTCCCCGAACAGCACCGTGCCGCCGGCATCGACCACGGCGTCCACCACCTGCGCCACGGTCGGGCAGGAGGCCAGGCCCGTGGTGGTGTCGCTCTCGCCGCACTTGATGCTCAGGCAGATCTCGCCCAGCTCGATGGGCTCCCGGGGGATCTCGGCCGCGTCCTGGACGAGCCGCTGCGCCGTACGCGCCGCCTTCTCGATGGTCTTGAGGTCGCCGCTGCGCTCGATCGAGAACCCCTCGACCGGCGTGCCCTGCGCCCGGATGCCCTCCACCACCCGCTCGGTCCAGTTCGGCTCGATACCGATCACGATGGCCGCCGCCACGTTGGGATTGGAGCCGGTGCCGATGAGGGTCCGGAAGTGCAGCTCGAGGTCCTCCCCGAACTGCAACCTCCCGTACGGGTGCGGGATGGCCAGCGCCTCGGGCACCAGCCGCGCCACGCCCTCGGCGGCGGCGTTGGAGATGTCGTCGACCGGGATGACGACCACGTAGTTGCGGATGCCGACCCGGCCGTTGGCCCGCCTGAAGCCGGTGAGTTCGGTTGCCATGATGCTCCTTCTCCTACCAGCGCGCCGAGCGGATGTTGTGGGTATGGACGTAGTCGCCGACCTCGATATCCTTCGTGGCGACACCGATGCGCGTGCCGTACTCGGTCACCTCGTCGCCGCTCTTGAGCGCGTGGACGGCGATCTTGTGACTGAGCGGCACCTCGCCGCGGGCGGTGACCCGCACCTGCCCACCGGTATCCATGAAGATGCCGACGACCTCGTCGCCGCCAGCGATGTCCTCGGTGGCTACACCGACGTCATCGCCCTCGTTATGGATCAGGAACTTGTGAATGGCCGACCACCTCCTTCTGTGGGCCGTTCGGCCCACAGCTCCAGGCACTGTCGTGTCCGGTCGCAGGGTTGTGATTGCGCTATTCTAGGTTCCGCCGTGACAATTGTCAATTTTCAATTTTGTGTCGAAAATCGACGCGATCGCCACGGCTCACCCCTTCACCGCAGGCGCAACCGGGTGTAGCGGCATCTCGCCGCGCAGGCAACGCGCGACCTCCTCGGCCGCCAGCTGCCGCATGCGACGCTGCGCCTGAACCGAGTACCAGGCCATGTGCGGCGTCACGACGACCGCTGGGTGATGCCGCAACGGATCGTCCGGTGACGGCGGCTCCCCCTCGACGACGTCGAGGCCGGCCCCCGCCAGGTGACCGGCGTCGAGCGCGCGCACGAGCGCCGCCTCGTCGATCAGCCCGCCGCGGCTGACGTTGACCACGTACGCCCCTTCCGGCAACGACGCCAGCTCGCGCTCGCCGAGCAGATGATGGGTCGCCTCGTTGAGCGGCAGGTGCAGCGAGACCACCTGCGCGTCCGACAGCGCGGCCTGCACCGACGTGCGTAGCTCCACCGCGCCTCCGGTGGGATCGGCCGTGACGAACGGGTCGTAGCCCGTCACGCGGAAGCCGAGCCCCGAGAGGAACTCCGCAGCGCGCCGGCCGATGCGGCCGAGCCCCAGCACCGCCACGGTCGTCGCCTCCGGCGCCGCGATCGGCGTGAGCTCGGCGACGCCCCAGCCGCCGCCGCGTACGTGTGCGGCGGCCGCCCCGATCTTGCGGGTGAGCGTCAGGACGAGGGTCACGGCGTGGAGGGCCACCTCGTCGGTGCAGTAGTCGAGCACGTTGCACACCGGAATGCCCAGCTCGGCCGCAGCGTCGACGTCGATGCGGTCGACGCCGATGCCGTAGCGCACCAAGGCCTTCAGGCCCACCAGTTCCTCCAGCACGGTCCGGTTGAAGCGCGGGGCCGACCCCGCCAGCACGGCGGCCGCCCCGCGGCAGCTCTCGATGAGCTCCGCCTCGCCATCACCCGACGCCCGCACGACCTGGGCGCCGAGGGGGGCGAGGACGCGCTCCTCGATGTCCAGGGGAGCGAAGCGCGCGCCGGAGACGACGACGCGTGGGGCCTTCGAGGCAGGGTCAGCCACGGCGGCGCCGGACACCTGCCGGGGCTACCGGGTTCGAGGGGATGCGAAGGGATGTCGTCACGAGGCCACCTCCGGTGGAGTCTCGACGCCGGGGAGCGTCAGGTCGGAGCCCAGATGGGCGAGCAGCGCCGAGCCGGCGTTGCGGACGTGCTCGCGCATCGCCGCTTCCGCTGGCTCGGCCTCCTGTTGCACCACGTGGGCCAGGATGCGTTCGTGCTCCGCCATGGAGGCCGGCAAGCGGCCCTCCACCTCGGCGGAGGTGCTGATGAGGAGCCGGACTTGCCCCATGAGCATCTCGGACATGTTCAACAGCCGGCTGTTTCCCGACATCTCCCACACCATGCGGTGGAAGGCGACGTCGAGGTCTGCGTAACGCGCGAGGTCCCCATCGCTACAGCACTCCTCCTGCTCGCTCTGCAGCTCGCGCAGGAAGGCGGCCAGCTCCTCGGGGTGCCGTTCGACGGCGAGCCGCATCGCGAGCCCCTCCAGAACCGCGCGCAGGGTGTAGATGTCCACGATGTCCTTCGGCTCCAGGGTGATGACGTAGTAGCCACGGTGGGGCCGCGACTCCACCAGCCCCTCGCGCTCCAGAGCCGCCAGCGCCTGGTTGATGGGCGTGGGCGAGAGCTCGAGCTGCTCGACGAGGTCGCGCATCACCAGCTTGCTCCCCGCCGGCAGCGTCCGGGCCAGGATCCCCTCCCGCAGGGCGTCGTACGCCTGACGCGAAAGAACATCCCGCTCCGGCGCCTGCAATCGGCCGTTCATCGGCGTCCCCATACTCATGAGTCTATAACACAAAATTGAAAATTGACAATTGACCTGGCGAGACCTAGAATTGCCGAATCGACAACCGAATCGCTACAGCACGCATGCGTGCTTTGCGGCGTCCGTATGCCGCAGGGGCGCTGCAGCAGGAGGTGCCTCATCCACGGGTCGTTCGTTCAGTCCAGCCATGATAGCGGCAGGGTCGCGGTCGAGGGGAGCGCTTTGCCGTGACGATCCCCACCCAGGTGCGAAGCGCCAAGGCCACCGCGTCCAACATCTCCAAGTGGTACGGCGATCTCGAGGTCCTGCACGACGTCAGCCTCGAGATCTATCAACACGAGTTCCTGTGCCTCCTCGGGCCCAGCGGATGCGGCAAGACCACGCTACTGCGCATCCTGGACGGTCTCATCCTGCCCGACGAGGGCACCGTACGGCTCGGCGACACCGTGATCACCAGCCCTCCGGCGGAGGCCGCCGTCGTGTTCCAGCAGTTCGGGCTCTTCCCCTGGAAGACGGTGAGCCAGAACGTCGCGTTCCCCCTCGTCCTGGCCCACGTGCCGCAGGACCAGATCGCCGAGAAGGTGCGCTGGGCGGTCGAGCTGGTCGGCCTGGCCGGCTTCGAGGACGCGTTCCCCGACAACCTCTCCGGGGGCATGCGGCAGCGGGTCGGCATCGCGCGGGCGCTGGCGCTCGGGCCGGAGCTGTTGCTCATGGATGAGCCGTTCGCCTCGGTCGACGCCTACACCCGCGAGCTGCTCCAGGGCGAGCTGCTGTCGATCTGGGAGCGCTTCCGCCAAACGGTCGTCTTCGTCACCCACAGCATCGACGAGGCCATCACCCTGGCGGACCGGATCGTGGTCATGAAGACCAAGCCCGGCGAGGTCTACCACGTCTTCGACGTCCCCATCGAACGCCCCAGGACGGTCGACACCGTGCGCAAGCATCCGGCATACGAGCCGCTGCGCGAGACGATCTGGCAGGACATGCTCAAGGGAAGTGGGCGGGAGTGATGGATGTGAGCGACCGCGCCCCCAACGCACGATCGGCGCTGCGCGACCGTGTCAAGCTGCGCAGGCGTCAGGCCGAGCGCCGCACTCGCAACCGCTACCTGTTGATCCGGGTGCTCTCCTTCGTGGTCGTCCTGGGCGCCTGGCAGATCTACGGCTCCAACACGCTCGAGATCATCTTCACGCCCTTCACCACCGTGATCGCGCACCTGGTCCACCTGCTGCTCTTCGGCACGCTGGCCGGGGCCATCTTCTATAGCGTGTCGATGTTCCTGGGCGGCCTGGTGATCGGCAGCATCGTGGGCATCACCCTCGGGGTGGCGATGGGCCGCTTCGCCGGCTTCGAGGCCGCGGTGGGGATGTATGTCTACGCCGTGTACTCGACGCCGCTGGTCGCGTTGATCCCGCTGATCTCGCTGTGGTTCGGCTTCGGGATCGAAGCGCAGCTCATCATCATCTCGATGTTCGTCCTGTTCCCGATCACCATCGCGGTCTACAACGGTGTTCGCAGCGTCGATCAGTCGCTGGTCGAGGTCGCGCGCTCGTTCCGCGCCAACGAGATGGCGATGTGGCGCCACGTGATCATCCCAAGCGTCGTTCCCTACATCGTCACCGGGCTGAGCCAGGGCGTCGCCATGGGGCTGGTCGGGATGTTCATCTCCGAGATCTACACGGCGCTCTCCGGGATGGGGCAGATCCTCGCCTTCTCGGCCAACGCCTACAAGACGGCCGACATGCTGGCCGTGCTCCTGACGG
>CAZIBD010000004.1:0-70469 GCA_964536935.1 uncultured bacterium | reverse complement strand
CTCACAAGCTGTACCCGAACGTCGACTTCTACTCGGGCATCATCTACCAGACCATGGGCTTCCCGGTGGAGATGTTCCCCGTCCTCTTCGCGATCGGGCGCATGCCCGGCTGGTTGGCGCAGTGGCGCGAGGGCCTGCTCGACTCCGAACAGGCGATCGCCAGACCGCGCCAGCTCTACGTCGGCGAGCAGGAGCGCCACATCGAGGTGGGCCGGGCGTCCTCGTTCGACTGATCGACCGACCCATCGACGTCGTCGCGACGGGCCGGCCCGCACCGGACGCGGGCCGGCCCTCGTGTTACCGCCGCCGGTCTCCCGACGCAACCCGGGCATACCAGCCCAGCAGGCTCGGCTCGACCCACGGACGCCGCGCAGCGGGCCGTCGGTGCCGGGCCGGGTACGCGCCACGTCGGGACTCGAGGCTACGATCGTAAGGGCCGGTGATCCTGGGCGCGGCCGGTGGAAGCACGCTGGCGCCGATGCCGGCTGCACGGCCCCCGGGGGCGAGGGATGCGCTGTGCCGGCCGCATCCGTGGGCGGCGGGGCGCCGCCCGGACGAGCTCGACCGCCACGGGGCCAGATTGCGAGGTGACCCATGCCGCGTGCCGTGAGGTTCGATGCGTACGGTGGGATCGATGTCCTGAAGGTGGTCGAGGTGGAACGGCCCGTCCCGGCTCCCGGACGGGTGCTGGTTCGCGTCCGTGCGGCCGGAATCAATCCCGGCGAGGCGTCGATCCGCGGGGGCCGGTTGGCGAAGCGTTTCCCTGCGACCTTCCCGTCCGGGGAAGGCAGCGATCTCGCCGGCGTGGTGGAGGAGCTCGGCGAGGGCGTGGACGGCTTCGGGGTCGGCGACGAGGTCCTGGGGTTCACCAACGACCGCGCCAGCCACGCCGAGCTCGTTGCGGCGGAGGCCGACAAGCTCGTCCCCAAGCCTCGAAGCGTTACCTGGGAGGCGGCGGGCTCCTTGTTCGTGGCCGGGACCACGGCCGTGGCCGCCGTGCGCGCCGTGGGCGTGCGGGCGGGTGACACCGTGGTGATCTCCGCGGCCGCCGGCGGAGTCGGCACCCTCGCCGTGCAGCTCGCTCGCAACGCGGGCGCCACGGTCATCGGTCTCGCAAGCCCCGAGCACCACGGATGGCTGACCGACCACGGGGCGGTTCCGGTACGCTACGGGGACGGCGTGGCAGAGCGCATCCGAGAAGCCGCCGACGGCCGCGTCGACGCCTTCATCGACGCCTTCGGCGCCCAGTACGTGGAGCTCGCGTTGGAGCTCGGCGTCGCGCCCAAGCGTGTCGACACGATCGCCAACTTCGCGGCGAAGGAGCGCTACGGCGTGAAGACCGAAGGGACGGCCGTCGCGGCGAGCGCCGAGGTGCTGGCCGAGCTGGCTGCCATGATCCGCGACGGCCGGCTGCAGGTGCCCATCGCCCGCGTCTATCCCCTCGACCAGGTGCAGGCGGCCTACCGGGAGCTCGAGAAGCGCCACACCCTGGGGAAGATCGTCCTGCGTCCATGACCATGCCGGGTCGAAAGCGCGCTGGTCCGCGGTTGTGTACCAGCTACTACACCCCGGACGGCCGGGTAGGCGTCTACTGAGGGCGTGCCCGTTGCGGCACGCTTCCACGGCCCGTACGGACCATCAGCATCCGGTCGCGGACCATGACTCTTCCCATATGGGAACCGGACGCGCAGTGGCCCCCCACGCTGCGCGTCCGCTTGGTTCACCGGGCCAAGCCCCCCCCGCACACGAATCGTGCCGGTTCGCCCCAACCTCGCCTACTCGGGCGGCTCCTGCATCTGCCGCCAGGGCGCTTGCGCCTGCGAGCCGGTGAAGGTGACGGCCAGATCAGGGATCCCGTCGCCGTTGAGGTCGTGGACCACCAAGGCGGTCGGGTGGGGACCCACCGGGATGCTCACCGCCGGTCCGAAGCTGCCCTTGCCCCGTCCGTCGAGGATGGTCACGTTGCCGCTGCCGTAGTCGGCCGTCACGAGGTCGGGAACGCCGTCGTTGTTGAGATCGGCGATCGCCAGCGCGTCCGGGTCGCTCCCCGTGGCGATGGCGCCGGCCGGGGTGAAGGACCCGTCCGAGCTCCCCCACAAGAGGGTCACGGTGTTGTCCGCGAAGTCCGCCACCGCGAGATCGGGAATCCCGTCGCCGTTGAGGTCGGCAGCCGCGAGCGCGTCCGGCTGCCGTCCCGCCGGGAGGGTCTGCCCCGGACGGAAGGTGCCGTTGCCGTTGCCGAAGTAGGTGGACACGGTGCCGTCGCTGAAGTTCGTCACCGCCAGGTCGACGAGGCCGTCCCCGTTGAGGTCGGTCGCCACGATGCCGTCGGGACTCCGGCCCGTGGCGATGGTGCTGCCGAACCGGAACTGCCCATCCCCCTCGCCGAGCAGGACCGTGATGGCGTTGCCGCCGGTGTCGGCGACCGCCAGGTCTGGAATGCCGTCGTGGTTGAAGTCGGCGACGACAAGGGCGGTGGGGTGACTTCCGACCGGGACCCACAGCGGAGGCCGGAAGGTTCCGTAGGTGTGCCCGAGGTAGATCGCGACGTTGTTGTCACCGCTGTCGGACACGGCCAGATCGAGGTGGCCGTCGCCGTTGAAGTCGGCGATCGCCACGGCGGTCGGACCCTTCCCGGCGCTCAGGGTGGGGTGCGGCTGGCAGGCCGTCGCGACGAGTCCGTAGAGCAACGTCACGGTCTCGGCATCGGCATTGGCCACCGCCAGATCGACCAGGCCGTCGCCGTTCAGGTCGGCGGCTGCAACGGCATAGGGGTAGTCCCCTACCTCGTAGCTGCCGCTCTCCTTGAACGAGCCATGGGCGTCACCAATGAAGGTGGCCACCCTCCCGTGTTCTTCCCCTTGCGATGATTCGCCGATCGCGGTTTGCGCTGCGGCCCAGGTCGCGCTCCCGAGGGGAGGAAGGAAGGGAACGAGCACCGCTGTCAGGCCGAGCACGACAAGGAGCTTCAGCCGCATGATCGCCTCCCTCGCCGATCGGGTGACGACCGGCGGACGGGTGAACGAGCCGTACGCGGCTAGGCTAGTTCCGTGCGGGCGCGCATGGCAGGGCCAATTGTCCTGTCGGGGACGTAGGTCAGGTCAATCGTCCCGGCCGGCGGGTCGGCTCCGAGCGGCCGCAGCAGCCCTGCCTGGCGAGGGTCGTTCAGCCCGTTGGGCCGGCGGCCGGCGTGGCAGAGCCGGAAACGCCGCCGAATGGGAAGTACTGCTCGATGTTCTTGGGATCCACGGCGATCATCTCGATCTGGTCCGGGGGTGTGTCGACGGTCGCCCGCAGGCCGGTCCGCTTGTCGATCGGGATCCGGAGCTGGCCTCCCGCCAACACGCCCTGGGCCGACAGGTCCGTGCTCGCCTTGAAGGCCGCCTTCGTGCCGGTCGGGTCGAGCGCCCCCGTCTTCAGATCGATGCGGTGGAAGGTGATGCCGTTGGGAACAGGAAAGCCGTTCGGAGCGGCCGAGCGCCCCATCAGCGCGCCCTGGGCGAAACGGTTGAACGCGTAGATCGGCTGCTGCGAGCTGGTCACAAGGTGCGTCTTGCCATCGGCATACTTCATGTACCGCGGCATCGGACTGTTGTTGTCGTTCCCGATCCACACCGCCGTGACGAGCCCCGGCGTGACACCCACGAACCAGATGTCGCGCTCGTTGTCGGTCGTGCCCGTCTTGCCGGCGATCCAGTGGCCGGGCACGTTGGCCCTCCAGGACAACGCCCAGTAGGGCTTGCGGTCCATCACCGTGCCATGCATCATGTCCAGCACGATGTACGCCGTCTGCGGTGTCCACACCCGCGTGCGTCGCGGATGGGCCTGGTAGATGACGTTGCCCTGGGAATCGACCACCTTCTCCACGTAGTAGGGCGCCGTGTAGACGCCGCCGTTGGCAAAGGCAGCGATGGCCGCGGCATGCTGCATCGGCGTCACGACGAAGCTGCCGAGCGCCATCCCCAGGTACGGCTTGACGTTGTACCCGAGCTCCTGCGCCTTCACGGCCACGGCCTGCGGCGTTGCTTCCTGCAAGGCCTTGACGGCCGGGATGTTGCGGCTTCGGTCGAGCGCAAGACGAGCGGTCTCGTACCCCTCGTAGAGTTTGTCCCATTCCTTGGGCTTGTAGTCGGGCTTGCCGTTCACCTTGAACACGGTCGGGTTGTCGACCAGGATGCTCGCTTCGTTCAAGGCTCCTTGCTGGATGGCGGTGCCGTAGACGATCGGCTTGAACGACGAGCCGGGCTGGCGGTACGCCTGGATGGCGCGGTTGAAGTCCTGGGGCTTCTCGCCGGGCCCGAGCTTCTGCCCGACCATGGCGAGCACGCCGCCCGTCTTGGGATCGATGCCGACGATGGCCATCTGGGCTCCCGGCGGGACCTGGGTCTCGCGGCTCGCCGCCATCGCCGCCTTCTGCGCCTGCACGTCGATGGTGGTATAGACCTTCAGGCCGCCGCTGCCGAACACGACGTTGTCCCCGTAGCGCTTCACCAGCCAGTTGCGGACCGCGAGCATCACGCCGCGCGAGAGGTTGGTGTCGATGCTCGAGGTCACCTTGACGGTCTCGCCCGTACGCGTCGCCTTGACCACGTTGCCGTGGCCGTCGTAGGTCACGTGCCATCCCTTCGGCTCGAGCGGGTAGGTCCACGCCCGCTCGGCCATCGCCTTGGAGATGCTCCCCCGCCGAACCATCTTGTCGAGCACCGTCCTCATGCCGGCTCGCGCCGCCGCAAAGTTCTCGTGCATGGCGTTGGGCGCGGGAACGAGCACGGCCAGGTAGAGGCCCTGGGCGAGGTTGAGCTGGATCGGGTCGATCCCGAAGTAGGCCTGCGAGGCTTCCCGGATGCCGTAGACGTTGCCGCCCCAGAACACCACGTTGACGTAGCGCTGCAGGATCTCCTTCTTGGTCAAGCGCTGCTCGAGCTCGATCGCCAGCAGGATCTCCTTGACCTTGCGGTTCAGCGACCGCTCGTCGGCGATGCTGCGCAGCACCGTGTTCTTGATGAGCTCGGTGGTGATGGTGGAACCGCCCCGCCGGGAATCCCCGATCACGACCTGGTAGGCGGCCTTGGCGATCCCGCGTACGTTGAAGCCGTACTCCCGGAAGAAGGTGTCGTCCTCGGAGGCCACCAGCGCCTCCAGCGCCGCCGGTGAAACCTGATCGAGACGCACCGGCACGCGGTTCGTGGGCTCCTTGTTCTTCCCGATCGCAGGCACCAGCGTGCCGATGCGCGTGCCGTCGCGGGCGAACACACTGGTGTTCGACGTGTACTGGAGAGCTTCGACCGGCTTCAGGGAGGGCAGGTTCTGCGCCCAGTGCAGCGCCGACGCCCCGAGCAGGGCCGCCACCGACAGCACCCCCGTGAGCGCCAGCAGGAGGATTCCCTGGGCGAGCTTCACGGGCCCCATGCTATCGGGTTCCGATGAGCAGGTGTGAGGATGCCACACATGGAGCGTCCTCCTCGCGGCCCGCGACGACGCGTACGACACGGAAGCCCCGCGCTCACGGGCACCCGACATCGCCGTCGGCTCCGCCCGGCCCTATGATGCCGTTGGAGCGGCCGTCGAGGGAGCCCCATCATGACGGACGTGAGCTCGACCCCGTTGCAGTACCTGGACAAGGCACTGGGGACCATCCGCGACCTGGGGCTGATGCCCGGCCGAGCGGAGAGCCAGGAGGCCCCCATCACAGCACTGCTCAAGCGCGTGAGCAGCCTGGACGAGCCGAAGGTCGTCGCCATCGCCCGCACCCTCAACCACGCCTCGCTGTTCAACGACGTTGTGCGGCAGCAGGTTGCCTCCATGGACGTCGCGCGTCGCTACGAGACCATCACGAACGCCTTCAACAGCATCCGCGACGACGCCAAGCGCATGGTGGACCAGATCGAGGACGGCAAGCTCACCACCTTCGAGCGGCTCGCCAACGTGTGGATGAAGGTGACCCGCGGCGACGTGGCGTCCCGCTTCGACACCATCAAGCGGACCTTCCTGGAGGTCACCGACGCGACCCGGGACCAGGTCGAACGCGAGCGACGGATCCTCGAGGCCTACCAGGACTTCCGCGGCGCCTGGAAGGAATCCGAGATCCTCGCGATGGCGGTGTTGAACGCCGCCGAGGACGAGCTGAGCGCGGCCAAGCGGGCCGTGGCCGAAGCGCAGGCCAAGGTCGAGGCCGCTTCGGGCGACGACCTCGGCGCCCGTGCCCGGCTCGAGCTGATGCGTGACGAGACGGTGCGCTCGCTCCAGACGGCGGAATCCCGCTACCAGATCACCAAGGACCTCGCCGACAACCTCACCGTCGGGTACCACACCTCCGAGGTCATCATGACGCGGCTGCTGCAGGCCACGAACGCCAAGGAACGGCTGCACGCCCAGGCGGTCACCTTCTTCTCGACCAACGAGACGGTGCTGACCGCATTGAGCGCTTCGTTCACCGGCCTGTTCGGGCTCCACGAGAGCACACGCGCCGTCGAAGCCATGAAGGAGGGCATGAGCGAGTCGCTCGAGACGCTCGCTGACATCGGCGGCGAGATCCAGGAGGCGGCGGTGAAGGCCGGGTACGGCCCCACCCTCCGCGCCGACGCGGTCAAGAAGCTCGTCGATTCCGTGGTCGCCTTCCAGACGCGGTCGCGCGAGCTCATCGAGGAGATGCGCCGGCAGAGCACCGCCAACGCCCACGAGATCCGGGAGGCGGTCGAGGACGGCAAGCGCCGCCTTGCCAGATTGGCCGAGCAGGGCGCCGCGCCTGAGCCGACGCCATGACCGAGACGGCCGCCACGCATCCCGCCGCCCCGCTAGACGAGGTCATGCTCGCCATGGACGTCGTGGACACGCTCCGGCAGCGGCGCGAGCTCGTGGAACGCGAGCTCGACGAGCCCGCTCGGGCCCAGGACCTCATCGCCCGGCTCCGCAAGATCTACGCCGCCCAGGGGATCGACGTTCCGGACGAGATCCTGGCGAAGGGCGTAGCCGCGCTGGCGGAGGAACGCTTCGTCTACCGCCCGGCCCCGCCGTCGGTCGCCACCACGCTCGCCCGCATCTACGTGAGGCGGCGGCGCTGGGGCACGGCGCTGGTGGCGGTGGCAGCCGTCTGCACCCTGATCGTCGGCGCCTACCGGAACCAGGTGGTGGGTCCACGCCGGGCCCTGCCCGCGGAGCTCGACGCTGCCCATGCGGTCGCCGTGCAGGTCGCGACGGTTCCCGCTGCGACCGAGCGGGCGAACGCGCTCCTCGCGTCCGCCCAGGCCGCCCTACGGGACCGCGACTACGCGGCCGCCCGCCAGGATCTGACGGGCCTGCACACCCTGCAAGCGACGCTCGAACGGACCTATGCCGTCCGGATCGTGAACCGTCCGGGCGAAGCCTCGGGCGTGTGGCGGGTCCCCGACATCAACCCCTCGGCGCGCAACTACTACCTCATCGTGGAAGCGGTGGGACCCGATGGTGGCATCGTGCCGGTCACCGTCCGCAACGAGGAGACCGGCGCCACCGAGACCGTGAGGCGCTGGGGGCTGCGCGTCGACGAGCCCACCTTCCAGGCGGTCGCCCGCGACAAGCAGGACGACGGCATCATCCAGAACGATGCCGTCGGCGAGAAGCTCCGAGGCGCGCTGGAGGCGCGCTACAGCGTCCCCACCTCGGGGGCGACGATCACGCGCTGGTAGCGCAGAGGATGGGCCACACCATGATCTCGGGAAAGCAACCGCTGGACACCATCGAGACCGAGCTCGAGGCGCAGCGCCAGGCGATCGCGGACCTCGAGCGGCGGCTGGCGACGAGCAGCGACCGTCTGCTCGCTTCGGGCAAGGCTCAGGCCGATGCCTATCGCGAGCTGGCCCGCCTGCGCGTCAACTCGATGGCGTCGGGGGCCGCCGGCGCGAGCGGCGCCGCGTCCGAGTTGGACGCGGCCGCCAAGAGCGTGTCGGTCCTGCTGCGCCGGCGAGAGGAGGCCGCCGAAGCGCTCGAGCAGCAGCTGAAGGCATCCGAGCAGCGCCGCACCACGGTGGAGGCCGAGCGAACCGCCCAGGCCGAAGCCCTGTCCGCTGCCGCCGCCGCGGTCGACGCCGCCGAGGCCAGGACGCAGGCACGCCTGCAGGCGGACCCCGCCTACCGTACCCAGCTCGAGCGGGCCCACGAGGCCGAGCGCATCGCGATGCACGCCGAGGAGAAGGCCACTCGCAGCGAGCAGGAGCAGGAGGAGAAGGGACGCGCCTATCGCCGCGATCCCCTCTTCATGTACCTCTGGCGACGGCACTACGGGACCCCGGAGTACCGCGCCGCTCCGCTCTTCCGTTGGCTCGACGGCAAGGTGGCCCGCCACGCCGGCTTCCACGACGCGCGGCCCGACTACGCGCGACTGCTCGAGATCCCCGGGCGCCTTCGCGAGCACGCCACAGGCTGCCGCGAGACGGCCGACCACGCGTTCGAGGCGGTCCGGGCGCTCGACCAGAAGGCGCGCGAGGCCGACGGCGTGCTCGCCCTCGAGGCGACCGAGACCTCCGAGAAGGACAAGCTCCAGGCCCTCGACGAGCAGCTCCAACGGCTCGCGGAACAGAATGCGGGACTTCTCGCGCGCAGACAGGAGATGGCCGCCGGCCAGGACGGAGCCTTCCGCCAGGCCGTGGACATCCTCGCGTCGGGCTTGCGGACCGAGGCGCTCCAGTCGCTGCATGAAGAGGCCCTGTCCACTCCCTATCCCGAGGACGACGTCCTCATCCACAGGCTGTCGGAGTTGCAGCGAGAGCAGGAACAGCTCGAAACGGCCGGTCAGGAACTCCAGACCGCCCTGCAGCAGCGGCACGACCGTCTCCGGGAGCTCGAGGAGCTGCGCGCCGAGTTCAAGAGACGGGCGTACGATCAACCGGGCCATGGCTTCGAGGACGGCATGCTGGTCGCCACCGTGTTGGCCAACGTCATCGGCGGGATGCTCAACCAGGGCGCCTTGTGGCGCGTGCTCGATCAGCAGCGCCGGTTCCGCCCGCCTCGAACGGACACCACCTTCGGCTCCGGCGGCTTCGGACGTGGCTCCCCGTGGGGCGGTGCCTTGAAGCCGCCCGGCGGGGGCTCCAGAGGGGGCGGTGCCGTCCGCGGCGGCGGGTTCCGGACCGGCGGCAAGTTCTGAGGTGGGGTCCTGCAGTCGCCACGGGGAGCGAAGGTTGACGGCGGTGGGCCCAACCGGCTACGGTGCGCGCCGGACAGCCGAGGCCCCATGGACGAGACCCCCGATATCCGACGTGCCCTACCCGGCGAGGCCCCGTTGCTGAGCGCCCTGGCTTTGAGGTCGAAGGCCCATTGGGGATACGACGCGGCGTTCCTGGACGCTTGCCGTGAGGAGCTGACGCTGTCGAGCGGGCAGGTGCTTCGGCACGATGTCTTCGTCGCCATCGCCGCGAACGTGGTGATGGGCTTCTACCTGCTGAAGTCCTCATCGAGCGACGCCTCCACCGTCGAGCTGGACATGCTGTACGTCGAGCCTTCGGCCATCGGTCGAGGCATCGGGCGCGCCCTGTTCGAGCACGCCGTGTCCGTGGCCCGACGCCGCGGCGCCCGGCGCCTCGAGATCGAGGCGGACCCGAACGCCGCCGGATTCTACCGGGTCATGGGGGCGACCTACGCAGGCGAGCGCTCCTCCGGCAGCATCCCCGACCGCCGGTTGCCGCTGCTGGCGCTCGATCTCTGACGCGGCCGCCAGCCACGCACGGCTCACCGCTCATACAGTTCAGGTCGACGCGCGCGGAACACGGGTTCCTGCAGCCGCTCGGCGTGGATCGACTCGAGCACCAGCTCCGCCGTGATCACCCCGGGCTCCGAGGTCGAGGCCCGGGCCAGCACGTCGCCGCGAGGACCGGCGATCTGGCTGGCGCCGCAGTAGTGGGCCGTCCCCTCTATCCCGACGTGGTTGACGGCCGCGACGAAGATCTGGTTGTCCTGCGCGCGGGCACGGCTCCGCAGGTCCTGCAGGTAGCCGAAGCCGACGGGCACGGCGGAGGGGTTCAACACGAGCTGGGCACCCCGGCGCGCCAGGGTCGACACGATCTCCGGGAAGGCGAGCTCGAAGCAGGTCGCCACGCCCACCCGCGTGCCGTCGAGGTCGAACACCGGCAGATCGTCGCCGGGCCGGAAGAAGCGGTGCTCCGTGGGGTAGAGGTGGCTCTTGCGGTAGCGGCCCGCGAGGGCGCCCTCTCGCGAGATCAGGACGGCGGTGTCGTAGAGCACCTCCGGCACGACCGAGTCGCGCTCGACGATGCCCGCGACGATGCTCACGTCGAGGCGGCGTGCCAGGTCGCCCAGGGCCTCGGCGGTGGGACCCGGCACGACCTCGGCCAGCTCGAAAAGGCGGTCCCCCAGCGTCGCCACGTCGTAGCCAACCTCGAACGTCTCCGGCAAACAGACCAGATCGGCGCTGCCCGCAGCCGTCTCCAGCCACGCCGCAGCGGTCTCCAGGTTGGCGTCCTTGTCGCCCAGCCGGCTGGTCATCTGCACGACGGCGATGTGCACGGGCCACCCCTCTCGTAGGCACGGTCCATCGCACCGACGGTACCGCGCAACGCCTCGGCAGTCCGCCCGGAGCGGTACGGCAATCGCCGCCGGCGGCGCGAGGCTGCGCCCGCGGGGGGCGAACGCGCCCGCGACACCTCCTCGACGTCAGCGGGGGGTCGGGTGTACGAGCTCTGGAAGCGCCGATCGCGCGTCGCGTCGAGCATCCCCCAGCTTGGCCGCCAGCGCCTGCAGCTCGCCGAGCCGGATGGCACGCAACGGAGCCATCCGCTCGATGGCCTCCCCTTCGAGGCGGAGGTAGGCGAGGGGATTGGGTGCGTGGCTTACGCGTATCCGGAGATCGTGGTGAAGGTCGCGGGCGCCCGTCGCCAGACGTTCGAGGCGCTCCGCATCGCGGAGTCCGGGCACCAGGCCGTCGACGTCGATGGCCACAGCGCGGGTGGGGATGACGAGCCAACGTCGAGGCACGATGCCTCCCTCGGAGAACGAGACCGCGAGTAGGGTCTCTAGCGTGCGCCGTGCACGCCCTCATGTCGAGGGACAATCGTCAGTCGGCGCCTCGTTCACGACCCCGGCCCCGCTCGTTACGACGGAACTAGTGTCCCGGGCCGAACAGCGTTCCGCGCATCTGCATCGGCTGGGCCCACACCAGGATCTGCATGGCCGTGAACGCCAGCACGAAGCCGAACATCGGCCACATCGCGACGACACCGCGCGTGCCGAAGTCCCGCAGACCGATGCGGATGGCACTCGCCAGCGCGAGGCCGGCATAGAGGGCGGTCACGACCGCCTGCAGCGGGAACAGCCAACGCGACGGCATCATGTGCGCCAGAGGCCAGTCCGGCTCCAGACCGAGACCGCGGTAGCTGAAGAAGTGCTCGTAGACGGGGATCGCCGCCGCCACTCCGGTCAGGAAGTGAAACAGGTAGTGCGCGGCCCAGAAGCCGAACCCGAGCGCGACCACCACGTAGCCCCAGCGCTGGAACGCCTGCCACGGCCTGGCCGAGGCACCACCCAGCACGTCGGACCATGTCGCGACGGCCAGCGTGACGCCGAGCCCCGCCAGCGTCACCACGCCGTAGAGGAGCGCGATCAACAGCGCCTCGCTGTGGGTACCCACCACACGGGCCACCCAGCCGGCCACGGTGTAGAACGGCCCGATCATGGCGACCGCGTTCATGACGCCCCAGAACGTCAGCAGCACGCCCAGCAGCAGTACGGTCCGGCCGCCCCGCCGCACCCACGGCGTCCGTACGAGCTCGCGTCCGGGAGCGCGCACGCGCAACGCCACGTTGTCGTACGGGCAGGCGCGCACGCAGTTCATGCACAGCGTGCAGTCCATGTTCGACTCCACGGCAGGAACGAACAGCTTCGTCTCGCACCCCGGAAACGACCCGCTCCCGTTGGGGTGGGTGATCTCGGCGAGCGAGATGAAGGCGGAACCCCGGGTCGCCTCGGCGGACGGCGGCGGCGTAGGCCCAGCAGCGGTCTCCCTGCCGTAGAGGCACGGCTTGTGCTCGCACGTTCGGCACACGCTGGCGTCGACGGCTGCAATCTGCGTGGGCGAGACGCTGGACAGCGTGAAGTTGAAGTTTCCGAGGGGGCACACGTAGCGGCAGAAGGTTCCGGCCGGGAACAGAGCATCCACGGCGAACGCCGCCAGGAAGTAGCCGATCGCCAGCCACGCGGTCAGCCAGGGGCTGGCCCACAGCGCGAAGACCTCGTAGCTCCACAGGAAGACAACCGTCAGGACGATCACCAGGCCCTTGTTGTGGAGCACGCGCGGCCAGGCCGGCATGCCCGGAAGCCAGCGCTCCACTCGCCTGGTGACGCCTCGGGTGAGCATCAGCGGACAGGCCGCGCAGAAGGCGTTCCCGAACACCGCCAATGCGATCGCGACCAGCCCGCGGTAGTGCAGCCACACACTGGCGGTGGCCACGTTGCGAGGCGCCATCGGCTGCCCGGTGAGGCCGTCGACAATGGCCATCGCTGCCAGCACCAGGAGCGGGATCTGGAACACCAGCCGGGAGTAGCGCCAGCGCACGAGCCGCCGCAGGCCCGGGAGCCGCAGCAGATCGAACCCACGCGGCTGGTCCACCAGGGCGCCGCCCACAGGCTCGCCACCCGAGGACGCCGCCGCGCGCCGGACGCCCCTCAAGGCGCCGCCTTCTGCCAGCGTGCGTAGACGGCCCCGGGGGACAGGCCGCGCTTCCGCTCGGCGGCGACCTGGCGCACGGTCACGCTCGAGCCCGCTTCCCCGAGCGCTATCGGGTTGCTCCAGGCCTCCAGCACGTAGTTCAAGAGCGAGGCGATCTGCTCGTCGGACAGGATCGCCCGCCACCCCGGCATCTCCTGCCCGTAGGCGTAGCTCACGCCATCGACGGTCAGGTCGCCCTGGATGCCGAACAGCACGACGTCGATCAGAGCGCGCCGGCCGCCGGCCCCGGCCGCGGCCATCCGGCCCGCCTCACCATCGAGCGGCGGGAAAGTGGGCGGAGCGGTGATCCCGGAGCCGTCGGTCTGATGGCAGACGGCGCAGTGGGCGTCGTAGCGCGCCGGGCCGTCCGGCGTCGCCTGCGCGGCAACGACCGGTACCGCCACCAGGCCTGCAAACGAGGCGAGCATGAGGAGAAAGCGTCTGCGCACCGTGTCAGCTCCCCCGCAGCAGGAGGTGGTGGAGGTCCTGCGCGATGTGGGTCTGTTCCGAGCCCAGCTGATCGTAGTTGTAGATCAGGGCGAGCTGGCGCCGGGTGTCGAGCACGTACGCGGCCGACGTGTGGTTGACGAAGTACTGGTCCGGACCCGTCTGGTCGGTCTTCTGGTAGGTCACGAAGAACTGCTTGGCGACGGCCGCGATGCTCTCGGATGTCCCCGACAGCCCCACGAAGGCGGGGTCGAACGCGTGCGCGTACTTCGACATGGTCACTGGCGAGTCGCGCTCCGGGTCCACCGTGATCATCAGCACCTTGACGCGCGACCGGTCCTTCTCCGGCAGCAGCTTGCGCACCTCCGCCAGGTGCATCATCTCGGTAGGACAGATGTTCGGGCAGTGGGTGTAGCCGAAGTAGAGCACCACCACATCGCCGTCGAAGTCGGAGAGCGATATCGGCCCCGAGGCGCTCTGCAAGGTGAAGTCCGCTTCGGTCGTGAGGTTGGTCAACGGCTTCGACGCGAACTGGTAGGGAGGCCCTCCGAGGCGCCCCTGGACCACGTACGCCAGGGCCGCCACCGCAACGACGGCCGCAGCCCACAGCACACCCTTCGGCACACGCTTCACATCCGCTCCCTTTCGCTCGTCATCGGCTCGACCTCGCCGGCTACTTCCGGACCACCGGCACGCTGACCGTGAGCGCGTCCGCTCCTTCGAACATCAGCGTGACCTGCATCGGCTGACCCGCCACCAGAGCCTTCTGCAGACCCATGATCATGAGGTGATCGCCGCCCGGCTCGAGCACCAGCCGGCCGTGCGCCGGAATCACCAGCGCATCGACGCTCACCATCTCCATCACGGGCCCCGACGCCGAACCCGTATCCTTCCGGACCGTCGTCATCGGCACGCATCGCTTCGCCGCCGGCGTGGTCCCACCCACCAGCCGCACCGCGTGATCGGTTGGGTTGATCAGCATGCCGAACAGAGCGGTATCCGGCACGGTCGGCGGCAGCCACCGCACCCACGCCTGCTGCAGTTCGATCGTCGGTGGTGAGGCCGCAGCGGCGAACGTCAGAAGCGCCAGCGCCACCGCGAGCCCCCCGGCCCGTGCACGTGCCCCAGGTGAAAGCATCGGGGGCATCGTACCCTGGGACGCCGGCCGGGGTGGCGAATACCCCCCGCAATCCCGAGACGAAGGCCGCCACCGCCGCTTCACAGCGAAGGGCCCGACCGCCCCACACAGATCGTTCCAGACGTGGTTAGTTCGGACCTCGGGCGTGTTGGGGAGTCCACCCGAGCGGTGGGGGTGGACACCGCGTTTCCTCCCCCAGGAGAGCCTGGGGCGACGTTCGAGAGGGAGCATCTAGGCCCTTCAGAACACATCTCAGCGCTCTCGAACGGGTTCCCGTATCATATCTCCCCGGGGTATTGCTTCGAGAGCTGCCCACTGCAGAACCTACGGCAACATCGTGCCCAGCGGTCAGGCGGCCTCGAGCGAACCGCGGGCTACCCCTCGGGGGTGGTCTACGCCAGCTGGAGGGCTCGAGCCGCCCAGGTGACGCCCGCGACGACAACGAAGGCCACGAGCAAGGGCAGCACCGTGGCGATCGCCGTCCACTTGACGCTCCGGGTCTCCGACCAGATGGTCCAGATGGTGGTCGAGCACGGATTGTGCAGCACGCTGAAGAGCATCAGATTGACGGCGGTCAAGAGCGTCCAGCCGGCTCCCGCGACCAGGACGGCGTGCAGGTCGCCCAGGCCCTCGACCTCCACCATCATCCCGACGCCGGTGTAGATCATGATCAAGGTGGGCAGCACGATCTCGTTGGCGGGGATGGCGACGAGATACGCGAGGAGGATAGCGCCATCGAGCCCGACCATCCATCCCAAAGGCTCCAGCCCGTGCTGCACATGCTGTGCAAGGCTCACGCCGCCGACCCGGACGTTGGCGAGCAGCCAGATCAGCCCGCCTGCCGGCGCCGCCATCACCACCGCCCGCCACAGCACGAACAGTGTCCGGTCGATGAACGAGGTGTACAGGATCCGCAACACGTCCGGCCGCCGGAAGGGCGGAAGCTCCAGGAAGAACGTGCTCGAGACGCCGCGGAGCACGGTGCGCGACAGCAGCCAGGACACCGCCAGCGTCACCACCACGCCGATCAACGTGACCCCGATGACGGCCCCGGCCGCCACGATCGAGGCCACGCCGGGCGAGAACGCGGCGGCCACCAGGACGCTCGCGATCACGATCAGCGTCGGCCAGCGGCCGTTGCACGGCATGAAGTTGTTCGTGAGGATGGCGATCAAGCGCTCGCGCGGCGACTCGATGACCCGGGCCGCCACGACGCCCGCGGCATTGCACCCCAGCCCCATCGCCATCGTGAGCGCCTGCTTGCCGTGCGCTCCCACCCGGCGGAAGAGCCCGTCGAGATTGAACGCCACCCGAGGCAGGTAGCCGAGGTCCTCCAACAGCGTGAACAGCGGGAAGAAGATCGCCATCGGCGGCAGCATCACCGACACGACCCAGGCGAGCCCCCGGTAGACCCCGTCCCAAAGGAAGCCGGTGAGCCACCACGGCGCCTGGAGCGCCTCGAAGGCGGCCCTTCCCCAGCGACCCACGGCGAACGTGGCCGTGAACAGCAACGACGAAGGAACGTTCGCTCCTACGATCGTGATCCAGAAGACCAGCGCCAGGCCGCCCACCATCACCAGCGGGCCCCACAGCCGGGACGTCAAGACGCGGTCGAGCCGGGCCTGGAACGTCTGCGCGCCGATGCCGGGGCTCTCGACGACCCGGGAGGTGATCTGTTCGGCCTCACGGAACAGGCTCTCCACCAGCCGGTCCCGGGCCTCGGGCCCGAGGCCCACGCGCAGCCGCTCGGCTTCGACCAGCACACGGTCGAGCTCCCCGGTCCGCGCCGCGCCCCCCTCCTCCAGCAGCTCGCCGTCGGCCAGCCCCTCCCGCACTCGCGGGTCCCCATCGAGGAGGCGCAGCGCCACCCATCGCCGGCTGGCCAACGACGGGAACGCGGCGTGGAGAGCGCCCGACAACTCGCTCGTCGCGGCCTCGAGCTGCGGCTCGAGCCGCACGGCTCGCACCGACCCCTCGCTTCCGTCGGCCACGGTATCGAGGAGCGCGGCCAGGAGCGACGCCATCCCTTCGCCCGTGCGGGCGACGATCGGAACGACCGGGACGCCGAGCTCCCGCGCGAGGGCGCGGTGATCGATGCGGATGCCGCGGCGCCGGGCCTCGTCCATCAGGTTCAGCGCGACCACCACCCGTCCGGTGATCTGCAGGATCTGCAGCACCAGGTTGAGGTTGCGCTCGAGCGCGGTCGCGTCGACCAGCACGATGGTCGCGTCGGCACCCCCGAAGAGGAGGAAGTCGCGCGCGATCTGCTCCTCGGGGGAGTAGGCGAGCAGAGAGTAGGTGCCCGGGAGGTCGACCACCTTGAGGCGCTCGCCGCCTACCTCGAAGCCGCCTTCGGCCCGAGCGACGGTCTTGCCCGGCCAGTTGCCGACGTGCTGCTTCAGCCCGGTCAGCGCGTTGAACAGCGTGCTCTTCCCGACGTTGGGGTTCCCGGCCAGCGCCACCACGCCGTCGAAGTCGTGGCCCCGCGCACCGAGGTGACGAAGCCTCGCGGGGCAGCCCTCGCAGCGTCCCGGTGGTGACGCGCCCGCCCTCACGCGGCCACCTCGTCGCCCGCCTCGGCATCGCCCAGAGGGGCGACCAGAACATGACGCGCCTGATCGCGTCGCAGGGCGATCCTGCTTTGCCGCACAAGGTACGCCGTCGGATCGTCGCCGAGTGCGTTCTCGAGCACGGGGATCACCTCGGCGCCAGGCGTGAACCCGAGGTCGAGCAACCGCCGCCGCGCATCCCCACGGAGCTCGTTGGTCAGCATCACGACGCGCGCCGGCGTGTCCAGCGCAAGCTCGCTGAGCCGCGTCATCCCGTGCAGCTGCGCGGCGCCGACACCGCTGGGGACCACATCCACCATGGCCGCCGCAAGCGCGCTCAGGCGGCGCTCGCCGAGCCCCGCCACGTTCACCCTGACGCCCGCGGCATCATTCGCCAGGACCTCCAGGGCGGTGGCGGGGGCCAGCCCTTCGGCCAGCAGCTCGCGGAACAGCGACTCCGGCTCGTCCTCGACGTGCAGCACGCGGACCATGCTGCCCGCCGGGCAGAGCGTCAGCGCTACGTGGCGCCGGTCCGGAGAGCGTCCGCGAGGCCCCGGAATGAGGTCCCCGTGCGGGTCTCGCACCGGGTGCCCGAGGCCGCGGTCGATGGCGTCGATCCGCTCGGCTGGAACGCGATGCTCGAGCCTATCGGCCAGCCGGTGCAACACCGCGAGGGGCCGCCCCCCGCGCTCCGCCAGATAGGTCTCGAGGACGCGGTGGCTACGCACCAGCGCCCGTGCCGCCTCCAGCCCTTCGACACTCAGGCCCAACGAGGAACCCTCGATGCGCACCAGGCCTCGCTCGAGGAGCGCTGTAAGGCTGCGGCGCACGCGCGGCACGGGGACATCCAGCATCCCGGCCAAAGCTTCGAGCTGAACCTCTCTGCCCTGCTGCTGGCACTGGAAGAAGCGCTTGAGGATGTCGCCCTCGAGCCTTCGGGTGCGGCTCCGTGCGCGCCACAGCAACCACGCTGCCACGCCCGCCAGGACCCCTGCCAGGATGGCCGCGGAAACGAGCATGCCACACTCCCAACGTCGCTTCTACGTACGGGCGCCGACCTACCTCCACGATGAGGCACCTCCTTCGGGCGGGCGAGGAGCAAATGTCCCCTGCCACGGGACCGCGGGTCCCGGTATCCGAGCCGGTCGACCCGGGCGGGCGTCGGCCCATCGACCGTTGCGCGGCCGATGGACGTAGACTGCGCTTGGCATCGGCTCCTTCGAACGTCCGCCGGCCCAGAGCGGCTGAGACGGGCACCATCTTGCCGTGGCGCGGCGCGAGCGAACGACCGTCGGGGGCCGAGGTGGGCGCCGCCTACGCGGGGTCCGGGCCCGGGGTGCGCAACGCATCCGTGCGCCCGTTCCGCGTCGGCCCCGGCACCACCGGAGAGGACGGCAGAGATGCTCGTCGTCACGACGGAGAACATCGTGGGCCACGAGATCGACCGGGTCGTCGGGCAGGTCTTCGGGGTCGTCGTTCGGAGTCGCGGCCTAGGGGGCAACATCACGGCCGCCCTGCGCAGCCTCGGCGGCGGCGAGATCAAGGAGTACACCGAGATGCTCGAGGACGCCCGCAAGGCCGCAATCGACCGGCTCGTCCAGAACGCGCACGCCATGGGCGCCACCGCCGTGGTGATGATGCGCTTCGACTCGAGCGAGGTGGGTCAGACCATGTCGGAAGTGGTCGCGTACGGAACAGCCGTCGTCCTGCGCGAAGGCTAGCGCATGGTGAAGCTCCTGATCTCGTGGTGGGCGCTCGAGGTCGTCATCGTCGTCGTTGCCGTGGCAGCCACGTTGCTGGCCAGGCGGCGCCGGTTGCGGCGCCGCGATCCTCGCTCGCTCGAAGGCTTCGTCCAGACGGACGAGACCTTCTTCGACCCCACCACGGGGATCCGCCAGCAGGTCTGGTTCAACCCGCGCACCGGCGAGCGCCGGTACGTGACGGTGGAGAGCGCCCAGCGACCCTAGCTGCGCATGCGGGCCGGCGCGCGACGCTCAGGGAACGACGAGCTGCATCCCCGCCTGGATGGCGTTCCCCTGCAGGCCGTTGGCCTGGCGCAGAGCGGCGACCGTCGTACCGTAGCGTTGCGCCAACCCCCACAACGTGTCACCGGCCTGCACCGTCACCGTCCTGTAGGGCTTGGACGTCGACGAGGACGCGCTCGGGAGCGGCGCGCCGCTGGCCTTCCAATGCGCCCACAGATAGGCGCGCGTCGTGACGCCCTGGTCGTGGATCGCCCGGGCTTCGGTCAGGCCCAGATAGCGGTAGTGCCAGGGCTCGTACATGTAACAGGTCTGCGCCTCGGTGCCCTTGGGGTAGCTCATCGCGAAGCCGAAACGCCAGGCGTTGGCGGCGACCCACGCTCCGGTGGGCGTCGCCGCCCAGTCCTGGTAGTCCCAGGGTGCCTTCCCGCCCTTGGCGCGGAGGTCGAGGGTGGTGCCGAGCTGGTGCTCGGAGTGACCGGGTCGCGCGCTGGACTTGAGCGCATAGGCGTAGCCGTCGACCTTGACCCAGTACTGGAAGGTGATCACCTGTGTCTGGTAGGAACGGTACGCACTCTGAACGGCGATCGGGTAGCCGGCCGCCGCCGCCGCCTGCGCCATCGCCTTCAGATGCGGGATCACGAACGATCGCAGCTCGTGGCCGCCGTTGAGCCCCGCTTCACGGGTGGACACGAGGTCGGGCGGGGCATAGTCCGCGGGTAACCGGAAGTGCGTGTCGACCAGCGTGTAGCGCCACTGGTCGTAGCCGGTGAAGGCCGTAGGCACGTCCGCCACGGCGCAGGTCGGGAGCGGAGAGGGGGACGGTGTCGCCTGCGCAAGGCCAGGAACCGACATCGAGCCCAGGGATACCAGGAGCATCACGACCGATCGGCGCATGGCCAGGACCGTACCACCTCGTCCTGAACGAACGATGTGGCGGTGCACTCGGCACGGACCGCGACCCCCGGACGGGCGTCGGGCGCGGCCGGAAGCGCCCACGAACCGGCCGGGGCGCTTGCCCCTTGTGCCGGAGCGCGCGCCAGGCAAGGATCTCCGGGTAGCGCGGAGGGAGCGCCATGACCGTCCTGATCGTCCTGAACGACCCGCCCTATGGGACCGAACGCAGCTACAACGGGCTACGCCTGGCCCTGCAGCTCGCGAAGCAGAACGATGTGACCGTCTACCTCTTCCTGATGGCCGATGCGGTCGCTTGCGCCCGGTCCGGACAGGCCACGCCCGACGGATACTACAACCTCGAGCGCATGCTGCGCGGCGTGATCAAGCGCCGGGGCATCGTCGGTGCCTGTGGCACGTGCATGGACGCCCGGGGCATGACCGACGGCGACCTCGCTGACGGAGTCCATCGCAGTACCATGGACGAGCTCGGTCGCTGGGTGCTCGAGGTCGAGCGCATCGTCACCTTCTAGCTCTGCCGCACGACTCGCGCGGCTCGAGCGCCGACCAGCCGACCGGCGCGCGGGCCCGCTACGACGGCCCGCCTCGGCGCGCGCCGCGACGACACGCAAGCGGGCTCCGCGGCGGCCTTCCACCCAATAACGCTCCGATAACGCCCCCTGTTCCAGGATGCAGCCACGACCGGCTGCACGTTTCGCGGAACCCTGCATAGCTCGCGCCGGTCCGACGCTCGAAGGAGGGAGTGCCCATGCCACGTTGGCCGCCTTTGTCCGGCATCGTCGTGTTGACGCTCGTCACGGCCTGCAACACCACCTCGACGTCCACCCCGCCGTCCACGGCGCCGCCACCGAGCGGTGGCACGGGACCGATCCCCGTCACCTACACGCTCGACACCGCCCATGCCAAGAAGGCGACCGTCGACGCCGCAGGCACGACCGTCACGGCGACCGGCGCCGATGGCACGACCTACACCCTGGTGATCCCCTCGGGCGCGCTGGCTACGCCCGTCGACATCACGCTCACGCCCCTGACCAACGTCGCGATCCAGGGGACACGTGCTGCCTGGCAGGTCGGCATCGAGCTCAAGCCCCAGGGCTTGCAGTTCCTCCAACCGGTCGATCTCACCGTGGCGCCTCCCAAGCCGAGCCCCTCGAGCGCCGCCATCACCCTCGTCACGTCCGATGGCACGCGCTACGTCCCCGAGGCCGCCGGGACGACCGGCGCCACCTTCACCGCCCAGCTCCTCCACTTCAGCGACTACGTGGTCGGTCCCACCTCGCCGGCCATGCTCGGCGACGCGATCCGAGCGATCCTGGCGAACCTCGCCACCACGCCCACCGTCGAGGACCTCCAGTCGCTCATCACGCTCTGGGCCGACGCGCAGGGCTCGACGCTGAGCAAGCTCCGGGACGAGCTCGCCAAGAAGATCGAGGCCGAGATCGCCGCCCTCACGAGCCAGCAGCAGAACAACGACCAACCTACGGCTGGTGACGTGCAGGGCTCGCTCAATGCGGGCGCGCTGGCCAGCAAGGCCGGTCGCACCGCCGACGCCGCGACCCTTCAGGACAACGCCCAACGCGTCTTCGCCACCCTCATGCGGGTGCTCCAACAGCAACGCTACCAGGCGCTCTACCACATCAGCGCCCTCGAGCTGCTCGTACCGCCGCTCGCCCAGGCCGCCGCCATCGCGCGCGCGCACCCTGCCATCCTGCAAGGCGGCTCGGTCATCGATCCCCAGTCCGAGGCGGAGGCGCTGGTCACGCAGATCGTCAACAGCTCCGATTGGGACTGCGATCACGCGCACTTCAGCGCGGGTGTAACGGGCATCCAGGACTCCATCGGCGCTGTCCACCTCTTGTCGCTCACGTCACCCACCCCCACCGACCTCCAGAACGACGCGGCGACCTGCGTGCCCCCCGTCATCACGAACGTGAGCGTACCGGCCAACCTGGCCTCCGCCAGCGCCAGCTACGGACCCGCAGGCGCCGTCGACCAGCAATCGGCGCCCCAGGCCGCCGAGACGACGGCGAAAGGCTCGTACCAGGCGCTGGCGTCGGTCAACTACGCCAGTAGCTTGGCCAGCCTGAAAGTCACCGCAGATTCCAGCTCCGCCCAACTCACCTTCGCCGGCAAGGCGAGCGCGCAGCTCCCGTCCATCAACCAGCCCAGTCCGCAGGCCAACAGCACCTTCGCCATGAGCGACGGAAATCAGGTGAGAGTCAACATCGCCCACACGCGTGGCGACTCCCTCATCGAGCTCAGCTGGCAACACAGCTCGTCAGTCCTCGTCCCTTATGAGGGCGGCGCAAGCATGACCGTCGATCTCAAGTCGGACACCAGCGGATCGCTCACCTTCCACACGCCCGGCATGCACTACACCCTTTCGCTCGGCTACCCGCTCCCGGCAGGCGGGTTCAACAACGCCTACAAGCCGCACTTCAATGTTCAAGGCGCTGCTGGGATCGACACCACCACGCCCGACCAGTCCGTGTCCGTCTCCGTCAACGGGACCATCACCGTCAAGGTGCTGCCCGACCCGAACGGCGTGATCGAGTAGCGGCACCCTCCACGCCACCCTCGGCTCACGACGCGCCCGGCCCGGCCTCTTCGGCTCCGGGCCGGGCGTACGCGTCAGAACCCCTCGCTCCTACCGGACCGTGCCAGACCGCCCGCCGTCCCTCAGAACTTCCTCGTCCCGGGTCGGTGCTGCGAAGCGGACCGCTCAGCGGGCTTGGCGCAGGTGCCGCCAGACGTAGGCGGCCACGACCAGCACCACGGCCGCAACGATCACCGCGTCGAAGCGGTGGAACCATCCACCGAGGGTGTGCCAGTGAGCCCCGAGCGAGCGCCCGATCCACGCCAGGGCCAAGCACCAGACGAACGAGCCCAGGAAGGTGTAGGCGTTGTAGCGCCACAGGTTCATGCGCGAGATCCCAGCAGGGAGGCCCAGGAAGGTGCGCACCACTGGCAGCACCCGGCCGACCAGAATGGTGGCGTCGCCCCAGCGCGTGAACCAGCGATCGGCCTGCTCCAGGTCACGCTTGGACACCAGCACGTAGGTGCCGTAGCGCTCCGCGAGCGGGCGGCCACCCCATGCGCCGATGCCGTAGGCGACCATGGAGCCCACGACCGACCCCACGGCGCCCGCCAGCGCCACACCCCAGAGCGTGAAGGTGCCGGTCGCGACGAGATAGCCGGAGAAGGGCATGATGACCTCCGACGGCAAAGGGATGCAGGCGCTCTCGATGGCCATCAGAGCGACGATCCCCGGGTACCCCAGGTGCGTGATGGTGGTCGTGATGAACGAAGCGATGTGGGCAAGCACGGCGTCGCCTCAGGACCCTTCGTAAGGGACGGGCGCCCTCACGGCGCGGCATCCCCTGTGCGAACCAGGCTCGGCGGCCATCCTCTTCCACGTGTGCGAGATCAACCCGGCACCTCCTCGTCGCGCGTTCTCGAACCGCAACATGCCATGCCAGCGGCGCGGATGGAAGTATCCCGGGACGCGTGGCGCGGCCTCCGCCGCACGGGACAAGGCCCACGACGACTACGAGCGCGATGGTTCCTTGACACCGTTCTCTCCGGCGTCGCGGGCAGCCTGCACGATCGCGCTCGCGAACTCGTGACGTCCCACCCTGTCGGAGGCGCGCGTGGAGACCCTCATCAGGGAAGCGCCTTCCAGGTCGGCCCCCATCAACGTCTCCTCGACCGCCCCTCTCCCGCCGATCTCACCGCACGATCAGCACGCTACACGGGGCGTAGTCGCACACCTGATCCGTGGTGCTCCCGATCAGGAAGTCGAGGCGCGCGTGACCCTTCGCCCCGAGAACGACCAGGTCGAACGCCCCCTCCTTCGCCGTGGCGACGATGGCCTTGGCAGCGTTGCGCCCCTGAACGACCGGAACCTCGATGGCCACGTCGAACGAGGCGGCGACTCGGCGCGCACGCTCCTGGACGTCCGCGAAGTACGACCTCGCTTCCTCCGTCTGGCCGCGATCCTGCCGAAGGTACGCGGGCGGTCCCTCCTCCACGCACAGGGACGTGACCTTGGCCCCTACGTCCCGGGCGTACTCGAGCGCGAGATCCAAGGCACGAGACGCCGACTCCGAACCATCGTTCGCTACCAGGATGTGTTTGAACACCGCGCTCCCCTTCCCACCCGTGACGGGTCATCCACTCAACCGCGCCAGCAACAGCGCGAGCACGAACACGACCAGGATGTAGGTCGTGTAGATGGTGACGCGCCCCGCCTGCAAGCGTGTGATCCGGCTCGTCACCCCGTCCAGCATCCCGCTCAGCCAGGGGTAGACGTCGTCGACGAACCAGTGCCGCACACGGGTACGTACCCGGTCGCCGTCGACCTCGACCTGGGGGCGGTAGAACTTCGTGAAGAACACCCGCATGGGGTTGGTGTAGGCGCTCGCGCTGTACTGCACGCCGGGACCGTCGTCCCCTGACGCCCCGACCCAGGGGGGCACCCGGCGCCGGCTGCGCCCGCCCGCAAGCCACGTCCCCAACGCCACGAGTCCGGCCACGACCGGCACGAAGATCGCCAGGACCGTGCTGCTCGCCGCCGCGAAGCTGCTGTAGGAAGGGTTGAGCTGCAGGTTGGCCGGAGCGATCCGGCCCGCCAGCGCCACGTGCAGGAGCGCGGCTGCAGGCCGCTCCAGCCAGGGCACCAGCACCACCGGCAGCACGCTCACGGCGACGAGAAGGATCGCCAGCAAGCCGAACGACGTCCTGGCCAGAGCACCCACCTCACCGGGCGACGCGGCGCCCTCCGCTCGCGACTGCCCCAGGTAGGCCACGCTGTAGGCCTTGACCACGGCCACCAACCCCATCGCCGCCATCAAGGCGAACAGGGCGCCCGTCACCACCAGCGTGAGGCGCGCGCCCAGCGGACCAAGGCGGAACTCCTGGAAGAGCAGCATGAACACGAACCACTCGACCACGAATCCGGAGAAGGGCGGCACCGCGGCCAGCGACAGGAAGCCCAGCAGGCCGGCGGAGCTCGTCCACGGCATCGCCCGCCGCAGCCCGCCGAGCCGGTCCAGCACGCGCTCGCCGGTCGCCTCCTCGACGGCCCCGAACGACGCCAGCGCCAAGCCCTTCGACACCGTGTGGTGCGCCGCCTGGTAGAGCAGCACCACCAGGCCCAGGCCCGCCAGTAGGAGCTCGCGATCGGCGGCGAAGACCAGGCTCGCACCCAGCACGAGCAGCGCCACGCCGCCATTCTCCACGGTCGAGTAGGCCAGGAGCTGCTTTCCGTCGCCCTCGACCAGCGAGTAGAGGGTTGCCCAGAGCGCGGTCAGCACCCCCAGGACGACCAGGGCCAGACCCCACCCCATCGGCCAGGGGCGCTGCAGCGCCAGCAGACGGATCAACCCGTAGATCGCGGCGGCCCATACCGGCCCGGAGTAGAAGCCGCCAACGAACCCCGGCGTCCGCGCGTACAGCTCCGGGTACCAGCCGTGGAGGCCAAGCACCCCCAGCTTCGCTCCGAACCCCACGACGAGCAGCACGAATATCAGCGTGTCCGGCGAGCCGGCCGCGGCCATCACCGCGAAGCTCGCCGACCCGGCACGCGACCACATCAGACCGAGTGCCAGCACCAGCGCCAGCGTGCCCACCTCCAGGAAGGCGGCCATCCTGTAGGAGGGACGCCCGGCGCCAAGGCCGGACACCACGTAGGCGGCGAGCCCCATCACCTCCCATGCGAACAGGAAGACGAGCGCGTCGCCGGCCAGTGGGAGCAGAAGACAGCCGAGGTAGCTGAGCAGCAGAGCGCCGCGCCCGCCGCGGGCGAGCCGGCCCGAATGCAGGACCAGGGGCGCGCCGAGCGCCATCACCAGAAGGAAGGCGCCCGACAACGGATCGATGGCGAGGTGCAGCTGCACGCCGGCAAGGTCCCACAGGGCGACCTCCCGCGCGGGAGCGAAGAGCGCCAGGACCCCCGCGACTCCGACGACGGCAGCGCCCGCGACGCCGAGGAGACCGCTGAACCCCGGGTGGGCCAGGACGAACGCCGACAACGCCGCGAGCGCGACCACGGCAAGCCCGATCAACGCCAGCGCCATCACGCGACCTCCGGCGTCGCGCGCCCGCGGTCGAGCACCGCGAAGCGGCGACCCGACGCCAGCAACAGGCCGTCGATCAGCGCCAGCGGGCTCGGCGGGCTGCCGGGGATGTACACGTCGACCGGTAGGACGCTGTCCACACCGGCACGAGTGACCTCGCTCCCGGCCCACAGGCCGCCGGAGATGGCATCGGTGCCAGCCGCCACCACCAGCTTGGGGGCGGGCATCGCCTCGAACGTCGTCCGCAACGCGTCGACCATCGAGCTCGTCACCGGCCCGGTCACCAGCAGCGCGTCGGCGTGCCGCGGGCTCGACGTGATGAACACCCCCAGCCGGTGCAGGTCGTACTGCGGTGCGTTGAGCTGGGCCAGCTCGAACTCGATCGCCCCGTCGGATCCGGCATCGACGTGGCGCACGTGCAGCGAGCGACGCCACAGCTTCGGTAGCTGCCGCGTGCGCCGGGCGGACGTCTCGGGCGCCTCGCCCCAGCGCGCTCGTAACCGGAGCCCGGAGCGATGGTCCGCGGCGAGACCGTAGGACGGCCCCTCGACGAAGCTGGTCGGGGCCTGTTCCCAGCACAGCCCGCAGCCGATGCAGCGCCCCAGGTCGAGCGTCACGCCTTCACCATCGACATCGATCGCCCCCGTGGGACACACGCTGGCGCCGCGCGACGCCTCCCCCTCCTCCAGCCCCCCGGGGTGGAGGCCCGCCAGCGGCGATCCCAGTGCCCCGGCCTCCGGGTCGGTCCATGGGAAGCGCGTCGTCAACGTACCGATGCGAAGCCCTCGAGCAATCCAGCGGAACATCACGCCTCCTAGCGGTCGTGCGAGGCCACGCTCAGGCCCCAGCTGGCCTCGTTGATGGCGTAGTCCATCAAGAAGCTGTCGTGAACGGTGTCGGGGAACAGCGGCCAGTTGTGCCTGGACCCGCCGCGGAGCGCCACCCTGGTCAGCCGCCCGCGCCCGTCGGTGGCGAGCACCGCAACGACCTCGCCGCGAACGCCTTCGCTCCATCCGAGGGCGATCGCATCGGGGGGCAGGGTCGAAGGAGCCGGCACCCTCACCGGCCCGTCAGGGAGAGCCTCGACGATCTCCCGGACGAGGTAGAGGCTGACGAGGACCTCTTCGCATCGCACCCGGAAGCGCGCCAGCGCGTCGCCGGCGTCGAGCCGCGGCACGCGGAAGGAGCGCTCCCGGTAGGCCCCGTAGGGGGCGTCCCGCCGGACATCGGTCGGCTGATCGCTGGCGCGGCCCACCGGCCCGACGGCCCCCCATGCCCGCGCCCGCTCGGGGGCGAGCACGCCGGTCGTCTCGAGCCGGTCGATGAACAGCTCCGTCGCCTCGAGCGCCTCGAAGTACGCGCGCGCATCGACCTCCATGCGCGACGCCTCGCGGGCCAGTCCGGACGCGTCGAGGTCCTGGCGAACCCCGCCCACGGCGACCACGCCGCGCAGGAAGCGATGCCCCGTCAAGCCGGCGCCGATCCTCTGCGTCCACTCCTGCAGCGCGTGCCCTTGCGCGGCACCTACCCGCAGCGTCGTGCTCGCCACCAGCCGGCCGATGTCCCGAAAGTGGTTGTACACGCGCTCGAGCTCCGCCACGATGGCCCTCAGCGCCTCGGCCCGCGGCGGCACCGTGATCCCGCACGCCGTCTCCACCGCCTGACACGTCGCCAGCGCGAAGGCCACGCCGTTCGGGCCCGACACGCGCTCGGTCAAGAACGGTAGCTGCTCCATGGGAGCGCTCGGGAGCCGCCCCTCCACCGCACGATGCTTGTAGCCCAGGTGCTGCTCCAGCTCCAGGATGTGCTCCCCCAGGTAGTGGAAGCGGTGCAGGAGCGACTCGACCGTCCCGTCGCGGACGGGCCCGAAGGGGATCCGGACGACCGGCTCACCGGCCAGGCGCGGCGCAGGAAGCGGGCGCGACCGGCTCACTCCCCCCGGGGCCGCCGTGGTGGCCACGGTCCGCTGCCCGAAGGCCTCGCGAACGCCGGGATCGGGCTCGATCCCTGCGAACGTCGTGTCCCCCAACGCTTGCGCCTCGGCCTGATAGCTCGCTGCGGCCGGGAAGAGCGGTGCCACGTCGGGCAGGTGGGCAGCAGCGGCCACCAGGAGTTCGTACGGAGCGTCCGGCCCGCCCGTCACGTAGATGGCGCGCTCGGGGTCGAGACGGGTCAGCAGCACGAGCCGGGCGCCGGCGCGCTGGCGCCGCTCGAGCTCGGACACCGGATCCTCCTCGACCGGAAGGTCGGACGCGTTCAGCAGCGCTCTCACACCCCACCTCCAACGATCCTGGAAGCGCTCCTGAGAAGCTCCGCCAGCGGCGCAGGCGTGATCACCGAGAGCACGAGCACCGCCGCCAGGAACAGCACCACCACGACCGTACCGAGACGGACCGAGGCATGTGCCTCCCCGTTGCCGCCCTCCGCGGGCCCGTCGGCGACGGCCGGGTCAGAGTCCATGCCGCCCGGTGCGATCGCCAGGCGGCCGCTCGCCTCCCGGGAGCCCCCCGGCTCGCGGGACCCGAACACCAGCACGGTCAACCGGCTCACGAACGCCACGAACACCACCGCCAGGAGCACCAGGTACACCCAGGCCACCCAGGGAGCGTGCGCCCACGCCGATCGCAGGATGCCGAGCTCGCTCGGAAACAGGTTGAGCGGGGGCGCGCCCGTGATGGCGAGCCCTCCGATCAGCAAGGCGATGCCCGTTACCGGCATGGTCGCCAGCAACCCTTTGCGCCGGTCGATGCCCGGCCCGGTGGCCTGGGCGGCGTTCCCCGCGGCGTAGAACAGCATCGCCTTGGTCACCGTGTGGTTGATCATCTGCAGGAACGCGAAGAACGCTCCGCCGAGCCCGAACCCGAGGGTCACGATCCCCATGTGCTCGACGCTGCTGTAGGCGAGCAGCCGCTTCACGTGCGTCTGGCCACGCAGGCTGAACGCCGCCACGAACAGGCTGAGCAAACCGAACGCCACCAGGACGACGCCCGGGTACGCGCCGAGGGTGGGTCGCGCGATCGGGAGGACGCGCAGGATGCCGTAGAGGGCCGTGTTCAACAGGCATCCCGACAGCATCGCGCTGATCGGCGCGGGCGCCTCGCTGTGGGCATCGGGAAGCCACGTGTGCATGGGCACCAGCCCCGTCTTGGTGCCGTATCCGATGACGATCAGCAGGAACGCGAGCCGCATGGGTCCGGGCGAGAGCTGGCCGGCATGCTGCAGCAGCACCGCCCACGAAAGCTCGAACGACGGCCCCAGCGCCGGAATCGCCGAGTAGTACAGGAGGATGGTGCCCAGCAGTGCCATCGATACGCCCACGGTGACCACGACGACGTACTTCCACGCCGCCTCCAGGGACTCGCGACGGCCCTCGAACGCCACCAGGAAGGCCGAGCTGAGGGTCGTGAGCTCGACCAGCATCCACACCACGCCCAGGTTCGCGAACATCGGCACGGCCAGCATGGTGAGGGCAAATCCCGCCCACAGACTGGCGTAGAGCCGTTCACGGAGCGGAGACAGCCGCTCGACCGCGAAGTAGCCCAGCGCGTGCAGGGAGGACCCGAACACCACGAGGCTCACCGTCATGAGGATCAGGGCCGACAGGCCATCGACCCGAAGGGCGCCGCCCCAGGCCAGCATCGGCCCGGCACTCAGCACGCGGGCGGCCACCGCGAGGCCGAGCCCCAGCACCGCCGCGCCCACCGGGGCGGCGATCCAACGCAGCCAGCGGGCCGGCAGCAGCCACGACACCACGATGTACGCCAAGGGGACGATCAGATAGGCGTTCAGCATCGTTCAGCCCCTCAGCCGATCCAGCGCCGCGGTGTTCCCCGACGCGTACCGCGACGTCATGAGACGGATCAGCACCCCGATCACGACCACCAGGACCACCAGATCGAAGAGCACCACCAGCTCGTTGATGATCGGCAGGCCCGGGGTCAACCCCACCGTGACCAGGAACTGGCCGTTCTCGATCTGCAGAAGCCCCAGGAGCTGCGGGAACGCCTCCGGCCGGCTCGCCGACAGGAACAGCCCGCACAGCGTCACCGACAGCCCGGCCAGCAGGGCCGGGTACACCGCGGGCGTCGCGAACGCCGATACCACCAGTGCGGCCAGCACGACCAGAGCCACGCCCACCAGCAGCGAGCTGGCGGTGCTCATGATCAGCGCCTCTTCCCTGCGGCCCGGCAACGCGCGCGCCACCCGCAGGAGGATGGCGGGAATCAGGAACGCACGCACCGCGAGCGTGATGCCCACCGCCCAGAACAGCTCCAGGTGCCCCGTCATCACGGCCACGACGGCCGTGTACGCCGCCAGGATCACCGACTGCCACACGTACGACCAGAGCTGGGTCCTGAAGTAGCGCGTGCCCAGCACCGACAGAGCCGAGAGGATCGTCCCGGCCGCGACCAGGCTCGATACCGCCTGCGACGTGCTCATACCGCGCCACCCCCGACCTGGCTCGTCACCACTGCCAGGACCGCGAGCAAGAACGCCAGGCCGAGGTACTCCGAGTACCTCCAGAAACGAAGGCGCGCCAGCGCCGTTTCGACCACGGCGACGATCACGCCCAGGCCGAGAACCTTGACCACCAGGGCTCCCTCCGCCAGCAGGAAGGCTCCGAAGGTGGGCTGGCTGGCCATCCCCCACGGCACCAGCAGCACATCGAGGAAGATCACGTAGAGCAGGAACTGCTTCATGGAGCTGCTCCAGCTCAGCAGGGCGAGATCTCCGCCGGCATACTCGAGGTTGCGGGCCTCCTCGATCATCGCGACCTCGGTGTGGCCGCCGTGGTTGTGGATCGGCAGTCGCCCCGTGTCCACCAGGAGGAGCAGGAAGAAGGCCACCGTGGCGAGTACATGCGCCGGCTCCAGGTAGGCTCCGAAGCTGCTCCGGATCGTCGCCCCCACCACGTACGGGTAGGTGGAATGCGCCTCCAGGGCCACGGCCACCAGGACCAGGATCAGCGTCGGCTCGGTGAGCACCGTCAACACGCTCGACCGGCTCGCTCCCAGTCCGCCGTAGCTGTTGCCGGACTCGAACGCCGCCAGTTGGACGAGCACGCCCGCCAGCGAGAGCAGGAAGGCGCCACCAAGCATGTCGCCCATCCACCCGAGCGGCAGCGGGTACGTGGTGAGGATCGGGATCAGCACGGCGACCGCGATCATCGCGGAGAAGACGAACGGTGGCGTGACGACGTAGAGCCAGCCCGCCTTGCCGGGCAGGAGGCGCTCCTTGCGGAAGAGCTTGATCAGGTCGAAGTACGGCTGCAAGGCGTTCACGCCCTGCTTCGACTCCAGCCTGGCGACCAACCAGGCAATGACACCGCTGATGAGCGGTGCCAGAAGGAGGAGATCGACCACCTGCAAGACCTGCCAGACGATGTTCATCGGCGCTTTCCCCCGGTATGGCTGTGTCGGTGCGCTTGAGCGTTCTCGATCGTGACGAGGCAGCCGCCGAGGGACTCGCCCTCGCGGCGTCCCCGCGCATCCTCCGGACTTCGGACGTCCACGGCTCTTGCCGGCTCCACAACAAGACACCTCCTGCTCGCGACGTTTACGTCGTAGGCGTCATTAGCCGAGCAAGAGGCGGTTCGCGGCGAACGCCATCGCCATGCAGATTCGATAGGAAGCCTAGCACGAACCGCGCGCGCGGCTCCAGGTGGGCACCGAGAGGAGCCGGCTACACCATCGCAGCTCGAAGGAGCTCGGCGACGGCCTCGGGCGCAGGGGCGACAGCCGCCTCCCAGTGCAGCCGCTCCAGGTACATCGCGTCGCTGCGGTAGTACGGCAGCATCGCCGTCCTGGTGACCATCGCCAGGTTGACGCGCGCTGCCGGGGAACCGTCCAGGGGTCCCGAGAAAAGGCTGATGTTGAAGCTGTTGAAGCCTAGGCTCGCATACCCCCGCAACACGCGCTCCAGCCCTGTCGCCAGGGCGGCGACGTCGTCATCGTCGAGGGACAGGATCGACTCCCGATCCCGGACCACCGCCTGCACCTCGTGGAAGCCGACCGGCGCGAAAGCGGTGACCCACGCCGTGGTCCCGATGTCCCACAGGAAGCGCTCCCCCCGCATGCGCTCGGTTGCGATGAGATCTTCCCAGTAGCTCGAGCCGTGCTCGTGCAGGTACCGCTCCCCGGCTTCCTGTTGCAGGCGCATCCTCGTCGTGGGCAGGGGGTCGAGGAACACCTGGGCGTGCGCGTGGGGCAGCGATCCTCCCGAGGGAAACAGGTAGTTCACATTCCAGGCCGCATGCCGGGCCCGCGGATCGGCTGCGTGCACGGTACGCACGTATCGCAGGCTGGCGCGGAGGTTGTCGGCGATCCGTCCGGCGCTGAAGTCCTCGATATCCAGCCAGTGGCGGCGCGCGAAGATGGCCACCGCCGCGTACTGCGAGTACGGAACGAGGTTCGGAAACACCACCGCCTCCCCGACGACGACGCGCGGCTCACCCCCGAGTCGCGGATCGATCCGCGGCGTGACGCGGGTGAGCCGCTCGCCGCAGAACGGGCACGATGGATCCGGGCCCCGCAGCGGCTCGAGCGCCCCGCCATCCGCGGTCTGGAGCTTCACCCCCTCCGCGATCCGCGACGACGTCCCCAGCAGGGGATCGTAGCGAACCTCCACGACGCGGGTACGGACCTCCGACCCGTCCGGGCTCCCCATCCTCGCCTCGAGCACCTCACGTTGGAACTGGATCGCCACGATCGCACCCCCGTACCTTGCGCTGCGCCCGGCGCCGACACCCTCGTCGAGTGAGGCCAGGACAGCGGTAGGTTACGCCCCGAGCCGGGACGGGCCGTCGTGTCGTCACGACTCCGCGAGCGCCGCCTCCACCGCGGCCTCGGCGTGGAGCGTGGTGGTGTCGAACAACGGCACGGTGCTGTCCTCGGAACGGACCAGCAGCATGATCTCGGTGCAACCGAGGACGATCCCTTCGGCCCCACGCTCGACCAGGCGGGCGATCACCTCGCGGTAGGCGGAGCGAGAGGCGGGCTCGACCCGCCCCTGGATCAGCTCGTCGTAGATGACCCGGTGGACGGTGGCGCGGTCGTCGCTGTCGGGGACCAGCACCTCGAGGCCGAAGCGGTTCTCCAATCTGCTCCGGTAGAAGGGCTGCTCCATGGTGAAGGCCGTGCCGAGCAATCCCACCCGCTCCATCCCCGACGCCCGGATCCGCTCGCCCGTAGGGTCGGCGATGTGAAGGAACGGAATGGGCACGGCGCCCTCGATCGCATCGGCCATGCGATGCATGGTGTTGGTGCAGAGGATCAGGAGCTCCGCTCCCGCCCCCTCGAGACGCCGAGCAGCCTCGACCAGGAGCGCTTCCGCATCGTCCCAGCGGCCCTCGCGCTGCAGGACTTCGATCTCCGAGAAGTCGAAGGACCACAGCAGGCAGCGCGCGGACGCCGTGGGCCCGAGCCACGCCTGGACGCGCTGGTTCACGATCCGGTAGTACTCGGCGGAGCTCTCCCAGCTCATCCCGCCGAGCATGCCGATGACCTTCTGCCTCATGGAGCCTCCTCGGACGGCACCGCCTCGTCGGGCGAGCCAGCGCGACCTCCAGCATGCGCCGGAAGGCGCCGCGGCGCAAGGCAACCGCGTCCGGGACGTGCGCCCGAAGGACCTTTGGCCCTGGGGCGGCCCCCCGGGCCGGCGAACAATGAAGAACCTGCCGTTCTAGACGTCTTGCTCCAGATCTCCCCATCGACCCGTCGTCGACCGAACGCGAAGGAGGCCACCGTGAGGATCCCTTCGACCGCCCTGCGGACGCTCCTGACCCTGATGGCGCTAGCCGCTGCCAACTGGGCCGGCTCCCAGGCCGCACCGGCGACGCTCCACGCCGCCGCCTTCTCCGGCGACGTCCCGGCGGTGCGTGCGCAAATCGCTGCAGGCGCGGACCTGAACGCTCGGGATGCCTACGGCTCCACCGCCTTGATCGTCGCTGCCACGTTCGGCCATCCGGAGGTGGCGCGGGTCCTCGTCGAAGCCGGCGCCGACCTCGACGTCCAGAACAGCGACGGCTCCACCGCCCTCCACGCCGCCGCTTTCCTCGGGCGCACGGAGATCGTTCAGATGCTGCTCGAGCACGGCGCCAACCGGTACCTTCGGAACAGCTCCGGAAGCACGCCGCTCGCGTCCGTCACCGCGCCGTTCGACGAGATGCTCCCGGCCTACGACGCCATCGCCAAGGGCTTCGCGCCTCTCGGCCTGCACCTCGACTACGCCGCCATCCGCGCCGCGCGACCGCACGTCGCCGCCCTCCTCCAACCCGGCCGCGACGCGCTGCGGGCCGTCGACTACGTCCCCGTCGCCGGCGGAGCCTGGCCTGTGTCGACGCCGGCCGCCGAGGACCTCGACCCCGACGCGGTCGCCGAGCTGTACCTCAACGCGGAAGCCCTTCCCCACCTCTACAGCGTGCTGGTGGTGAAGAACGGCCGTCTCGTCGGCGAGCGCTACTTCAACGGCAGCACTGTCCACCACAAGGCCCTCCTTCAGTCGGTCAGCAAGAGCTTCACCTCGGCCCTCGTCGGCCTCGGCCTCCGGGACGGCTGCCTCGGAAGCCTCGACGAGACCATGCTCAGCTACTTCCCCGACCAGGCACCGAGGGTGACGGACCCCCGCAAGGAGGCCATCACGCTCCGGCAGATGCTGCAGATGCGCGCCGGCTACCCCTGGGAGGAGACCAGCGACGTGTACTGGAACGCCTTGTACACGAGCGACTACCTCCCGCTCGTCGCCGACGTCCCCCTCAGCGCCGATCCCGGCGCCACCTTCCAGTACAGCAACCTCACCTCGACCTGGCTCGCCATCATCGTCGCGCGCGCCTGCGGCACCGACCTTAAGACCTTCGCCCAGACCCACCTGTTCGGCCCCCTCGGCATCGACATCGGCGACTGGTACCGGGAATCGTCCGGCTACTACGTCGGCCACGCCATGATGGACTTCACGGCCCGCGACGCCGCCCGGTTCGGCCTGCTGTACCTGCAGGGCGGTGCCGTTGGCGGCCGGCAGATCGTTCCCGCAGTGTGGGTGCACGACTCGCTCCAGATCTACTCCGAGCACGCCTGGCCCGACATCGGCTTCTTCCACGACATCGGCTACGGCTACCAGTGGTGGTCCGCGCAGGTCGGCGAGCATCTCGTCCACTTCGCGTGGGGCCACGGCGGCCAGCTCATCGTGCTCGTCCCCGACCGGGACCTCGTCGTCGTCACGACCGCCGACCCCTTCTTCCCGGGCCCGCGGCACGATGCCGACTCCTGGCGCCAGGAGGTGGCCCACCTGAGCATGGTGGCTGAGTTCATCCGCGCCCTCCCGATGGACTGACGGCCGACCCAAGCTCACCATCCGCGCGCCCCGACGGGTGCTCGCTGACAATCGGCGCCCGCCCGCCGGGGACCTTTGCCTCTTGCTCGGCCCTGCGTCGCTCCCCACACTTGGGCCACACCCCAGCCCTGCCGTCGTCGTAGCACAGCGTCCCCCAGGTACGGGAGAAGCACGGACGGGAGCGATGGCATGCCAACGGACAAGCGGACGGCGCCCCTTCTCGGCGCGGCCTTCCTCGCGGTCGTCGTCCTGCCCATGGTCGGTGGATTGTCGACGGCACCGCGGTCGCGGCGAAGGTCGATCCCGGCTCTACGCCGTTCACGAGAGATCCTGAAGGGAGCGGCACCATGAGCACCGTCGTTCGCGGCAAGGGTACGCCGCGCGAAGCACGCCCCGGAGCGAGCGCCGTTCCGACACGGATGCAGGCGGTGGTCCAGCACGTCTACGGCACGACGGACACCCTTGCCATCGAGCAGGTTGACGCACCCACGGTCAGGGCGCGCGGGGTGCTCGTGCGCGTCCGGGCAGCCGCGGTCAACCCCGCCGACTGGGCCATCCTCCAGGGCCTTCCCTACGTGCTCCGGCTGGTCAACGGGATCCGCAGGCCGCGAACCGGCATCCGCGGCTCCGACGTGGCCGGCGTCGTGGAGGCGGTGGGCGCCGCCGTCACGCAGTTCAAGCCCGGTGACGAGGTCTTCGGCTGGTGTCAAGGCGCCTTCGCCGAGTTCGCCGCGACATCCGAGGAGACCCTCGTCCCGAAACCCGCGGGGCTGAGCTTCGAGCAGGCGGCCGCCGTCCCCATGGCGGGCATCACCGCCCTCCAGGCCCTCCGTGACCAGGCCGGGTTGGAGGCCGGACAGAGCGTCCTCGTCAATGGCGCGTCCGGCGGCGTCGGCACCTTCGCCGTCCAGATCGCCAAGGCGATGGGCGCCGAGGTCACCGCCGTGTGCAGCGCCAGGAACCTGGACCTCGTCCGCGCTCTCGGCGCCGACCACGTCATCGACTACGCGCAGGAGGACTTCACGCGGGGGGGAGGGCGCTACGACGTCATCCTCGACAACGTGGGCAACCACACCCTGGCCGAGTGCCGACGGGCGCTGGCGCCCTCGGGGGTCCTCATCCCCAACAGCATGGCGGGAAACCGCTGGTTCGCGTCCATCGGTCGGGTCCTCGCCGCCCTCGCAACGTCGCCGTTCGTCCGGCAGAGCCTGAGACCGTTCTTCTCCGTCCCGAAGAAGACCGACCTGTTCGCCCTGGTCGGCCTCCTCGACGCCGGCACCATCGCGCCGGTCATCGACAGCACGCACCCTCTGCGCGACGCTCCCACGGCGATCGCCGAGCTCGGCGGTGGCCACGCTCGCGGCAAGGTCATCGTCACGGCCTGACCGGCAGCACCCTCCCGCTTCCCTGCGGCGGCCTCGGCAAGCCCACTCGACCGTGAGGTGGTGGACATGAGCGACATCGGCAGCACACGGATCCCCGCCGGCCGCCGGCCCCTCCATACCGGCTTGCGTGTGGACCCCGAGGCACGAGGCATCGTCCGGTGGGGTGGCATCTCGTTGTTCGGAGCCGGCGCCGTCCTCGTTCTCTTCGTGGCCCTGGTGTTCGGGCTCGGGCAGACCCTACCCGTTCCCGCACGACAGGCGCTCGAGAACCCCATGCGGCCGGCCCTGCTGTTCGCGCTGGCGGCCGTCGGTGAGCTCTTGCTGATGCCCGCCGCCCTGGGTCTCTTCCAGCTGCTGAAGGGCGTCCACCGGACGGCGATCACCCTTGCCGCCAGCTTCTGGCTGCTCTCGGTTCCGTTGTTCCTCGCCTCTCGCGCCATGATCCTGGCCACGGCGGGGCTCGGCAGCAGCTACCGTGCCGCCGACGCCACGGGTGGCCAGGCCGGGTACCTGGCGCTGGTCGAGCTCGCCATCCAGGCACAGAGCATCCTGTCTGCGATGGGCCTGACGCTGCTCGGCATCGCCACGATCATCCTGGGGGTCGTGCTCCTGAGGGGCGCGCTGGGCAAGCCCATCGCCGTCCTCGTTCTCGCCGCCGGCATCCTCACCGTGTCCTCGGCCTACCAGGTCCTGCTCGGCATCCCCATCGTCATCCCGTTCGTCGGTCTGGTGCTGTCGGCCGCCTGGCAGGTGCTCGTCGGCGCGAGGATGGTCCGTCTCACCAACCGGGGCTAGGCACGTGCTCATGCGAGCGCGCTGCCGGCGCCTCGTAGCGAAGGAGGCATCATGAGCCGATCCATCCTCGAACGCGGACGCGCGGCCGGCCGCGCGTTCACCGTGGCGCTGGCAGCGCTCCTGACTCTCGGGGTGGCAGGGTTGTCGAGCGCGCAGTCCGTGCCCGCGCAGGAGCTCCAGACGGCGCTCGATACCGTGGTCGCCAGCACCGACACGGTCTTCCAGGGCGCGGTCCTTGCCGTGGGGTACGCAGGTCAGCCGCTATGGACCGGAGCAGCGGGCGTTGCCGACCTCGAGACACGCACGCCCCTCACGCCGGACGCGCACTTCCGCGTCGGCAGCATCGCCAAGCCCTTCGTCGCCACCGTCGTCCTTCAGCTCGTGGAGGAAGGCGCGTTCTCGCTCGACGATCCCATGACTGCGGTCCTGCCGGCAACGGTCAGCGGCCGGTTCGACGCCGCCGACCGCACCACCGTCCGCATGCTTCTCAATCACACCAGCGGCATCCCCGAATGGATCGACGACCAGGTCCATGCCTCCATCGCCGCCAACCCCACCAAGATCTGGGACGTCACCGAGTTCCTCGACCTCGCGGCGGCGAAGCCTCGCCCCTTCGAGCCCGGCACCGGCTGGGCGTACTCCAACACCGACTACAACCTGCTCGGCCTCGTCATCGAGCAAGCCACCGGCCATCCCTGGCGCGACGAGGTCACCGCCCGCATTCTCGAACCCCTTCACTTGACCCGCACCTCGCTCCCGCAGCCCGGCGACATCGCCATGCCCGAGCCCTACATGCACGGCTACGGGGTGGTCGACGGCGACATCGTCGACCAGAGCCACGTGGATCCCTCCATGGCGGGCGCGGCCGGCGGCAGCGCCCTCATCACCAACACCAGCGATCTGACGGCCTTCCTCGACGCCCTCCTCGCGGGCGCACTGTTCCGCGACCCCGCCACGCTCGACGCCATGACCACCTTCGTCTCCACGTCCGGCGACCAGGGACAGACCGGCTACGGCCTAGGCCTGGAACGCTACATCCTCCCGGGCGGCATCGAGGTCATCGGCCACTCCGGCGGTACCGCCGGCTACCTCTCCTTCGTCGGCACCTTCCCCGGTCTCGGCCTGATCATGGCGCTGTCCGTCGACGCCCAGGTGGATCCGACGCCGGTCATCATGGCCGCGCTGCAACAGCTCGTCCCATCGACGACCACGGCACCGTGAGCGGCTCTCGAGAGAGGTCTCGCGCCCCGCCCGACCGAAGCCCTTGATCCTCGGTGCCACGCCGCACGACATGTGGGCAGCGCCGCCCCACCGTAGGATGCGGCCCATATGTCCGTGCGCGACGCCCCCACATGCTCCTGTGCCGTGGACGACCGCCGCATTCCGGCGTTCGTCCTCGACAACCTCCTGCGGCGGCTGTTCCAGCCGCCGCGCAGGTTCGTCGCCCGCTACGTTCGTGCCGGAAACAGGGTGGCCGACCTGGGCTGCGGACCCGGTCACTTCACCGTCCCGATGTCGAAGACGGTCCGAGAGGGAGGGCACGTGTTCGCCGTCGACTTCGATCCCGCGGCGATCAACAAGGTGAGGCGGAAGGTCGCGCGCCTAGGAATCGGAGACGTGGTGGATGCTCGTGTCGCCTCCGCGTCCGAGATCGACTTCGTCGAGTCCGGGTCGCTCGACTTCGTGCTGGCCGAGGGTCTGCTGTGTTGCATGGTGGACCACGCCGGTGCGTTGGGCCAGATCCAGAGGATCCTGCGCCCAGAAGGCAAGGCCTGGCTCAGCGTGATGAAGTTCGGCCGCGCGGACGATCCCCGTACCGTCACGGCAACGGAGTGGACCTCCATTCTGAGCGGCATGCGCGTCCTCGAGTCGGGCGAGAGCCTGCTGTCGCGCTGGGCCCTGGTGAGTCCGCTCCCCGAAGGCGACCGCGGCGCGCAACCTCGACGCTAGCGCGCGCCTCGACGGCACCCCCACGGGCGCCACTCAGGCGAACGCGAGGGCCTCGTCCCGGTCCGCCTCCCTGGCAACCTTGAGGGCCGACGCCCACCACGCGAGATGGTCCAGCATCGCTTCGGCGCTCGCCGCCAGGTGCGGCATGTCGGCAAGCTCGCGCTCACCACGCCGGGCCGCCATGAAGTCCGCCCCGGCGATGTGCACGGCGGTACGCACGGGCGCCATCTGGAGCTCGACGTGGATGCCGCGCAGGTGCTCCACCGCCCGGGCCGCGCCCACACCGCCGTATCCGACGTACGCCGCGGGCTTCCGGTTCCACTCCGGCGCCGCGTAGTCCAACGCGTTCTTGAGCACCGCCGAGATCGAGTGGTTGTACTCCGCGGTGACGAAGATGAAACCGTCGAACGATGCGACCTTCGCCTGCCAACGCTTGGCGACCTCGTTGCGCGAAGGGACGTGGGCATTCGACGCGGGCTCGTCGAAGAACGGCATGGGGTAGTCGCGCAGGTCCACCAGCTCGACCGCCAGGTCGTCGCGCTTCGAGGCGAGCTGCTCGATCCAGCGGGCCGGCGTCATGGCGAAGCGCTTCTCGCGCGTGGTTCCAACGATGATCCCGATACGGGGCTTGCTCATGAAGAAAGGACTCCTCGCGGTAGGTTCGTGATCCACCCCCGATGGTCGGGGGCACGCAGCGGACTATAGGTCAGCGGCTAATCCTTGTCAAGCTACTTACTCTCTGTAATAATGCGCCCATGCGCGACGAGGTGTTCTGCGCTCAGTATCAACGCGCCATCGAGCTGCTCGGCAGCCGCTGGACCGGCGTCATCATCCGTGCCCAGCTCGGTGGTGTGCACCGCTTCAGCGACCTCAAGGCCGCCATTCCCGGCATCAGCGACCGCATGCTCGCCGAGCGACTCCGCGAGCTCGAAGCGGAGGGCATCAGCAGGCGCGTGGTGGTCCCGGAGATGCCGGTACGCATCGAGTACCACCTCACGGACAAGGGGCGTGACCTTTCGGCCGTGCTCGACGCCGTCGTGCACTGGCTCGAGACGTGGAGCGACGCGGCCCCCGCGCCCCTGATCCAGCGCAGCTAGCTCCTCGCGACGGCCCCGACCGCGGCCGTCAGCACTCACGCCGCCATCGCGGCCGCGCCCTGGAACTGCGCCTGGTACAACGCGGCGTAGGCACCTCCGGCGGCGATGAGCGAATCGTGCGTTCCCTGCTCCACGATGCGGCCGTCGTCCATCACCAGGATCACGTCCGCGTTGCGGATGGTGGAGAGCCGGTGCGCGATCACGAAGCTGGTGCGATTGCCTCGGAGCGCGATCATGGCCTCCTGGAGCAGGAGCTCGGTGCGGGTGTCGACCGAGCTGGTGGCCTCGTCCAGGACCAGCAGCGGCGGGTCGGCCAGGAACGCACGGGCGATGGTGATGAGCTGCTTCTCCCCCGCGCTCACGGTGCCGCCCTCGTCGTCGATGATGGTGTCGTAGCCGTCCGGGAGGCTATGCGCGAAGCGGTCGACGAAGGCCGCGCGGGCGGCGGCCAGGATCTGCTCCTCGCTCGCACCGGGCCGGCCGTAGGCGATGTTCTCGCGGATGCTTCCGCGGAACAGCCAGGTGTCCTGCAGGACCATGCCGATACGGGAGCGAAGATCGTCGCGCCGAACGTCGGTGATGTCGATGCCGTCGATGGTGATGTGCCCCGCGTCGAGCTCGTAGAAGCGCATCAACAGGTTGACCAGGGTGGTCTTCCCCGCACCGGTCGGGCCCACGATGGCTACCGTCTGCCCCGGCTCGGCGGCGAGCGACAGGTCATCGATCAGCGGCCGGTCCGGCTCGTAGCGGAAGCTCACGTGCTCGAACGCCACGCGGCCGCGCGGTAGGGCCGGCAACGCCTCCCTGACCACCTCGGGCACCTGTTCGTCGGCGTCGAGGAGCTCGAAGACGCGCTCGGCCGAAGCGACGCCCGACTGCAGCAGGTTGACCATCGAGGCGAGCTGGGTGACCGGCTGCGTGAAACGTTGGCTGTACTGGATGAACGCCTGCACGTCCCCCAGACTGATGCTTCCGGTGGCGACCTTGACGCCACCCAGGACGGCGATCGCAGCGTAGTTGAGGCTGCCGATGAAGCGGGTGATCGGCATGATCAAGCCGGATAGGAACTGTGCTCGGAAGCTGGCCTGGTAGAGCGCCTCGTTCTCGGTCTCGAACGCCTGCTCGACGTCCCGCTGCCGCCCGAACACCTTCACCAGAGCGTGCCCCGTGAACGCCTCTTCCACCTGCGCGGTGAGCGTGCCGGTGCGCCGCCACTGGGCGATGAACTGGGTGCCCGACCGCTTCATGACCAGGCCGGCGACCAGCATCGTCAACGGGATCGACACCAGCGCCACCAACGACAGCAACGGCGAGATGGAGATCATCATGCCCGCCACGAACAGCACGGTGAACAGCGCGGTCAGAACCTGACTGAGGGTCTGCTGCATGCTCTGGGAGACGTTGTTGATGTCGTTGGTCACGCGGCTCAGCAGCTCCCCGCGGGGCTGACGGTCGAAGTAGCCGAGAGGCAGCGCATTGAGCTTGTCCTCGACCGCCTCGCGCATGCGGTACACCGTGTTCTGGACGACGTCGTTGAGCAGGTAGCCCTGCAGGTACTGCAGGAGCACGCTTCCCAGGTAGACCGCCAGGGCGAACAGGAGCACGTGCCCGAGGGCGGTGAAGTCCACGCCCTTGCCGGGGACCAAAGCGATGCCGGAGAGAAGATCGGCGATCCTCCCCTGGCCCGATGCCCGGGCCGCAGCGATGGCTTGCGCCTTGGTCATGCCCGCCGGAAGCCGCGCCCCGATGACGCCGGCGAACAGCAGATCGGTGGCGTGGCCCAGGATGCGCGGGCCGATGGCGCTCAGCCCGACCGATACGATGGCCGTCGCGATCACGACGCTCAGCTTGCGGGCCTCGGGCCGCAACCTGCCCACCAGCCGCCGGAGCGACGGCCCGAAGTTCTCTGCCTTCTGGCCCACCATGCCGGGGGGACCGTGGCCGGGCCCGCCCCCCACGCGGACCCGCTCGGTCGCGCGCATGACTCTGGGCGTGCCTGTCGAGCGCTCGGGCGCGGAATCGGAACCGGGTGGGCGCTTCATGCCGCCGCCTGCCGCTGCGACTCGACGATCTCGCGATACGTCTTCGACGTGACCCGTAGCTCCTCGTGGGTGCCGCGCCCGACGACCCGTCCATCCTCAAGGACGACGATCTGGTCGGCACCCACGATGGTGGCCACGCGCTGGGCCACCACGATCACCGTGGCCTCCCGCGTGACGGGGGCCAGCGCGTGCCGCAACCGGGCGTCCGTGGCGACGTCGAGGGCGGAGAAGGCGTCGTCGAACAGGTAGACCTCGGGCTCGCGAATGAGGGCGCGCGCGATCGCCAGTCGCTGCCGCTGCCCGCCCGAGACGTTGGTGCCGCCCTGGGCGATGGGCGCGTTCAACCCGCCATCCATGGCGGCCACGAAATCGCTCGCTTGCGCGATCTCGAGCGCCCGCCACATCTGCTCCTCCGTCGCATCCGGCCGGCCGAAGCGGAGGTTGCTGGCGACGGTGCCCGTGAACAGGTAGGCCCTCTGGGGCACGAGCCCGACCCGCGACCATAGAGCCTCGGGCTCGTACTGGCGGATGTCGACGCCGTCGATCAGCACGGCACCCTCGGTGGGATCGAACAGGCGCGGGACGAGGTTGAGCAAGGTCGTCTTGCCAGCGCCCGTCGAGCCGATGATGGCCACCGTTTGACCGGGCCGGGCATCGAGGTCGACACCGGTCAGCACCGGGTGCGTGGCGCCCGGATAGCGGAAGCCGACGCCGCGGAGCTGCAGGTGGCCGCGCTCCGGCGCCGACGTGACGCCACGTACCGGTGGAACGACGGTGGGCTCGGTGTCGAGCGCCTCTCCGATCCGGTCGGCCGAAACCGCTGCACGCGGCAGGATGACCAGCATGAACGTCGCCATCATCACCGCGATCAGGATCTGCATGATGTAGCTGAGATACGCCGTCAGGGAACCGATCTCCATCGTTCCCGACGCCACGCGCAGGCCACCGAACCAGAGCACACCCACGCTCGAGACGTTCGTCACCAGCATCACCACGGGGAACATCAGCGCCATCCAGCGCCCCACGTAGAGCGAGACGTCGGTGAGCTCCATGTTCGCCCGGTCGAAGCGCGCCCGCTCCTGAGGCTCCCGCACGAAAGCGCGGATGACCCGGATCCCGCCGATCTGCTCCCGCAAGACTTCGTTGATCCGGTCGATCCGCTTCTGCATGCGGCGGAAACCCGGCACCATGCGCGTGATGATGATGCTCACGAGCCCGGCGAGCACGGGCACCGCCACCGCTACGATCCAGGACAGCCCAACGTCCTGCCTGAGCGCCATGATGACGCCGCCCACCATCATGATGGGAGCCGTGGCCAGCATCGTGAAGGCCATCATCAGCATCATCTGAAGCTGCTGGACGTCGTTGGTGTTGCGCGTGATCAGCGACGGCGCCCCGAAGCGGGCCAGCTCGCGGCTCGAGAACGCCCCCACCCGGTGGAACAGGCTGGAGCGCACATCCCGGCCGAACGCCATCGCCGTGCGCGCACCGAAGAAGACGGCAACGATGGTCGCGCCGATCTGCAGCAACGACACCACCAGCATCCAACCGCCCTCGCGCACGATGTAGCCCGTGTCGCCACGGACCACGCCGTTGTCGATGATGGCCGCATTGATGCTCGGCAGCATGAGCGCCGCCAGCGTTCCGACGAGCTGCAACGCGAAGATCGCCGCGATCACCCAGCGGTACGGGCGCGTGTGGCTATTGAGGATCTTCAGCAGCATCCGTGCCCTCCGAGTCCGTGACGTCAGCCGGATCCGGCCGCTCCGAAGTGTGCCTACAGTGTTCGCCAGCGACGTCCAGGCCCTCCGCGACCGCTTCCTCGTCGGAAAGCTCCTCCGCCGCCCGCTGGAAGGCCCTGAGCCCATTGCGGAGCTGCCCGAGCTCCTCCGCGTCGAGCCGCGCCAGGACCCGCGCGAGCGAAGCTCGACCGCGATTTCCGATGTCTGCCAGGACGGTACGGCCCTTCGAGGTCAATCCGACCAGCACCACGCGGCGGTCGCTCTCATCGCGCGTCCGCTCGACCAGGCCCCGTTCCTCCATGCGGTCCACCATGCCGGTAGCGGCCGCCGCCGACACGCCGAGGAATCCCGCCACGCCACTGACCGGCATGGGGCCCACCATCTGGAGCCGTGCCAGGACGTGCAGGTGGCCCATCCTCCAGGCATCGCGCCCACGGTGGTCGGACTCGCGAAGCCGACGCGCACGCATCGCACCGAACGCCTCGATGACCTCGTCGATGAGGGTGTCCTTGACCGAGCCCGCAGGATCACTTCGCTCCGAGTTAGTATTTAACACGAAGCTAAGCATATAGGTCGGCCCCCTGGTCGTCAACCCCTTATCCGAGGGGGCCGGCACGTCGCGGGCCCATGCCGTACCGGCGGGCGCAGTGACCGCGCGGTCCGTCAGGACCGGGCCGCGCATGGACGTCGAGACGAACAGCGCGTCTCGTGCGTCGACGGCGCTGCCGCCCTAGGAGACGACGGCTGGAAGGGGCGTTCGCGTTTTCACGTGGCGGATGCGCCGCGCGCCATCAACGCACGGCGCGAGGGTTCAGGTACGGCAGCGGATCGATGGGCTGGTCGTGCACCCGGATCTCGAAGTGCACGTGGGGGCCCGTGGAGTCGCCGGTGCTTCCAACGCGCGCGATCAGCTGGCCGGCTCGGACGGTCTCGCCGGGTCGGACCAGCAACACCGAGGCGTGACCGTAGTAGTAGTCGGTATCGCCGTTGCGGATGATCACGCACAGGCCGTAGCCGCCGTTCCAACCGGCGAGGGCAACGATGCCCCCGACGGCAGCGTGGATGGGCTCACCCATGTGCCCGGCGATGTCGATGCCGGTGTGGAAGTTCGAGCCGGCCACGCGCAGCAAGCGGTACCCGAAGTACGACGTGATGCGCCCGTGGATGGGCCACAGCATGGCCTTCATGTCGTTGGGCTGCGGCTGGGCAGCCTGTGGAAAAGCGCGCCCGAGCTGGCCGGGAAGAACGACGGTGAGGCTCTCGCCCGGGAACAGCTGGGTCGACGTGAGGTCGTTGGCGCTCATCAGCGCCGCCACCGTGGTGCCATGGGCATGCGCGATCGACCACAGGCTCTGCCCCTTGCCGACCGTCACGATCGGTGGCGCGGCCCCGCCCTGGTCTGCGGCCGCCGTGGCGTACTGCCCCGGCACCCTCAGCACCTCACCCGGCTGCAGCGTCGCGTTGGCCGTGATGTTGTTGGAGTTCGCCAGGACGGAGACCGTCGTCCCGAAACGCCGAGCGAGCCCCCAGAGCGAGTCGCCCGAACGTACGGTGACGCGCAACTCCGGCGGCGTGGTCTTGGACGGGTGCAGCGCGAGCGTCTGCCCGGGCCTGATGACGGAGCCGGAGAGGTGGTTGTAGGCGATCAGGTCCTCGACGGTGAGGTGGAACGCCAGCGCGATGCTGTAGAGGGAGTCTCCCTGCTGCACCACGTAGGTTCCCGGCGACGCGTTGCTGCCCGAGGGGAGAGCCAGCTTCGTGCCCGGCTGCAGGCTGTCGCTGGCAAGGTGGTTGGCGCTCTTCAGAGCGGCCACTGTCGTGCCGAAGCGCTGCGCGATGGCCCACAGGCTGTCGCCGGGTTGCACGGTGACGGTAGCGCTCGATGGAGCCGAGGAGGAGCCCGCCTGAGCGTGGGACACGCTCGCGACGAGGAGCCCCAGCGTTGCTACGATCGGCAGGAATCTACGAAGAGTGAGCAAGGTCATGGGCGATCGCATCTCCATCCAAGCCTGGCGCGCACGGAACTCGACGTCCCCTCCCGATTCGGCGGCGATGCGGGAAGAGCGCGACCGTTCATCAACGCAACGACGAACTCGGTAGGGCGCCGCGCAACGGGTCCTCCAGCACGGCACGAGCACTTCGCCCTCGAAACCGGCCTTCCATCGCCACCGACGCGCGCGCCGGCGCCACCGGAGACCCTAACAAGGCAAGATCATGACAGGATGAGAAGATTTGCTCGTTCGCCTCATGGCCGCTGGCGAGGCACCGGCGCCTAAGCGGGCCTCGCTGGCCCTGCCCTCGAGCTCTCATCCCGCAAGCGCTCGAACGCGAGGCGAAGCGGCCCCCGGGCCGGCCGCTCGAGCTGCCCGGCCCTCGCGCCTAGCCGAAACTGTCGGCGAGGAACACCTCGATCTCCCGGTAGGAATCCGCGATGGTATCCGGCATCGACCACCCGTGCCCCTCATCCTCGTAGACCGTGTAGCGGTGCTCGGCTCCGCTTCGCTGCAGCTCCCGCACCAGGGCGTCGGCGTCGCTGCGGGCCACGACCTCGTCCTGTCCGCCCTGGAACAGGCAGAGGGGGTCGCGAATGGCGCTCGCCAGCGTGACCGGTGAACGATCCCGGTAGGCGGGAAGCGCCTCCGGCAGCGGACCGACGAGGATGTCGAGGTAGCGGCGCTCCAGCTTGTGCGTGCGGCGGGCCATTCCCAGCAGGTCAGCGACGCCGCAGATCGAGACGCCAGCGCCGAACGTGCCGGGGCGCGTCGCGAGGGCCATCAGCGTGGTGTACCCACCGGCACTTCCCCCCATGATCGCCACCCTCTCCTCGGACGCCAGCCCCTCGCGCACCAACCAGTCGGCGGCAGAGGTGGCGTCCTCGACATCGACGATGCCCCAGCGCCGGTCGAGCGCTTCGCGGTACGCCCGACCGTAGCCGGTCGAGCCACGGTGGTTGAGCAGCAGCACCGTGTAGCCCCGCGTCGCAAGGTACTGTGCCAGCGGTTCGTACGACAGCCCCCGCATGGACGTGGGCCCGCCGTGGACGTTGATCACGGCCTTCGGCCGGGACGCGTCGCCGCCGACGGCCGGGTACAGCACGCCGTAGATCGCCTCCCCATGCTCGCCGGGGATCGTGACGTGGGATGGCCGGGAGAGCACCTCGCGATAGCGTTCCGCCGAGGCGTATCGCAGCACGGTCCACTCGGCTCCCTGCCAGAGCACCACGCGCGGCGGCCGCACGGGGCTCTCGGCCACGGCCACCAGGTGCTCGGCGTCGCCAGCGGGCTGCCGAAGCCACCCGTAGCCGGCCAGAGGCAGCCGCTCGCTGCGCCCGCCGGGCCCCAGCCGCACGAGGGCCGCCTGCCCTTCTTCGACGGTCTTCACGTAGAGCACACCGTCCGGGCCCAGCGTCATGGAGCGCAAGCCCTGGGCGAAGCCCGGCTCCATGATGGCGCCCTGGAACAGGACCTCGCGTGCGCCGCTTGCCAGCTCGAGCCGGACCACGCGGTCCGTCTCTCCCTCGTTGTCCACGAAGTAGAGCGCCTCACCATCCGGCGAGAACACCGGCTGGTACACCCCGACCCCGTCCGACCCGGCCACCTGCTCCACCGACGTGAGCCTTCCGTCGCCATGGCGCCCGACCATCAAGCGCGACGAGACCCACGACATGGCGGGGAAGTCCCACTCCACCCAGGCCAGCCTGTCACCGGCGGGCGACCACGCGGGTTGTGCGTAGAAATCGGCGCCCTGAGCGGCAATGGACGGCCACGCTCCACCCAAGGCGTCGACGATCCCGAGCCGGTCCGTATCGTTCTCGCGGTGCACGTAGGCGACCCAGCGACCGTCGGGCGAGAGGACGGGCGAGGCCACCTTGCCGGACGCCGGCGTGATGCGGTGGGCGGGGCCTGCGTCCAGAGGCTGGCGCCAGAGCACGTCGCCGCTCACGAAGACGACGAACTCGGTGGAAAGGTCGAACGCGCCGCCACCGTACCCCAGCGTCGTGCCCACGTTCATGCCGGTCGTGAGGTCCTGGGGCGTCCCGTGCCAGCGCACGAGGACACCGCGGTTGCCCCGCCGTTCCAGCCACACGATGTGGCCGCCCACGGCGCGTACGTCCCGCAGCTGGACCTCGTCGGTGAGGGCTTCGATGGGAAGCGGCGTCGGTGCCGTCATGCGGATCTCCCCTCGCGCTGCTGGCGGGCACGCATCGAGCGTGGCCGCCTCCGACGACGGTAGCGCCGCCCTCCGGCATCGTCAATCGTTGGCGGCAGCGAACGGCAACCGCGCGTCCGAACGCCCCGCCCTCACAGTGGAGGATCGGCGCCTTCGACCAGCTCCCGCAGGCGCTCGAGCGCGCGGGACCAGTACGGCGCGTACGTCGCGAGCCACGGGAGTAACGCGCTCGCCACTGCCTCGGGCTCGATCCGATACCAACGTTGCCGGCCCTGCCGCGTCGCGACCACCAGCTGTGCCGCCCGAAGCACCATGAGATGCTTCGAGATGCCCGACGCCACCAGGTCCGGGAACCGCTCGGCGATCTGGCCGACCGTGAGCGTCCCGCGCTCGGCCAGCAGGTCGAGGATGCGCCGGCGCGTCGGATCGGCCAGCACCCGGAACAGATCGTCGGTCGCGTCAGCCAGCGTCGCTCACCACCAAGTCACGCAGCCGCTCCAACAAGCGGTGCCGGTCGGCGCCACGCTCGTAGGCCTCCGCCGTGCCCGTCCAGCCAGACTTGCCGATGCCGGCGAAGCCATCGTGGTGCAGACTGACCCGGGTGCCGTCGGCCGTGGGCGCGAGCTCGATCACGAGCCGTGCGGGATGCACCCAGTCCCCACCCTCCTCGAGCCACGACAAGACCAGGGCGCCCTCGGGAACGATCTCGAGCACGGTCCCGCTGATCCAGGTGCCCTCACTCGACAACCGGTAGGTTCCCCCGATACGGAGGTCGATCTCCAGGTCCGGGCCGAGCCACTGGCGCAGCGCCTCCTGGCTCGCCAGCCAGCGCCACACGGCGCTCGGCGGGGCCTTGATCTCGATCGAACGGACCACGGTAGGCACGGTAGATACCTCCAACATGCGCCAACAAGAACGCCTCGCAATCACCTTACTAGCCAGTAAAGTATACCGTCAAGAGCGGCGAGTGCCGCCGCTCCTGGCGATCTGGCTCACCGGGCACGCCGCCCTCTTCGCCGGGACATCGCGTCGGGAAGACTTGACCTGTCGGAAGATTCCGACGCATAATCCCCGTATGTCCGGCATCGACGTCTACACCGCCCTCGCCAACCCCGTTCGGCGAGAGATCCTCCAGCGGCTCCGGGAGGGACCGCGTCCGGCACGGGAGCTCACCCGGGGCTTCGACATCGGGCGCCCCGCCGTCTCCGAGCACCTGCAACTCCTTCGCGAGGCCCACCTCGTGCACGACGAGCCCCGTGGCCGTGAGCGGTACTACCACCTCGACCCGCGGCCTCTCGCCGATGTCGAGAGCTGGCTCGACGCCCTCACCCGCTTCTCCGAGAAGCGCCTGCAAGCGCTCGAAGCCCTGCTCGACCAGGAGGACCCGGCATGAAGACGGCCACCATCGAGCTCCATCACCACTACGCACACCCGCCCGCCGTCGTCTGGAAGGCCCTTACCGACCCCGCCCTCCACGCGCGCTGGTGGGCGGCCGGCGACATCCGACCCGTCGTGGGACATCGCTTCGAGCTGGACATGGGCTCCTGGGGCACGCAACCGTGCGAGGTCCTCGAGGTCGAGCCCGAGAGGCTCCCCAAGTACCGCTTCGCCCTCCAGACGCTCGACACCACCATCACCTGGCGGCTCACGCCCGAGGGCAACGGAACACGCCTCACACTCACGCACGAAGGTTTCGACCTCGACACCCCACTCGGCCGAACCGCTGATGACGGCATGCGGCGCGGCTGGCCGGGCGTGCTCGACCGGCTCGCGACGGTCCTGAAGGCCGAGACCAGGACGACTGCGTAGCCCCGCCGACTTGCGCGTCGGTCCCGATTGCGCCCTCCGCCTACCCCTCGGAGGCGAGCCAACGGGCAAGCTCCGCGTCGCTGGGGACTCGCACGCTGGACAGAGCGTCGACGACCCCAAGACTCATGCGTTCGAGGCCGTTCCTCACCGCTCGCCAGGCAGCCAGTTCGTGGCCGCTCGGGTCGGGCACGCTCACATGCCGCCGCGCCGTCCGGGCCGGGTACGCCGGGCAAGCTTCGTTGGCGTCATCACAGACGGTGAGCACCAGGTCGAAGGACCAGGAGTCGGGCACCTCATGGAGCGTCTTGCTGCAGTGCCCGGAGAGGTCGATGCCGACCTCGCCCATCACGGTGACGGCATCCTCCTTGACGCGCGTCCTCTCGGTGCCGGCCGACCACACCTCCAACTCGAGGCCGGCTTGCGCGGCGTGATGGCGGAGCCAGCCCTCCATCATCTGGCTGCGGGCGCTGTTGTGCGTGCAGAGCACGAGCAGGCGCATCAATCCGTACCTTTCCGTGAGTTGGGTGTCCGGCGCATGTTGGACGGCCGGCCCTCCGCCGCCGCGGGACCGGAAGAGCCTGTCGGCACGACGTCTTCCTCCGGGAACCAGCGCCTGCGCAGGGCGAAGGCGACGTTGACGAGCCCGATCATGACCGGCACCTCGATCAACGGTCCGATTACCGCGGTGAAGGCCACCGCCGACCCGATCCCGAACACCGCGATGGCCACGGCGATGGCCAGCTCGAAGTTGTTGCTGGCGGCGGTGAACGCCAGCGTCGTGGTCACCGCGCCACCCGCACCGAAGCGCCTCCCCATCCAGAAGCTCACCAGGAACATGATCACGAAGTACAGCACCAGCGGCAGCGCGATGCGCAGCACATCGAGCGGAATGCTAAGGATGAGCCCGCCCTTGAGGCTGAACATCACCACGATCGTGAACAGCAGCGCGACCAGCGTGATCGGGCTGATGACGGGCACGAACCGCCCCTCGTACCAGGTTCGTCCCTTCACGGGAATGAGCACCACGCGGCTAAGCACCCCCATCGCGAACGGCACGCCGAGATAGAGCAGCACGGCCCGAGCCACCTCGCCCATGGAGATGGCCACGACACGCCCCTGCAAACCGAGCCAGTCGGGCAGCAGAGTCGCGAAGAGGTAGGCATACACCCCGTAGAGCAACACCTGGAACAGGCTGTTGAGCGCCACCAGCCCGGCGGCGTACTCGCGATCCCCCGCAGCCAGGTCGTTCCACACGATCACCATCGCAATGCAGCGCGCCAGCCCGATGAGGATGAGGCCCACCATGTACTCCGGGCGGTCACGCAGGAACAGCAGAGCCAGCGCGAACATCAACAGCGGCCCCACCACCCAGTTCTGGACCAGCGAGAGCGCCAGCACGCGACGGTCACCGAAAGCGCTGGGGAGCCGCTCGTAGCGGACCTTGGCCAGCGGCGGATACATCATCAGGATGAGCCCGACCGCGATGGGAACGTTGGTAGCACCGACCTGCACGCGCTGCAGTACGCCGTCGATGCCCGGCAGCAGAGCGCCGAGCGCGATGCCCATCGCCATGGCCGCGAAGATCCACACCGTGAGGAATCGATCACGGGCCGACAATCCGGAGGCGCCAACGGTCCGACCGTTCAAGCGTGTTTCCCCCCGACCCATCCGTCGGACACAGCGCCAGCCTCACCGACGTCCCGCGACCACCTCGTCAGCAGCACCGGCTCACATCCTTCACGCCGTCGACGCGGCCCGGTCCCACTGCCCCTCGATGGCGAAGCCGCAGCCACGGAGCGACCCCAACACGGTGCTGTTTCGCTCAGCGAGCTCCACGAGCCGCGCCAGCCGCTCGTCGGGAGCGCCGCTGTCCAGGTGGATCGCGTACCTCACGGAGGTGATGCGCGGCGGTTGGTCGCTGCGCTCTGCCTCCAGATCGATCGCGACCGCATCGAGGGGAATGCGACTCCCCTCGGCCACCATGCCCAGCCCCGTGAGCAGGCAGCTTCCGATGGCCGCGAGGAGTGTCTCGACGGCGTTCGGCCCCGCCTCCAGGTCCCCACGATGCGCACCGGTATCCAGGCTGAACTGCCTCACCCGGGTGCGCGCCCGCAGACCGTCGGCGCTGCGCTCCGAGCGCACGCGGTAGTGCTGCCCCACGCTGCCCTTCGCCTCCTTCATCACGTCCGGATCGACGCCCGAGCCCATGACTTCAGGCGCCTCGGAGCAGGCTCTCGAGCTGCTGGGGGCTGGGCACCCGGCCGGCAAGCACCACCTTCTCGTCGACGACGAGCGCCGGCGTGCTGCTCACGCCGTACCCCAGGATGGAACCGTAATCGGTCACCTTCTCGACGGTGGCCTCCATGCCCGTGTTCTCGAGCGCCAGGCGCACGTTGCTCTCGAGACGCTGACAGTTGGGGCAACCGGAACCGAGGACCTTGATGGTCATGACGCACCTCCTTCGTGAAACGCTTTCGAAGCCGATGGTTCAGAGCACGGCGTTGAAGAGGAAGCCGGTGGCCAGGATCCCCACCCCCACCACCGCAACGTAGACACCGATGAGCCGCGGCTTGAGCACGCGCCGCAGGATGATCATCTCCGGCAGCGACAACGCCACCACCGCCATCATGAACGCCAGCGTGGTCCCCATCGCCAGCCCCTTGGCATGGAGCGCCTCCACCAACGGCAGGATGCCGGCAGCGTTGGAGTACAGCGGGATGCCCAGCAACACCGCGACGGGAACGGCCAGCGGGTTGCTCGGACCCGCGTAACGAAGGAAGAAGCTCTGCGGCACCCAGCCGTGGATGGCAGCACCCAGCCCGATACCCACCAGCAGGTAGGGCCAGATCTTCCCGAGGATGCTCTTGACCTCCTCCACGCCCATCTGCACGCGCTCCGGCCAGGTGAGCTGGCGGCTGGGGTCCAGCACCTGCCCACCGAGGCGGGTCTCGAACACGAACGGCTCGACCCACCGCTCGAGGCGCAGCCGACCGAGGACCATCCCGGCCACCACCGCCAGCGTCAACCCGCTGGCGAGGTACAGCGCGGCGATGCCCCAGCCGAACAGTCCGAAGAGCATCACCAACGCGATCTCGTTGACCATCGGACTGGCGATCAGGAATGACAACGTCACGCCCAGCGGCACCCCCGCGGCGACGAAGCCGATGAAGGCCGGGACGGCACTGCACGAGCAGAACGGCGTGACCACACCGAGGCCCGCCGCAAGCACATTACCGGCGCCCTCGCGCCGCCCGCCGAGCAGCGCGCGGGTCCGCTCCACGCTGAAGAAGCTCCTCAACACCGTCACCGCGAAGATGATGCCCACCAGGAGCAGCACGATCTTCACCGTGTCGAACAGGAAGAAGTGAACCGCATCGGCCAAGCGGGTCGAGCGCGCCAGGCCGAGCGCGTCGTACACCAGCCAATCGAAGACCGGCCCCTTCACGACGTACAACGCCACCCACACGGCTGCAGCGAATGCCAGACGAACCGCCGGAAACCCGCCCAGCGAGGGCGCCCGCGCCGCCGTCTTCACGCCCGCCCCTCCTCGCGCGCACAGGCATCGGCGCAACGCGTCAGGTCGAGCCCCAGATCGACCGGGTCGGGCGGCAAGACGCCGCGCAGACGCTCGAGCGCGCCGCCGACAAGGTGATAGTCGATCCAGCGGCCACGCCGCTCACCTTCGATGAGGCCCGCTTCCCGGAGCACCTTCAAGTGGTGCGAGAGAAGGTTGCCCGGGACGTCCACCACCTCCTGGATCTCGCACACGCAATGCGTTCCATCGGCCAGCACCGCCAGGATCCGCAAGCGGGTGGGGTCCCCCAACGCCTTGAACGCTCCCGCGAGGGCATCGGCCACGCCCCCGTCCATCGCCGGCAGCGCCCTTGATTCAATAGACGTTGATACAGCCATGATTGAAATATATAGCCTGGACGGGCCACCGTCAAGGGAGCAAGGACCCCGCCGGGCGCCCTCACGCAGGCAGGATAGAGCGCATCTGGCGGTAGATGAAGGCCGCGGCACGTCGCGGATCGAGACGGTACAAGCCGTCCATGAGCCTGGCATCGCGCCCGATCAGCACCCGATAGCGGTCACGCTCCATGCCGTCCACGATGCGTCGCGCGGCCGTCCCGGGCGGCACCATGGCCGGAACCTTCCCGCCCGCCACAGCCTCGGTCAGATCGCCCAGCCCGGAGTTCACCGCGATGTTCGTGGCGACCGCGCCCGGGAACACCACCGTCACACGCACACGAGTGTCCCTCAACTCCGAGTGCAAGCCCTCGGTGAAGAGCTTCACCGCTGCCTTCGACGCGCCGTAAACCGTCTGCCCGGGAACGGGGAGAAACCCGCCCATGCTCGAGATGTTGACGATGTGGGCCTCCGGCCGCTGCAGCAGATCGGGAAGGAACGCTCTCGTCATGTTGATCACGCCTTGAAGGTTCACCGCCAACACCCGGTCGGTCGTCGCACCGTCGAGGTTCGCCACCTTGACCATCGGTTGGATGATGCCGGCGTCGTTGATGATCCCATCGACCGCGCCAAGACGCTCCACGACGCGTGCGGGCAGTGCCTCGACCTCCCGTCGGTCCGCGACGTCGGCCTCGAACAGGGCGAGCCCTGCATCGTCGCCCGCCAGCTCCGCGGTTTCACGGAGAAACACTGCGACGATATCGACAGCCGCGACCTTCGCACCTCGGGCTAGGAGCAGGAGCGCGAGCTCGCGCCCGATGCCGTTCCCCGCTCCTGTCACGACGATGGTCTTTCCGCGTACCTTCATGATCCGTCCTCTCGAGGCCGTCCCCTTGCTCGCCCGACCGACACGCCGGAGCCGCGTCGAGTCGCCGCCACGCGCGGGTGGCGCCGGGCTTGTACGCGCCGGTGTGCCCGCTCGGACGTCAAGGGGAGGCTCGCTTTCCGGCCAGGTACTCGGCAACGCGTTGCTGCCGGAAGCGGTCCGCCGCCGAGGTCGGTGTCAGCTTCAGGACGAGCTGGAACTGGCTGCGGGCTGCGGCCGCGTCACCGGCTAGTTGCAGGGCCCGTCCATACTCGATCCGCAGCTCGATGTCGTCCGGCGCTCGTTCGATGCCGCGCTCGACCATGACCAGGGCACCCTTGCGATGTGCCCCGAACATCCAACCGACGCCCCGATCGGTGATCTCGAGGTTCCATACCCCGAGACCGACCAGCGCGTTGGGATTCTCGGGTTCGAGCTCGAGCACACGCCGCAGCAGATCACGCGTCTCACCGGCGACTCCGAGATTCTGAAGGGGCCCGCGCAGGAGGGCCGCCTCGCCCTTCGCCTGCGCCAGCGCCAGGAGCGCCCCCACGGCCTTCGGCTGGAGCTTCAAGGCGTGCTGGGCTGCATCCGCACCCCGCTGGAACCAATCGAGCCGCACGGGATCGCTCGTCGCCTCGAACAGGGCAAACGCCACGGCGGCCTTGGCGGCCAACGTCTGGGACGTCGCCGTGTCGGTGGCGACCGCCACGCGGTAGCTCTTCACGAAGTCGCCTTTCTTGTACGGACTCGATGCATCCTGGGCGCTCGCCGCGGCAACACAGAGCAGCGCGACCAGGAACGCCACGGTGGCGTCCGGGATCCGTCTCATCCCGACAGGCTCCCGGATTCGCGAAGCTGCTGGGGCGTGCCCCGGAGACGTCCCGCCACCTTGGAAGGCACGCTGGTCCCTGAAGAGCCCCGCCGCGCCAGATTCACGTCGCCTCCGACGCCTTCGCAGGGCCCCTGCCGAGCGCGAGACCACCGGACGAGGGCGCCGCTCCGCGGTTGTTGGCCCAGGCGAACACGAGCAGCCCAACCTGCACCAGACCGGCCGCGATCACGATCCAGAGGATGCTGTAGTAGCCCCCCGCAATGGTGAAGAGGACATCGGACAGGTGCAGGGCGATGGGCACCACGAAGACAGGAAGGTCATCGCGCGTGAAGGGCCGGCTCATCTTGCCGCGCCACAGCAGGACCAGCAGGACGACCGGGGCCATCAGGTGCACGGACAGCATGATCCACTCGCCGACACCGCCCTGCGCAAGCACGGGGGCGAGCCATAGCAGGAACCTGGAGAGCGGACTGACCATCAAGACCAGGGCGACGACCATGCCGAGGAACGGATAGACGACACCGACGAGCACCCGCTCGCCGCTCCTGCGATACCACCAGCGTCCCAGCAGGAGGCAGCCGGAAGCGTAGAGCATGATCAGCATCCAGCCCGGGAAGTTGAACACCGGCACCCCGAGGATGTTGGCCTGGGTGGCGGGGTCGATCAGCCAGTTCCAACGACCCGATGCCGCGCCGCCCGTGACGAAGACCTGGCGGATCGCCAGGGGGTCGAGCGAGAAGTCCTGCAGCATGCCGAACAGCCCGATGATGGGGGGCCACGTCCAGCGCGGCAGCGCGGTCTTCTCGAGAAACCAGAGTCCCGTGATCAGCACGCAGGCCTCGATGATCGGAACGGAAGCCGGCACCGAGCCGATCATCACGACGGAGCGACCGTACGAGTACAGCCCCATGACGACGGCTGCGTTCTCGTACACGGAGGCATAGAGGAAGACGAACGCGAACAGCTCCAGGATCAGAAGCCAGGGTCGCCCCTCGCGGCGAACGACGAACACCAGCACCAGCAAGCCCAGGACGAGGGCCAGCAGGTCCTGGAGCAACCATGGGACGGGGACGGGTTGGGCAAGGATCCTGTCGAGGATGATGGTCATGGTCGATGCACTCCGCGCTCCGGCATCTAATCGACAGGGCGTCGATGATTGGCATGGTACAGATTGCGGGACGGGACCGGTCGACACGGTCGAGCCATCCGTCGATTGGTCGACAAGGAAGCGGAGGATGTCGATGAAGGCGTCGCCCAGCGACCCCCGAACACTGAGGACGCGAGCGGCCCTCCTCGGGGCCGTCATGAGCCTCGTGGCCGAAGCCGGTATCGGCAGCCTGACGATCGCGGCGATCACGCGCAACGCCGGCCTCCACCGTTCCACCTTCTACCTGCACTACGACGGACTGGTGGACCTGTACCGGGACTGCATGCAGACGCTCTTCGACGAGCTGAGACAGGAGGTCTGGGCCCTTCGCCTCCCCGCGGACCAGGACGGAGCCGATGCGTGGGTCCCGCACGTTGCCCGCATGTTCCGTCACCTGGCCGAGCACGAAGCGTTCTATGGCAGGATCTTGGGCCGCCCCGGAGCGCCGGTGTTCCGGGGCCTGTTCCAGGAAGCTCTCTACGAGCTGATGGTGGAACCGATCGCCCTCGAGGACCCGGGCGCCACCGGATCGCCACGCCTCGCGATGACCCTTCGGTTCTTCATCGGTGGGTTCACCGAGGTCGCCTCCTGGTGGCTGCAAGGACGAAGGCCGATCTCGATCGAGGACGCCGCCGGTCAGGTCGTACGCGACATGTTGCCCGACTACCTCAGGCTCCTCGGCGATCCCTGGCGAGTTCCGCCCGGACGCTGAGGCCTTCGAAACGCGCCCCCCGTGCACGAGGCTCGGCCCTGGGCCGGGTGCCCCGAACCCGGAAGCTTGACATCCCAGGCACGGCGGCGCCATACTTATTTGGTCTCTTTGGTCTTCTAGGAATTCTTGTATGGAACTCACCGGCCGCCAGGAAGCCTTCATCCGCAACCTGGTGGACCTCTACCTCGAGCACGCCGAGCCCATCCACTACTCTCGCCTGGCAGAGCGCCTGGGGGTGAGCCCCTTCACCGCCTACGACATGATGCGGCTCTTGGAGGAGCGCGGCTACGTGCGGTCCGAGTATCAGCTTCAGGAAGGCAAGCGACAGTCGGGACGCTCGATCATCGTGTTCGCGCCAACGCCGAAGGCACACCAGGTCATCGCCGAGTTGACCGCGGAGGCCCCCCAGGGCGATTGGGAGCACGTCACGGACGCGCTCCTCGAGCGCGTGCGCAGCGGCCGCTTCGAAGACAGCGACGTGGTCATGGACGTGCTGGCGCGCATGCCGCAGGACGATCCTCCCGCGTTGCGCTACTGCACCGAGGTCGCCACCGTCCTCACGCTGCGCGTCTGGCGCTCCGGCCACTGGGCACGACTCAACAAGCACATCGAGCCGCTGCTCGTGTCGGGCGACGCCGTCTCCCGCGAGGACCTCCTTCTCCTCGGGGGCCTCGCCATCGGGGTGCTCGCCGGCAGCGGCGTCGGCGACGACGCGTGGCTCGACGAGATGGCGGGGCACACGAGGACCTACCTCGGCACGGTCGGCGGGATGGCGGACAGCGACTGGCGTCGCCTGGCGATGAACCTGAGGGCTGCGCTCGACCCCCTCGTCGCCGGCAAGGAGGCAGGAACGTGACGGGGCTCTCAGCGGCTTTGCAGCGCTTGTTTTTTGGTCTCTTTGGACCCGTAGGCGGGCGCGCAGCCGGCCGCGGATGGGAGGCGCCCACATGAGGCAGCTCGCCGAGATCGCGCTGTCCAGAAGCCGCCTGGTCATCGCCGGCTTCGCCCTGCTCACGGTTCTCGCCGGCATCGGCCTGCCCCGGATCGTGCTCGACGAGTCGATCTCCTCGATGTATCCCGCGACGGCTCCTACGACCCTCCTCTACCACGACGTGGAGAAGACCTTCGGCGCCGGCAAGCTGCTCGTCGCGGTGCTCCAGGGCGACATCTACACGCCGCAAGCCCTGACCAGCATCGATCGCCTGACCACCGACCTCGAGCGGATCCAGGGCGTCCAACGCGTCACCAGCGTGGCCAATGCCAACCGCATGACCGATGACAACGGCCTTCTGCGTGTCGAGAACATCGTCGATCCGCATCATCTCGGCCCGGCAGCCATCGCCGGCATCCGCGGCTTCCTGGCGAGCTCGAGCCTCTACGGGCACGGGCGCCTTGTCAACGATCAGGGAACGGCCGCATCGGTCCTCCTGCAGGTCGGCGACACGAGCAATCCGAACGCCGTCGTACGCGCGGTCCGGAGCACCCTGGCGTCCGACTGGCACGGACCGGCCCACCTGGCCGGAACGCCGCTGTTCGAGGTCGGGATGCGGAACATCGCCAGTCGCGACCTGCCCCTCCTGGTCGGCCTTGCCGCCCTGCTCATCGTGTTGATGCTCTACCTGAACTTCCGCTCGCTTCGCGGCGCCTTCCTGCCGCTACTGGCGATCGCCATCGGAGCGATCTGGACCGTGGGCACGATGGGGTGGCTAGGCGCCTCTCTAACGCTCCTCAACGTCATCGGACTGGTAGCGATCCTGGCGGTGGGTAGCTCCTTCTCGCTGCACTTGCTCGGGCGCTACGTCTACGAGCTGGCGATGGGGCGATCGAAGGACGACGCCATTCGGCTGGCCGTGACCGAGACGGGCCTCGGCGTGCTGATCTCGGGCGTGGCGATCTCGGCCGCCATGACCACGCTCGTGCTCTCCTCCATCCCCACGGTCCGGGCCATGGGTCTGCTCACGGCCGGCGGCGTGTTCTCGGCCCTCGTGGCCTCCCTGCTGCTTCTTCCGGCGATCCTGCATCTCCTGCCCACCCCCCGGCGCGTTCCGGTTCACGAGGGACCCACCGCCATGAGCGGCCGCCTCCGCCGCCTCGCCCACGCAATCGCCCGCCACAAGAGAGCCATCCTCATCGCAGCGGCAGCCCTGGCCGCCGTCGGCGGCTTCGGCGCCAGCCGCATCGTGCCGAACACCGCGGTCCTGAGCTACTTCCGCAAGGACTCCGACTTGCGCAAGAGCTTCGACATCGTGTCCCGCGTCTTCGGAGGTACCAGCCAGGTGGAGGTGCGCGTCAAGGGCGATCTGACGGACCCGGGACTGTTGCGCGCCATGCTCGCCTTCGAGCGCCGCGTGGACACCATCCCCGGCGTGGGGGCGAGCACCTCCATCGCCGACGTGATCCAGACCATCCACCAGGCACTCACCGGTACAGACGGCCTCCCCACCACCTCCCAGGCCGTCGCCCAGGAGCTGCTCGTCTACCAGATGTCCGGGAATGTCAGCGACATCACCCAGCTCATGACCATCGACCACCAGCAGGGCCTCATCCAGATCACCACCAGCGCGAGCTCCACGGAGCACGTCCAGCAGATCCTCCATGCCATCGAGGGCGTCGCCGCCACCACCATCGGGCAACGCGCCCAGCTCGGATACACCGGACCCCTGCTCCTGCAGCTTGCCATTCAGGAAGCTCTGCTGCACGACTTCATCGTCAGCCTGACACTTGCGATCGGCCTCGTCATCATCATCGACAGCCTCGTGCGGTCCCTGCGAGCCGCGCTCGTGACCATCGTGGCGCTGCTCGTCACGATCGTGCTGCAGTACGGCGTGCTCGGCTACCTGGGCCTCCCTCTCGACCTCGCGACCATGCTTCTGGGCACGCTCGCCATCGGCGTCGGCGACTACGCCATCCACCTCACGGTCCGGTACATGGAGGAGCGGCGGCGCGGCCACACGCCCGAGACCGCCATGGAGCGGACCCTCACCACCTCCGGTCGCTCCATCGTGTTCACGGCCCTCACGCTCGGGGCAGGCTTCGCAGCCATGATCACCAGCAACTTCGTGCCGATTCGGACGCTCGGCATGTTGATGGACTTCACCGTGGTGTCCATCGGCATCATGTCGCTGATCCTGCTCCCGGCGGCATGCCTCGTCTTCCTACGCAACCCCCGCCCGACCCGGGCGGCCAAACGGGAGGTACCCAAGCATGTCTAGCCGTACGTTCCTCACGGTCCTCGCCGCGATCTCGATGGTAGGCGCCGGCGGCCTCACGCACGCGCAGAAGTACACCACCGGCGAGGCCGTCATGAATGCCGTCGACAACCGGCGGAGTCCGGCCAACCTCGTCTCCGCCATGACCATGACCATCACCACGGAGTCCGGTCAGTCCCTGACGCGCCAGATGCAAGTCTGGAGCGCCGACGACGGGAACAAGGAGGTTGTGAAGTTCACGGCCCCGGCCGACATCAAAGGCTCGGGCTTCCTCTCGACGACCCTGGCCGACGGCTCCACGCAGTCCATGATCTACCTTCCCGCCCTCGACCGGACCCGCCGTATCGCCGGGGGCCAGAAGCAGGAGGCCTTCTTCGGCTCCGACTTCTCCTACGAAGACATCACCGACCTCCAGAGCGGCACCAGCAAGAAGTACGAGAGCAAGCTTCTGAAGGTCGACCCCGGTCCGGTCTACGTGGTGGAGTCCACGCCCAAGCCGGGTGCGGATACCGCCTACGACAAGCTCATCCTCCAGATCCCCGAGGCCACGCTGATCCCCACCCGGATCGAGTTCTACCGCAACGGTGGCTTGCTCAAGGTCATGACCATCAACAAGACCGCTGAGGTCGGCGGCTATACCCTGCCCACCGACTTCCAGATGAAGACCGTCGCCAGCGGCTCGACGACCACCATCCAGGAGAGCGACTTCTCCGTCGAGAAATCGATCCCCGCCGAAGTCTTCACCGAACGCTTCCTGAGGAGGTGAGCATGCGGCGCGCCCTCGTCATCCTCCTGCTCCTCGTCCTCGCCGCAACGGCCGCCGCCCAGGCCAGCATCCACCTGGGGGGCGAGGTGAAGGCCACCTTCGGCGTTGCCTTCGACGGTACGCTGCCCATCGCCGCGTCGTGCCTGACGCTTCACGCCAACGGCAACGTCGGCTCCGGCGTCCTGCCCGACGCCAGCTACGAAGCCGAGTTCATCGGGTGCTACGACGCGGCGACGGGCCAGACCGACGTCCACCTCGGCAAGGCCTACGCGACGGTCTACCTCGGCGACACCGATCTCATCGTGGGGCAGCAGATCGCGTTCTGGGGATCGACCGACGCCGTCAACCCGGAGGATGTCCTCAACCCGCGCGACCTCACCTACCCCGTGGCCGACCCGGCGGCCCAGCGCATCCCCGTTCCGATGATCCGGGCGATCGTCCATGACCAGCCCGACGGCGTCAAGTTGGATCTCGTGGTGATCCCGGTCTTCCGTGCGTCCCAGGAGCCGGGGCCCGCCTGGCAGACCACCACGTCGACCAGCATCACGCCGCCGCCTGGCGTGACCATCGTGGGCCAGGCCGCCACCGTGGACAATCTCCCCGAAGCGAAGCTCGCGAACGTACAGTTCGGCGCCCGCGCCACCCTCGACCTGAGCGTCCTCAGCGGGGGCGATGTCAGCGTCGCCTACTTCCACGGTATCCGCACCACCCCCACCGCCTCGGCCAACCTCGTCGCGACGAGCACGGCCGGCCAGGTGCTCCTCGAACCCGTCCTGAACTACGATCGCTACGATCTGCTGGGCGCCGACTTCTCCCTCGCCACCTCCCATGCGGTCTTCCGCGGCGAGGCCGCCTACACCTTCACGCACGACCCGAACGGCACCGACCCGGCCATCGGAAATCCCGGGTATCGGGCCGTGCTGGAAGCGGAGCACACCTTCGCCAGCGGAGCCGTCGGGACCCTCGAAGGCATCGTCGAGCACACGAACGCCGACCAGGGACAGGACAACGCCATCACCGAGATCAGCTCGCTGGCGACCATCCAGTACGACGCCAGCGCGCGCCTGTCGGCCCAGGCCGCCTGGCTCCACGATTTCACCGATGGCAGCGGCATGCTCCGACCACAGCTCAGCTACACGTTCGCCGACGGCGTGACAGGCACCGCCGACCTCGCCGTGTTCTACGGCCGTGAGGGAAGCCGCTACGGCGCCTGGCGCAACAACAGCCAGCTCAGGCTGAGCCTGACCTACGCCTTCTAGGCCCGACCCCGTCCGCCTCATCGCAACCGTTCTTCGAAGCGTGGGCGGCGAACACGGGGTCGAGTGCCGAGAGCGCACGCGCGCCCTGACCCGGCAGGTGGTCCAAACTCTGACAGGAACGTGGGCCCTGTACCGACCCGCGACGCGCCCGGCCCCGCTACCTTCGCATCGGTCTCATCATCGACGTGCGACCTGCAGCGACCTGGGGGAGACCTTTGGGAGGGGCTCAGATGGCTGTTCGCAGACGCGCTCGAGGCACCACCGGTGCCGGTGATCGGGTTACGAGCCCACAGCCCGCCACAAGCTGGAGCGGCTTCTACCTCGCAGGCGGCATCTCCGCGCTCGCCTACATCCTCGTCGGACTCGTCGTCCCCTTCGTGCTCATCACCACGACGCCCTATCACGCGCTCGAGATCACCAGCGAAGAGACGCTTGCCTTCATCGCGAGCCACCGCCTCTGGTACTTCATCCTGCAAACCACCGTGCTGGTGTCGAGCATCTTCGCCATCATCACTTTCGCTGCGCTCTACCTCGCGCTCGAGCGCGTCAACAGGAGCCTCGCCGCCCTCGGCGCCCTCATCGGCATCACCTGCCAGGTCCTCTTCCTCGCCTACTACCCGGTGTTGCTCGGCCTGATCGACCTCAGCGACAAGTACGCCGCCGCTGCCTCGATTCAAGCCGCCTCGATCGCAACCGCCGCCATGCCGCTCATCGCGCAGAACAACGCCTTCAACCCCATGTACGAGAGCGTATTCGCCGTGGGCATTCTCTTCCTGTCGCTGGCCATGCTGCGTGGCGTGTTCCACCGCGCCGTCGCCTACCTCGGGATCGCCACCTCCGCCTCCGCGTTCCTCGCCCTCTCCCTGTTCGGCGTGATCGGGGTGAGCTACTTCTGGTGGTGGCTCCTGTTCGTCTTCTGGTTCGTCGCCGCAGGCTGGCGACTCATCGGCCTCGCCACGGCATCGCGCTCGGAGGAGCACGGATATGAGACGGCCGCCACCTGATCCGGGACGCGCTCTCGCTACGCACGCCGGCCCGAAACCGAACCGGCGGGCGCCCTGACATGCAATCGCGCCGCACCCTCCCTACCGATCGCCGCCCGCGCACCCGACCGGAACCCGACCTTGCGACCGCTGCACGTGCGTGGGGCGTGCTCGCCGGGATCGGCGGCCTGGTCCACGGGATCGGGGAGGTGGCTCAAGGAAACGTCACCACCACAACGCTGTTCATCCCCTCCTGGACGACCGGCCCCATCGCCGACAACCTCGGGGGCGAGCCCGGGCTCACCGTCATCCCGAACCTGCTCGCCACGGGCCTCCTGACGGCCGCGCTCGCTCTGCTGCTCACCACCGTAGCCTTGCGGCCGGCGCGAGGACCGGCCCACGGATGGGTGCTGGTCGGCCTCTCCACGCTCATGCTGCTCGTTGGAGGCGGCGTCGGGCCGCCCGCCATCGGCCTGTGCGCAGGCGCAGCCGCCATCGCAGCGCAACGCAGGCGAGCGAGGGGGCAACGAGTCGCAAGCCGCGTGTTGTGGAGCTGGCTCTTCTGGCTCTCGCTGATCGATATCGTCTTCCTCGTCCTAGGCTCCCTCTTCGCCGCGGTCGTCCTCGACGTGGACATCTCGAACGCGTTCGTCTACGCGTTCCTCGCAGCGGTGGTGCTCCTCCCCATCACCATCGTGGTGGGTGAGCGCTCGACCAGGGAGGGAGCAGCGGCATGACCCCGTTCCTCACGCGCCTCGAGCGGCACGCGGTACTGACGTATGCGGCTCTGACGATCCTGATCTCATGGGGGTGCCTGGCGCTCGCGCTGGGTCCCGGCGCCTTCCCCGCATCGGCCGACCAACTCCAGTCGGTCACGGCAGGGCTGGCGATCCTGGCAGGCCCGACCCTGGCTGCGCTTCTGCTCATAGGCCTGCTCGATGGAGCGACCGGCTATCGGGAGCTGCGATCGCGCCTCCTGCGGTGGCGCCTTCCGCTGGGTTGGTACGCCGTCGCCGTCCTCATCGCGCCAGCGGTGGCCGCGGTCACCTCCTTCGGGCTCGGGTTCTTCGCGCCCAGGTACCTGCCGGCGATCCTCACCTCGAGCGACAGGGGCGGTCTGCTGACAGCGGCCCTCGCCTCAAGCGTCATGATCGGACTCTTCGAGGAGCTCGGCTGGACGGGTTTCGCCGTGCCTCGCCTTCGGCGACGTCATGACGTCTTCGCCGCGGGGCTCTTGCTCGGACTGGTGTGGGGCGTCTGGCACTTCCCGCTCTTCTGGGAAGGGAGCAGCTTCGCCACCACCCTGGGCCTGGCGCTTCTGCTCGCGCGCCTGTTCTCCTGGCTCCCCCCGTTCCGCACGCTGATGGTCTGGGTGCACGACCGGACCGACAGCCTGCTGCTCGTCGTGCTCATGCACGTGAGCCTGGTGCTGAGCACCCTCCTCCTGCAACCCGCGGTCAGCGGTTCGAGCCTTCTCGTCTACATCCTCGTCTGGGCTGCGGTCCTGTGGGCCGCGTCCCTGGCCCTCACCGCGGCCGGCCGCCGAGGGCAACGCGCACCGGAGATCCGGCAGCGCGCGGCGTAGGCCCCACGCGACGCAAGCGAGATCGGAGGGAACCGACATGCCAGCCTGGCTTCGCCACGTCATCGGCCTCCTCATCGTCATCCATGGATACGTCTACATCCCCTTCGCCGTCTATCTCGTCAACGATTTCCAGCGCTCGTACGGCACGTCCAGGCTCCTCCGCCGGGTCTTCCGAGCCGCGACCCTGCGGACCACGACCCTCGCCATGCACGTGACAGCCGGCGTGATGCTGCTGGCGTGTGGCTTGTTGGTGGTATTCGCGCCGGGCGCCATCGTCGCCTGGCGAACGCTGGCCGTGGCAGGGGGCACCGTGGGCATGCTCGCATTCGTGACCTCGTGGAACGGCCGACCGAGTCACCTGACCGAGCAGGGCATCCTCGGCGCGACAGCGAGCCTCGCCATCGTCGTCGCGGCGCTCGCGTTCGCCCCGCGCGTGGCATGACGGGAGGAGCGACATGGGCTTGCAGGGCATAGGGATCTTCTTCGCCGGCTTCTTCGGTGGCCTCGGCGTCTTCTTCATCGGCATCGGCGTGCTCTGGCACGTCTCCGTCACTCGCCAACGGAAGTGAGTCCGCACGTGGAACCAACGAGGATCAAGCTATCCGCGCTCTGGGCCGTGGTGATGTTCAACATGGCCTTCGCCGACATCGTGGGATTCCTGCATCCCGGGACGCTGCAGAGCATCCTCGACGGCGCCGTAGGGTTCGACCTCACGCCGGGGCTCCTCCTGGTGTTCTCGGTGCTCATCGAGGTCCCGATCGCCATGGTGTTCCTGAGCCTCGTCCTGCCCACGGCTGTCAACCGCTGGCTGAGTACGGCAGCCACGGTCCTGACCGCTGCCTTCATCGTGGGGGAGGAAGCGCCGACACGACGTACGTGTTCTTCGCGGCCGTCGAGATCGCGGCCATGGTCGGCATCCTGCTGGTTGCCTGGCGCAGCGTAGCGACGTACGTCCCGGTCCGCAAAGCACGGTCGTAAGCGACGCGGCAGGACGCTACGACCGCACCATGGCGTCACTCACGTGCGCGTCATGGGCCGGGCATTCCTGAGCGACAGCAGCACCGTGATCGCACCGAAGGCCATCAGCGACAGCAGCGGCAACGTGATGAAGCCCAGCCAGTCGATGTGGTGGACGTTGCACGGGACCGTCAACTGGCATGCCCCCGGCACAGTCAAGCCCGGGATGTGCTGCTCCAGAACCTGGTAGAACGCGACGGCCATGCCCAAGGAGGACATGGGCACCACGTAGCGGCGGATCGCCATGTCCTGCCGGTAGCTGGCAATCGCCAACATCACCACCAGCGGGTACATCATGGTGCGCTGGTACCAGCACATCGCGCACGGCACGAAGTGGCGCACTTCGGAGAAGTACAGGCTACCGAGCATCGACGCCAACGCCACGAGCCACGCCAGGTAGAGTCGGGTCGCCTTGCTCATCGGAGGGCCACCCACGCCGCTGCTGCTAACGCAGGGTCTTCCATTCTTCCGTGGGAGAGGACGTTGAGTCCGATGTTACCCGAGCCCGTTCGCGCCATCGAAGCGTGCTCAGTCCCCGTCATAAAGGGCAAACCGCAACGGGAGCTTCCGCTCACGTACGTCATGATACCGCTCTCTGACCGAAGCCGTACCCACCACGGGCCCCCGAGCGCGGACGACCCCCCTAGCGGTCGATGAGAAGCGGGTAGGGGTTGATGGCGTCCCATGCGCACGTATCGGCAGCACCGTCGTACACGCCGAAGTGCAAGTGCGGCGGCGTGTTCGCGGCGTCACCGGTGTTGCCGACGTAGCCGAGCACGGTGTCGGCGGTGACGTGTTGCCCCTCACGCAGGTCCTCCGCGAAAGCGCTCAAGTGCGTGTAGAAGTAACGCCGCCCTCCACCCCCAACGACAGTGACGGAGTTGCCCCCCAGGCTCAAGCTCTCGATGCTATACACGAAGCCCGGCGTGGCGGCACGGATCGGCGTGCCGGCCGGAGCGAAGATGTCGACGCCCTCGTGCGAACGGCCCCCGGCGCGGGCGGCCCCCCAGGTGTCGGCCACCTGCCGGACGCGCACCCCTTCGACCGGCATCAGCAGGACCGCCTCCGCCTCCGCGCCGACCTTGGCGAAGAATCGCGGTAACAGCTTCGCGTAGCGCGAGCGCATCTCCCAGCGCAAGCGCTCCGCCTCGGTCGTGGCGGCTCGCTCGCGGGTCGGGCACGCCAGGTTGACCAGCTCGGGGCGCAGGTCCGGGTAGGCGGGGTCGGGCAACGACTCCCCACGCGCGAGTCCACCCCACGCCGTCCACCCCAACGTGAGGACGCATCCCACGATCACCCGAGCTGCAGCACGCACCGCCATGTCCCAGGAATAGCGCCTCGCGAGGTCGTCCGGGCAGCCGCCATCACTGCATCGATCCCAGGCGATGGCGCCCGAACCTCCACGACCTCCCGGCTCAGCGCGGGTCCGGTCCCCCGACCCGAAACCACGCGAACCGGCAACCGTGCCACCCGCTGGTAGATTGCGCCATGCCACGCCCCGACGAGGACAGGAGCCGCCCGCTCCAACAAGTGGTGGGAACGATCCGCAACGGTGCCACGCGGGCCCGCAACGCGCTCGCCGATGCGCTGCCGGGGGAGCGGCCGCGCTGGCTGGTGCTGGAGCTGAACGGCAGCTACCCGGCGCGGCGACCCAGACGCCGGCGCTTCTCCCCCGCCTCGCTGCTGCCGATGGAGCGTCCGACCACGCTCGAGGAGCTCAGCGAGCACGTGGATGCCGTACTGCGCGCTCCATGGCTCGAGGGCGTGGTGCTGCGCTTCGAAGAGCTCCATGTCGACCTGGCCACGGCGTACGCGCTGCGCAACCAGCTCGCGCGCCTTCGGGCGGGCGGCAAGCGCGTGGTGGCCTGGGCGAGCGAGCTGACCGGCACCGGCTACTACCTGGCCTCCTCCGTCGACGAGGTCGTGCTGCCCGAGAGCGCCACCCTCCAGGTGAACGGCATGGCGCTCACAACGCTGTTCATGGCCGACGCCCTGGCCCGGCTGGGCGTGCGCTTCGAGAAGATCGCCATCCGCGAGTACAAGAACGCCGGCGACCAGCTGGCCCTGCCCGCCATGAGCGAAGCGCAGCGCCGCCAGTACGAGGCGCTGCTGGACAGCATGCAGCAGACGTACGTCGTGGCGGTGGCCGAAAGCCGCGGGCGCGACGCGGACGAGGTGCGCGGTTGGATCGACCGCGGCGTGACCTCGGCCACGGAGGCACGAGAACTCGGCATGATCGACCGCGTGGCCTACGAGGACGAGGTGCTGGACGCAGGCCACAAGCCCTTCGAGGAAGGGGCGCGTTTCCTGGCGCTGCCCGTCGGGCCCGTGGCATCGGGCCGGGTAGCGGTGGTGTCGCTCGAGGGGAACATCGTGACCGGCGCGTCCCGCCGCAGCCCCGTGCCGCTGCCGCTGTTCGGCAACGCCACCGCCGGGAGCGAGACGCTGGTGCGTGCGCTCCGTGCCGCCGGTCGCGACGCGAGGACGCGAGCCGTCGTCTTCTACGTGGATTCCGGCGGCGGCTCGGCACTGGCCAGCGACCTCATCTGGCGCGAAGTGAGCGTCCTGGCGGCGCGCAAGCCGGTGGTCGCGGTGATGGGGCGGCTGGCCGCGAGCGGCGGGTACTACGTGCTCACCCATGCCACACGCGTGCTGGCCGCGCCCACCACGCTCACCGGATCGATCGGCGTGCTGGCCGGCAAGTTCGTGCTGGAGGAGTTCTACGCTCGCAACGGCTTCCGGCCCGAGCGGATCGCACGCGGCCGCTTCGCCACCATGTTCGGCGCCGCGAGTGGCTGGGACGACGACGAGCGCGCGCTCGTGGAACGCTACGAGCGCGAGGTCTACGAGCGATTCGTCGAGCGCGTCGCCGACGGGCGCCACCTCACGCCAGAACGTGTGGACGAGATCGGCCGGGGGCGCGTGTGGACAGGCGCAGACGCGGTCGAGCTGGGCCTGGTCGATGAGCTGGGGGACGTGGACCGCGCGATCGTGCGCGCACGCGAGCTGGCGGGGCTTCCCGCCGATGCACCCGCCTGGAACGTCGCGGCGCCGAAGAAGCTGGAGATGCCGCCAAGCGCCGATCCCAGCGCGCTCTTGCGGGGGGTGGAGACCCTGCTGCGTGAGCCGGTCTGGCTCATGCATCCTGCCGCGCTGCGCATCGACTGACGGTCTTCGGCCAGGGCCTCACGCCGACCTCCGGTGAGGGACGGCACTGCGCCGGTGCCATGGAACGGCTACGTGCCATCCGGGATCGAACGCCGGGCTCCGACGCGGGACATTCGTCCCTGGCGGTGGGTGGAACTGTGCGCTATGAGTGCTGGCATCCGTCACCGCTTGCTTCGTGGACTGGGGTGGGCGCCGCCATGCTCCATGACGCCGTGCAGCTCCTTGCTAGGGCGCGACCTTCCGTGTCGCGCCAGGCGGTTCGTAGCCGCGTGAAGCACCGCGGGTGGGGAGGTGACACGACGCGACGCGCGAAGATCTTCCGGGCACAGCGAAGGGGGGACAGCAGGGATGACGCGCAAGCTCGAGCTGTGGTTGTTGGTCACGCTCATCACGGCAACGATGGGCGCCGTCTGGGCACAGAACGGCGTCAAGATCGTGAATGCCGACCAAGCGGCCATCCAACAGGTGTTGAGCCGGTACGCCGCCACCGTGGACGCGGGCGATCTCGCGTCATGGATGGGGTTGTGGGCGCCAGGGGGCGTCCAGATGCCCCCTGGCGCGCCGATGAGAAGCGGCCTCCAAGCCATCCGTGCAGGGATGGCGCCGGCTCTCACGCAGTACGACGACGACATCCACATCAACATCGTCGAGATCACGGTGGCGGGCACATGGGGCTATGCTCGCGGCACCTACACCCTGGACGCTGCGCCTCGCGAGGATCGGCGCGGCGAGATCGGCGACGCCGGTAACCACGTCGACGGCAAGTTCCTCACGGTCTTCAGGCAGCAGAACGACGGAACCTGGAAGATCTACCGGGACATCTTCAACTCCAACGTCTCGCCCAACTAGCGCTCGCCACCCATCCTCGGTCGTGGGGCGCGCCAGAGCTGCGCCC